>CAYWBO010000040.1:2922-27276 GCA_964456625.1 uncultured Lentimicrobiaceae bacterium | reverse complement strand
ATTCCAAAGGACAAAATACTTCTGCCATTCTGGGATTTGCCAACACCTTGCTGGAGATCCTGAAAAAGGAGCAGCCCACCCATATTGCCGTGGCTTTCGACACCCAGGCCCCGACGCAGCGTCACGAAGATTTTGCAGATTACAAGGCCAACCGCGAAAAGATGCCCGAAGACCTGGCCGCTTCCATCCCTTACGTGATGGAGCTCATCAAAGGCATGAACATCCCCATCGTGCTGGCCGACGGCTACGAAGCCGACGACGTGATCGGTACGCTGGCAAAAAAAGCGGAACAGGAAGGTTTTACCACTTACATGATGACGCCCGACAAAGATTTCGGCCAGCTGGTTTCAGATCATATTCTTCTTTACAAGCCTGCCAAAGGCGGTCAGAAACCGGAGGTCATGGGTGTGAAGGAAGTCTGTGAGCGATACGGCATCGAACGGCCGGAGCAGTTCATCGATATTTTAGGTCTCTGGGGCGATGCCGTGGATAACATTCCCGGCGTGCCCGGCGTTGGCGAAAAGACCGCCGCCAAGCTGATTGCCGAATTCGGCTCCGTTGAAAACCTCCTGAAAAACACCGACAAGCTCAAGGGCAAACTCAAAGAGAATCTCGAAAATTTTTCCGATCAGGCACTTCAGTCGAAACAACTGGCCACCATCCTCCTCGACGCACCGGTAGAATTTGACGAGGAAGATCTGCGCCTTACCGCTCCCGATGTGGAAGCCCTGAAAACACTTTTTGACGAACTGGAATTCCGGACCTTTGCCAAACGGTTTTTTACCCAGCTTTCCCTGGAAAACGACCCGCCTGAGGAATCCGGTCCGGAACTGAATTTTTCCTTCGAAATACCGGAGGAAGAAGATTCAGGCATGAAAAACATCAACAATACGCCGCATCAGTATCATTACCTGGACACACCGGAAAAAACAAAAGAGCTGGCAACAAAACTATCCAGACAAAAATCGTTTTGTTTCGACACGGAGACTACCGGCATCGATCCCAGCACAGCAGAACTGGTAGGGATGTCTTTCTGCTTTACACCGCACGAAGCCTATTATATTCCCATTCCGGAAACCTACAACGAAGCCGTAAAAACCGTCGCTGTTTTTAAAGAGGTCTTCGAGAACGAAGCCATCGAAAAAACGGGCCAGAACATCAAATTCGATATTTCCATGCTGCAATGGTATGATGTGGAAGTCAAGGGCAAATTTTTTGACACCATGATTGCGCACTATCTTCTGGAACCCGACCAGCGGCACAACATGGATTATCTGGCTGAAAAATATCTGAACTACAAGCCTGTTCCCATCGAAAACCTGATTGGGAAAAAAGGGGTTAAGCAACTTAGCATGCGTACCGTGGAAGCTGACCTCATCAAAGAATATGCTGCCGAAGATGCCGACATCACCTGGCAGCTCCGGCAGGTACTGGAGCCATTGCTGAAAGAAACCGGCACGCTGAAACTCTTCGAAAAAACAGAAATGCCCCTGGTGCCGGTGCTGGCATCCATGGAAACGGAAGGCGTGAAGCTGGACATTCCCGTGCTGAAGGAATTCGGTGATTTGCTTGAGAAGGAAATCACGGACCTGATAAAAGAAATCTGGGACCTGGCAGGTGAAGAATTCAACATCTCTTCTCCCAAACAACTGGGCGAAATTTTGTTCGACAAACTACGGATCTCCGACAAACCCAAGAAAACCAAAACGGGCCAATATTCCACCGGCGAAGACATTCTGGTAAAACTTTCTTACCGGCATCCCATCGTGGAAAAGATCCTGGAATACCGCTCTCTGACCAAGCTGAAATCCACTTATGTGGATGCATTACCGCAGCTGGTAAACCAGCGCGACGGTCGCATCCATACTTCGTATAACCAGGCAGTGGCATCCACCGGAAGGTTGAGTTCCAACAATCCGAACCTGCAGAACATTCCCATCCGCACCGAACGCGGCCGGGAGATCCGCAAAGCATTCATCCCGCGCAACAGCGATTTTACGCTGCTGGCAGCCGACTATTCGCAGATCGAGTTGCGTATCATCGCCCATCTGAGCAAAGATTATAATATGATGGATGCTTTCCGGAAAGGTATGGACATCCACACGGCAACGGCCTCACGCGTTTATGGGTTGCCACCGCACGACATCTCCAAAGAGATGCGTCGCCGGGCCAAAACCGTCAACTTCGGCATCATTTACGGGATTTCGGCTTTCGGGTTGTCAGAGCGGCTAGGTATTTCACGCCGTGAAGCGGCTGAAATCATCCAGAGTTATTTTGAAAAATATCCCGGCATCGACGCTTACATGAAAAGCACTGTGGAATTCGCCAAACAAAACGGTTACGTCGAAACCATCCTGGGGCGCCGGCGTTACATCAACGACATCAACTCCGGCAACGCGGTCGTTCGGGGTTATGCCGAGCGAAATGCCATCAACGCTCCGATCCAGGGCTCTTCGGCAGATATGATCAAAGTGGCCATGATCAACATCTTCAAAGAACTCAAAAAACAAAAATTAAAAACCCGGATGATCATGCAGGTTCATGATGAGCTTGTTTTCGACGTCCACAAAGATGAGATCGAACAAGTAAAAAGGATGGTGGAAGACAAGATGAAACACGCCATGGAACTGGATATTCCCGTCGAAGTGGACATGAATGCCGGCAGCAACTGGTTGGAGGCGCATTAAAGACAAGAGTCAGACAGTTGTCAAACAGTTGTCAAACAATAGTCAGGCCATTGTCAGACAGTTGTTTAAAAAACCTGACAAATAACTAAATTTGATAATTATGAAACTCGAGGATTTTAATACTTATCAAGATGCAATGATGTTGGGGGAAGAGGTCTGGAGTCTTGTTGCAACATGGGACAAGTTTGCTAAAGATACCATGGGTCGCCAAATTGTCAGAGCTGCGGATTCCATTGCTGCTAACTTAAGCGAAGGGTTAGGTAGGTTTCATTATAACGAAGCTAAACATTTCAGTTATTACGCAAGAGGTTCTTTATATGAAACACAAACGTGGCTTACCAAAGCCAAAAACAGGAAATTAGTCGATGATGAGGTTTTAACAAGATTGCTCGGTGCACTTAAAAACATTGATGTTAAATTGAATAATTACATCAGGTCAATAGGTAGTAAAAGTGATAACCAATAACCTCTGAACGACCGTTTGACTATCGTGTGACCATAGTCTGACTATCGTCTTACCATCGTTTCAAAAATTAATTTTCTGTTAAACCCTTTTTCTGATCGGGATAAAAGCGTTCATAACCCGACATTCGTTAATTTTGCACCTGATTTTAAACAGAGAAACCGGAAAGGATACGAACTATGTTGCATTTTGACAGATTTACGCTGGAGAACGGCCTGAGGGTTCTGGTGCACCAGGATAAGAACACGCCCATGGTGGCCGTTAATATTTTGTACCGGGTAGGGTCGCGCGACGAGAATCCTGACAAAACCGGTTTCGCCCACCTGTTTGAGCATCTGATGTTCGGCGGCTCGGTGAACATCCCCAATTACGACAGCCCGCTGCAGTATGCCGGAGGAGACAACAATGCCTTTACCAACAATGATTTCACCAACTACTATCTGACCATTCCGAAAAACAATCTGGAAACCGCTTTCTGGCTGGAATCGGATCGGATGCTTTCACTGGCTTTCAGCGAAAAAAGTCTGGATGTGCAGCGTCAGGTGGTGATAGAAGAATTCAAGCAAAACTACCTGAATCAACCTTACGGCGATGTCTACCTGTTGCTAAAACCGCTGGCTTACACAGTGCATCCGTATCAATGGAACACCATCGGAAAAGACATCCGGCACATTGAAATTGCCGAAATGCCGGACGTAAAAAGCTTCTATAATAAATATTACAACCCGAACAATGCCATTCTTTGTGTGGCAGGAAATGTAGAACTTGATGAGATTAAAGCGCTGGCTGAAAAATGGTTCGGCCCCATTCCTTCCGGGGAAGAGATTCCTCATGAATATCCGCAGGAACCGGTACAAACCGAAGCCCGGCAACTCGAAGTGGAAAGGCCGGTCCCTCAGAATGCGTTTTATTTGGCATGGCACATGCCCAAAAGAACGGAAAAAGGTTACTATACCTGCGATCTGATCAGTGATATTTTGTCTACCGGAAATTCCTCCAGGCTTTATCAGGCACTGGTAAAAGAAAAACAATGGCTGTCGGAAGTGCAGGCTTACATCACCGGTGACCTGGATGGCGGAATGCTCGTCGTCAGCGGCAAGCTGTACAATTCCACCCCCTTTGAAACTGTGGAAAAGGCTGTTATGGAAGAAATGGAAAAGCTGATGACGAAACCTGTCGAAGAGGAAGAGCTTCAGAAAGTAAAGAACAAAGCAGAAGCAAACCTGGTATTTTCTGAAATTTCCGTGCTGGGAAAGGCCATGGGATTGTGCTATTTTGAGATGCTGGGCGATGCGGGACTGTTTAACAAAGAACCGGGAAAGTACAGCTCCGTTACAGCTCAGGACATTCAGAATGCCGTAAAGGAATACTTTACGGAAGACAAAATGAACATTTTAAATTACAAAGCAAAAAACTGATGGACTCCAAGATACACCCCAACCGTTTGAATGCCCCCGATCTGGGGAAGCCTTTGTCGCTGAGCAT
The DNA here is from genome assembly GCA_964456625.1 of uncultured Lentimicrobiaceae bacterium. Classification (GTDB taxonomy): domain Bacteria; phylum Bacteroidota; class Bacteroidia; order Bacteroidales; family F082; genus Sulfidibacterium. The sequence goes on along the minus strand of CAYWBO010000040.1, from coordinate 22,641 downwards.
CAAAGCGCCTGAAAAGGTCATGCTGAGCAATGGCGTGCCGGTTTATCTGATCCGGGACGAAGAACAGGAAGTCACCCGTCTGGATGTAGTTTTCGAAGCCGGCAACGCACTTCAGGACCGGAAACTTCAGGCCAATGCCGTAAACAAACTCATCAGCGAAGGAACGCAGAATCATACGGCGTTGGAGATTGCGGGCATCATCGACTTTTACGGTGCTTATCTTGATCCGTTCATCAGCAAGGACAACGCCGGACTCACCCTGATAGCCCTTACAAAATACTACGACAAGCTGTTGTCGCTGATGGCAGAAATCCTGACCAAAGCTTCTTTTCAGAAAAATGAAATTACACTTTACGAAGAACGGAAAAAACAGAATTTCCTGGTCAACATCCAAAAGGTAAGCTACCGTGCTTCCCTGGAGTTTAATAAATTGATATTCGGCGAAAATTCTCCTTACGGACAGGTGCTCAGAGAAGATGATTTCGGAAAGTTGCAGCAGGAACAAGTCTTGGACTTCTACGAAAAATACTACCGTCCGCAAAACGCTTATCTCATGCTGAGCGGGAAGATCACAGATGAATTACTGAAAAAATTAGAAGTGGTGCTGGGCGATCTCTGGAGAAAAGACGACCGCTCTGTGGCGTTGAAAGACAACTACACAAAAACCGTTTCTCAGAAAGTTAATTTTCTTGAGAAGGAAAATGCACTACAATCGGCCTTGCGGATCGGTACCACAACGCTGAACCGGCATCATCCCGATTATCCGAAACTGAATTTGCTCAACACGGTCTTCGGAGGATATTTCGGGTCCCGGCTCATGAGCAGCCTGCGCGAAGACAAAGGATATACTTACGGTGTGAACTCTTTCATTCAAAATTTCAAGCATGCCAATTATATGGCCGTCGCCACGGAAGTCAATGCTAACCATACTGCCGCTGCCATCCGGGAAATAAAACATCAGATGGAGCTTCTGTCGCAAGAACCTGTTTCGCAGGAAGAGCTGACTGTGGTGAAAAATTATGTTTACGGGTCTTATCTCCGTTACTTCGACGGACCTTTTTCGCTGGCAGACCGTTTCATGAAAAGTCTGGAACTGGACATGGAGTTCGGCATCTATAAGAAAGAGCTGGATGAAATGATGCAGATTACGCCTGAAGAGCTACAGAAAACCGCAAGGAAATATCTCAATTTTGATAAAATGAAAATCCTGGTTGTAGGGAAAACTGAAGGCCTCGGGGAGTTTATGTAAATCACGGATTATTTCAAACGGTCGGGATTGTCGTTGATAAAACTTTTCCAGTTGTTATAGCTTTTTTTCTCACTGCCGGCGTTGTTGCCCTGAAAGAAATGACACACGGCAGCTGCGAGGCCGTCCGTGGCATCCAGATGTTCGGGAATATCCTGAAAGCTGAGAATGGTTTTCAGCATGCCGGCCACCTGTTCTTTGGATGCATTTCCGTTTCCGGTGATCGCCTGTTTTATTTTCTTGGGCGAATATTCGAAGATCGGCAGCTCTTTGTATAGCGCTGCAGCCATGGCCACCCCCTGCGCCCGGCCCAATTTGAGCATCGACTGAACATTTTTTCCGTAAAAGGGAGCCTCAATCGCCAGCTCGTCAGGGTGATATTGTTCCACCAGACTCAGTGTGCGTTCGAAAATCTTTTTTAATTTTAACGCATGGTTACTGTACTGGCTCAGCTTCAAAATCCCCATGGTGATCAAAAGGATCTTGTTGCCTTTTTGTTGCACCAGACCGTAACCCATAATGTTGGTTCCGGGGTCAATTCCCAATATAATTCTCTCTTTAGCCAAGGGCTCTTTTTATGGCAAAATTAAGCAAAACATACAACATCCTTATCCGTCTGGTCATTTTAGTGCTGACCCTTTACTATCTGTACGACCAGTTGTTTTACAAGCACAACTTGCTTACGCTCTGGGAGAATTTTAAGGTCCTTACGGGAGAAAGAACCTTTCAACTTTTATTCTTGCTGGTTTTGCTGTTGATTCCGATAAATCTGCTGCTGGAGAGTTATAAATGGAAACTGCTCATCGCCCGACTGGAAGAGGTTAGCCTTGGAAATGCACTGAAAGCCGTTCTGGCTGGGATTTCAGTCAGTATGTTCATGCCGAACCGCGTGGGTGACTATTTGGGCCGGATTTTTATCCTGAAAAAAGCAAACCGCATTCAGGCCACGCTCATCACCATGCTGGGAAGCCTGGCTCAGTTTCTGACCACCCTTTTTTTCGGGATCTTTGCCTTGCTGGTTTTCATCCACAAGTGGTTGATACAGTATCACCTGATGAACGACTGGGCCTATTCCGGTGTGATTATGACCGCGCTTTTTACCATCGCCGTCATGATCTTTGCTTATTTGAATTTCTCGACTTTCTCCGTCCTCATCAAAAAGATCAGCAGCAGGATCTATTACAAAATTGAGCGCTATGTGGAGATTTTTACCTGGTATGAGGCGCCACTACTGCTGAATATTTTGTTTATCAGTATTGCCCGCTATCTTATTTTCTCATTCCAGTTTTTTATTCTCTTCAGGATGTTCGGGATCAGGATCAGCTATCCTGAAGCCATGGTCGTCATCAGTGCGATCTATCTGGTCATGTCGATCATCCCGACCATTGCCTTGTCAGAGCTGGGGGTAAGGGGTTCCGTAAGCTTGTATGTCTTTGGACTTTACTTCAGCGGAGCCATGCTTTCGGACTACGTCATGGAGCAAGTGGTGGCCGCTTCGTCCATACTTTGGTTTCTTAACCTTGCCGTTCCCTCCATGTTGGGAGTATTTTTTATCTTTAAGCTAAAATTTTTCAGGAACAACCATGACAGCTAGGGTTTTTATCTTCATCCTCGGGGCAAGTGCGCTGCTGTACTTCCTGGTGCTTTTGGTGTTTACCATTGGGTGGTACCGGATGAAAGTTTTTACGGCTTCCACGCGCAATTTCAGCACCCGGATCAGTGTGGTGGTGGCTTTCCGAAACGAAGAGCAATACATTGAAAACCTCCTCAACAGCCTGATGGAGCAGACTTTACCTGAAAAACTATGGGAAATTGTTCTTGTCAACGATCACTCTACGGATAAAAGTCAGGAGATCATTAAGGAATTTATAAACAGAAAACCGAAAATAAAAATCACCCTGCTGAATGCTTCCGGTCACGGAAAGAAACAATCATTGCTGGAAGGCGTTCAGTTTGCTTCCGGAGACCTGATCGTTTGCACGGATGCAGATTGCACTGCCGGCAAAAACTGGCTGACGTATGTGGTTTCATTTTATGAGCAGGAACATCCGTTGCTGATCTTCGGCGCCGTGGTTTATGATGAAGAAAAAGGCTTTTTCCAGAAGTTCTTTTCCTTCGAATTCATGAGTCTTGTCGCTTCCGGTGCAGGCTCCGGGGCCTTCGGGCTACCGTTTATGGGCAACGGTGCCAACCTGGCTTTTGAAAGAGATGCTTTCCTGGAAGCCGGCGCAGAAGCCCAGAAGCAGGAATACGCTTCCGGCGATGATGTTTTCCTGATCCAGTATCTCACCCGGAAATATGGAAGCCATACCATTCGTTTCCTGAAAAATAGAGCCTCCATCATCCGTACCCAGGCTCCTGAAACCTTTAAGACGTTTATGAAACAAAGGATCCGCTGGGGTTCCAAAGCCAAAGCTTATGACCAGCCCTGGCCGATTTTGGTGGCTTTTGTCGTTTTCACCTTTAACTTCCTTTTGGCCCTTTGTTTTCTGTTAGGCCTTTTTATCCCCTGGGTATTATCGATCTTCCTGCTTTTTGTATTGCTGAAACTATTCATCGACCTGCCGTTGCTGGAAGCCTTCGGAGAATTTTCAAATAAAGGAAAGTTGCTGAAATATATGCTTCCTTTCGAGATCATCTATCCTTTTTACATTCCTGTGGCCGCACTGAAAGGACTCTTTTTTTCCTATGAATGGAAGGGAAGAAAATCGAGATAACCAATCCGAAAATTACAATACATTCAAACGGTCCGCATCCTGTTTGATGAAAATAAACAGCAGGATGGTAAAAGCCCAAAGCGAAGAGCCGCCGTAACTAAAGAACGGCAAAGGAATTCCCACCACCGGTGCCAGACCGATGGTCATGGCGACATTTACCGCGAAATGGAAGAAAAAGATCGACGCCACACCATAGCCGTATATTCTGCTGAAAGACGATCGCTGTCGTTCCGCCAGCTGAATGACCCTGATCATCAGCGCCAAAAATAACACAATCAGCACCGCCGAACCGAGAAAGCCGCGCTCCTCGCCAATGGTGCAAAAAATAAAGTCAGTGCTTTGTTCCGGAACAAAATGATTCCGCGTAAGCATCCCCTTAAAATAGCCTTTGCCGGTCAACCCGCCTGAGCCGATGGCAATTTTCGCCTGGTTCACGTTATACCCTGCTCCCAGCGGATCTTTCTTCAAACCCAGCATCACCTGGATCCTGACACGTTGATGTTGTTCTAATACTTTGTTAAAAGTATAGTGCACACTGAAGACAAAAATCAACGACAAGGATAATCCTACCAATAAGGCACTCCAGCTCTTGCGTACTTTTTTAAAGATCAGGAAACCAAGAACGACCAACACAATCAGTGCGACAGCTATGTAAACTTCTCCGAAAATGACCGTGGCGATGAATAACAGGGTGGCTATGATGCCCGAAACGATCGTAATTCCTGAAAGACCCTCACGGAAAAGTACGAGGATAAAGGCGACATAAACCAATGCCGAACCCGTATCGTTCTGCATCAGGATGAGCAAGGCAGGAGTAACGATAATTACCATGGCCATCACCTTTGTCTTGAGGCTTCGCATATCCACATTCACCAGACTTAAATATTTTGCCAAAGCCAGCGCCGTCGCAAACTTGGCAAACTCTCCGGGTTGCAACGCAAAAGAACCAAACTGGAACCATGATTTTGATCCTGCCACTGTAGCTCCGAAGGCAAGCACCGCTATCAAAACCAGGATCATTATCCCATAGATCACATAAGCTAAGGCTGAAAAAAATTTTGCATCAATCAGCAAGATGGAAAATCCCAGGATGAATGCCAGACCGATCCACAGAAGTTGCTTGCCATAACGCTGAGAGAGGTCAAACACTTTGGCCGTCTCGCCGGAAGCCGTGGCAGAATAAATACTGAGCCACCCGTAAACCACCAGGGCCAAATACAAAACCAGCAACAGCCAGTCGGGACTTCCTATGACACTACCTCTTCTGTTCATGGTTTTGGATCGTGATTTAAATCAGCCTTTAACATTCTTTCTTCCAGTTTCTTCCTTGTAATTTTTCCGGTGAGGTATTTTTCCACCATCAGGCTGGCAATGGGCGCTGCCCAGGTAGTTCCGTAGCCTGCATTTTCGATAATAACCGCAATGGCAATTTTAGGATGGTCGACTGGTGCAAACTCGATAAAAAGAGAATGATCTTTGCCATGCGGATTCTGTGCTGTCCCCGTTTTCCCTGCCTGTGGAACACTATCCATTTTATAAAAACGCGCCGTACCGATACTGGAATCAAAAACTTTTTCCATCCCTTCGATGACTTGTTTATAATACAATGGGTTCTGCACAGCGACATAATGTTTTTTTGTGAACCGGGCCGGCACGGTATCATCATTACCTATCGACTCAATGAAATGAGGATCAATGTAATACCCTCTGTTAGCCAGGATGGCCGCCTCGTTGGCCATTTGAATGGGAGTCACCAGGATCTCTCCCTGACCGATGCTTAAGGAACGGACAGTAAGTGCATTCCAGCTTCCCCTGTAGAGTTTATCAAAATAACGTTTCGACGGAATATTACCGGGTCTTTCGTAGGGAATGTCTGTGTTAAATGTCTCGCCGAAACCAAAGGTTTTTACCTTATTGTACCAATCCACATAAGCATCATGCATGTCTGTAAACCTGGGATTATCCATGATCCGCTTAAATGTTTTCCAGAAATAGCTGTTACACGAAACAGCAATGGCTGTGATCATATCTAGCGGAGAGACGTGGTTTTCATCACAGGCAATGGGTACTGAAGCTTTTCCCTGGCAGGTAAACATGGTGCCGGCCGTAATCACCCCATTGTTCAGGGCAATTAATGCGTTCACCGGTTTAAAGGTAGATCCCGGTGGATACGCGCCCAAAACGGCACGATTCATCAATGGTTTCAGACTATCATTTAATAATCTTATATAGTTTTCCGAGCGGGAACGTCCCACCAGCAGATTCGGATCGTAGGAAGGACTTGTCACCATGGCCAGGATCTCCCCTGTATTGGGATCCAACGCCACAATGCTCCCGGTTTTGTTCACCATGAGTCTCTGTCCAAAGGCCTGAAGCCTGGCATCCAGACCCAGGGTAACATCCTCTCCCTGAATAGCCAGCGTGTCGAATTTGCCGTTCTGAAAACTTCCCTTGACAATATTATGGACATTGACCTCCACAATCCGCGAACCTTTTTTTCCGCGCAGTTCTTTTTCATAATATTTTTCAATTCCGGATTTTCCGATATAATCTCCCGAACTGTAATAGTTATCTTTCCTCAAATCATTATCGCTCACCTCGCCGACATTCCCCAACACATTGGCAGCAATAGGCTCGGGGTAGTGCCGGAGTGTTCTGGTCTGGAAATAAAATCCCGGAAATTCATACATTACCTCTTCAATGGGGCCCTTTTCCTTTTTCGAAAGCTGCTTTAAAAATTCCGACGGTTTGTAGTAGGAATAGTTCTCCGCCTTTTTCATCTGATCAATAAAAAAAGACCTGGTGATTCCCAGCAACTGACAAAACTTGGTTGTGTCTATATTCTTTACCTGACGGGGAATGACCATCAGATCATAAACCGCATCATTGTATACCAGGAGATGATGGCTCCGGTCGAAAATTCTGCCGCGGGGAGGATATTCCACGATTCTTCTCAGTGCGATATTTCTGGCAGAAAGCTGGTACTGGTTGCTGGCGACCTGCAAATAAAACAGCCGGATCAAAAAAATAAGGGCAATCGTCACAAAAATGCCAATAACCAAATACTTACGCCCCGAATAATTCTTTTTGTACATGAAAAGTCCGCTGTTTCCCGATAAATCCTATACAAAAGTAGGTAAAAACCGATTGAAAAAATGGTTTTAAAATGCTAAAAAATAAAATTCCGAAACGTTTGAAAAGCGCCCTGAGCGATAGCTCCAGAACATCCCCGGAGGGGAAGTGCAAATCCGACACCCTTCCGTTGACGACGGCGCCCAATTTTGCCTAATTTTGCAGCCGTTAACGTGAGCAAAGACATCATGGAAAATTCAAATACGATACTCCGCAAACCCGATTGGCTAAAAATAAAAGTGCCTTCCGGGAAAGAATATATATCAGTCAAGGAAATTGTAGAGAGGAAAAAACTGCACACCATCTGCACCAGCGGCCATTGTCCCAATATGCACGAATGCTGGGGTCGTGGAACGGCTACGTTGATGATCCTGGGAGATATTTGCACCCGGGCTTGCAGTTTTTGTAATGTAAAAACAGGCAGACCGTTGCCCGCCGACTGGGGCGAACCGTTACGCGTTGCTGAAACCGTCAGGTCCATGAATCTGAAACATGCCGTTTTAACGTCGGTGGATCGTGATGATCTGAAAGACGGCGGCGCCGAAATCTGGGCTATGACCATCCGCAAGATCAAAGAGCTTTGCCCCGAAACTACCATCGAAACGTTGATTCCCGACTTTGACGGACACGAAGAGCTGATTCAGCAGGTGATCGATGCAGGTCCTGAAGTAATCTCACACAACCTGGAAACCATAAGACGCATTACCCCCTGGACCCGCAGCCGCGCCAAATACGACCGCAGTCTTGATGTTTTGAAATACGTTGCTGCTTCCGGAACTGTAGCCAAATCAGGGATTATGGTAGGCATCGGGGAAACACCCGAAGAAGTATATGAGTTGATGGATGATCTGCGGGCCGTAGGGGTGAGTGTCCTCACCATCGGACAATATCTGCAACCCACGAAAAAGCATCTGCCTGTCAAAGAATTTATCAAACCGGAACAGTTCGAAAACTATCATAAAGTAGGGATCGAAAAAGGTTTTGACTTTGTGGAAAGCGGACCGTTGGTGCGCTCTTCGTATCATGCAGAAAAACATGTTCCCCAAACAAAGAAGCAGTGATGTCTGACGGAATTTTTCAAGCAAAATGGGAAGATTTAGGGCCTGTCGAATATAAAAAAGCCTGGGATTACCAAATACAACTGTTCAACAACATTCTGGAAGCTAAGGAAAAGGGAGAAAAAACCGAAAGCCGGCTGTTGCTCTGCGAGCACAATCACGTTTTCACCCTTGGCAAAAATGGTGAAAGGAAAAACCTGTTGATCTCCGATGCGGTGATGAAAGAAAAAGGCATTTCCTTTTTCCCCATTGATCGCGGTGGCGATATTACTTATCACGGTCCCGGTCAGCTGACGGTTTATCCCATCTTTGATCTGGAAAAAGTTCCGGTTTCACCCAAAGAGTTTGTGTTTGGAATTGAATCCGCCATCATCCGTACCATGCGCCATTACGGGCTTTCGGGTTCACGGATCGAAAATGCGGCGGGAGTCTGGCTCGACGCTACCAAACCGGGAAAGGCACGGAAAATCGCCGCTGTAGGATTGAGGATTCACCGGAAGATCAGCATGCACGGACTGGCATTAAACGTCAACACCGACCTCGATTATTTTCAGATGATCATCCCTTGCGGGATCTCCAACAAAGGGGTGACATCGATGCAAAAGGAGTTGGGACATCCGGTCGGCCTTCAAGAGGTGAAACAACGTCTCATCCGGGAATTTGAAACGGTTTTCAGCATGAAATTTGAAGAAGGTCAGGCTAAATAGCTTTTCCTGTCTCACTCATTATACGCAAAATTTCCAACGATTTGATTTTTCCCAGCTCCGGTAAATGCAGCTGGTAATAGGTGATCAGTGCATCCAGCATGGCACGGCGCAGGATATTGTTGATATGGAAAGTTTTCAATCCATCCAGACCTGTTTGCGTCAACGTGAAAAAAACCTCCGCCTGCCGGCTTTCCAGATAATACGGATGTCCGGGATTTGTCCGCACGAAATAACCTTCCTGCATATCAAAAAAGGGCGGCGCTGTGGTTCCTGAAATTTCACGTTTGGGAGAAAAACCCAAAAAACGGGTAAGCTGCATGAGGAAAAGCAGGTGAAAATTCAGAAAGTCTTTCTCTTCAAGATCAAACCACACCAGGGCATGATAAATCCACTGAAACAATGCTTTGTCAGGGGTTTCGTGACGGATGGTTTTGTACAGGACTTCATCCAGAAACATCAGGATACTTTGCTTTTCGGGCGAAAACGGGATGTGCTGCCAGGGTTGGGAAATCCGTGCTTCTTTGATGTGTTGTAACCCATGGCTCCCTTTGTGGTAAACCACCATTTCCAACAGTGATAGCGGCTGAAAAAGTGAAGGTTTCAGTTTTGCATTCTTGCTGTTCACCCCTTTTACCAGATATGACTGCAAACCCAGCTCTTCGGTAAAAACCTTCACTACCAGCGAGGATTCCCCGTATTTCACTTTATTTAAAACGATGCCCCGTGTGGTTAAGTTCATGTCTGCAAGCAGTTTTTATTTATTCCCTCCTTCGGGATCCGGACATCAGGCTTTTTCAATGAATCACCAAGATTTTTGTCACCTGCGTCTGCGAACCGTCGCTGTTGGTGATAAACACCATGTAAACGCCTGTACTGACTCTTCGATTGTCCAGATTGTTACCATACCAGATGGCCTGTCCGCCGCTGGCTTTGGTTTCATAAACAAGATTTCCGTATGAGTCTGTGATTTTCACATCGGCGTCCGTCACCAAACCTTTGATGGCGATCGGGCCGGTATAATTCTGTCGCACCGGGTTTGGGAAAGCATACACGTCGCTGTTGGTGCCCTGGCCTTCTGTTGCCGTTCCGCGGAAGGAAATAAGCCCTTTATCCGTACCAATGAAAACTTCGCCGTCTTTGTCGATGGTAATGCCTGTGATATTATCCGAAAGCAGCGGACTGTTGGCCGTTGTGAAATGATAGATCTGTTTCAGCCCATCCGCCGAGAGCAGGAAAACACCACTGCGTTTGGTTCCGATCCATTTCCGGTTGGCACCATCCACAGTGATAGCCGTCACCGTTTCAGAAGCCAGCAGCAGGTCGGCCAGGCCCGAACCGTCGTTTCTGGGGACAAGGATTTGCTGAGCATCAAAATCACTGCCCGACGTAAAAATATTGGCAGGATTATAAAATACCGCCACCCCGGCATCGGTTCCCACCCAGACTTCGCCGTTTTTGTCCGTCGCCATGGAATACACACCACTTCCGGGAAGATTGCCGTTTCCTGTACCGGAACCCAACACTTTCACCTGATCGTCGGAAGGATCATCCGGCGTGCCGTTGAAGGAATAGACGATCAGCATTCCGTTGTTCCTTTTGATAATCCAGACATCATTGTTCTGGTCCACCATCAGTTTCCCGATATCAATGCCGCTGAGGCTGCTTCCCAGGTTAAAAGACTTCCAATGTCCATTGCTTTCCAGCACCGACAACAGATCATAGGCCCCCGAGTTGGCCACCCAGAGATCATGCTGGCTGTCGAAATCCATCCCACTGATGTTGACCAGGCTGGTGTTGGCCACCCACGGTTCCAGACTGCTATTATCTCTTGAATAAATGGTTGTCAGTTTGTTATTTTCAAATTTCAGGACACCGGTCTGCCAGGTTCCTACATAGGCTACTTCCGGATTGGCAGGATCCACCTTCACACAAACCCAATCGGAGATGGTATCAAAAGCCGGTGTATTCGATGGGTCAAAAGTCTTCCATTGCCCGTCCACAAAAGAAAAGACACCGTCATGAATATACGCTTTCGACCAGTCTGACTGGTAACCTCCCGGCACAACCCAAACATTGTTGCCGGCAGCGTTCAGGTCAAATACGTTGGTAGTTCCCGGCCCGTTCGGTTCAAAAAACTGATCGTTGGCCCCCTGGTTGGAAGATTCCAGCAAACCGCGGGCGTTGGTACCGATCCAAATAGAAGAATTTACCTCTCCCTGAGCGGCCAGCGGTTCAAATCCGGAACCCAGCGGATTATCAATGTGAAGAATGTTCTTCCCGTTGGCATCATAGGCATTGACCGAATAGCGGTTTACCAGTAATAATTCATTGGATTCTGCATTTAGTTGGCTGTGCCTTTCATGATTTAACGGTTCGAAATAATTCCAGGTTTTTCCGTTGAAAACATAAAGCGTGTCACCGTTCCAGGAGCCGGAATAATAATTGGCATATACTTTTCCGGCGAAAGCCGTAACCAGGTTAAAAGTCTGATCGGGATGGGAAAAGCGCATGTCCTGATGCCACTGGTGGAAATCAGCGAGGTTGGAAGCAGAACGGTTTGCATAGAAAATGCCTTTAGTTGTAGCAGCAAAAAAGGAAGTATCATTGGCCGTAAAATCCATCACTTTCATGGCACTCCCGTTGTCTCCGATATAGTAAGTATCTTTTATTTCCTGCTTGCTTAAATCCACCACCACAATCCCAAAACTACAGGATAGGTAGGCCAGATTCCCGTCAAAATAAATGTTGTTGATGGTCTTGACGCCCAGCATGGCTTTATTGTAAATATCAGGGATGTTTGCGACATTCCCTTTGTTGTCTATCAGATCGATGTTGGCATCGGTATAGGCGACCATCAGGAGCTGCTCCTGCGGATCATAGGCGATCTTCGATATCCCCACGTCGTTCAGCCCTTTTACCCTGCCAAAGGGAGCCAGCTGATCGTCATGAGTGTTGTAAGTGAAAAGACTGTAAGGCGTAGCTGCATAGACAATGTTTCCGGCTACGGCCACATCAATTACTTTCTGGTACGGCAGATGGGTTCTCCATTGTCCGATAGCAGGCACCTGAGCATGAAGCGCAGTTAAAATCAGGATATTGAAAAGAAATACAAAGGATAAAAGTCTTTTCATAGGAGACAAAAATAGTACCTCTATACAAACCTTAAAAATAGGAAAATATTGCTCAGGATTTTACTGACAGCAAGGAATGCGGCACTATTAAATGCTAAATGTACTTTTCCCCTTTTTCGACCTTCACGTCGTTTACAATCTGGCGGATCTGCTGTTCGTCCTGTTTGCGACATATCAGGAGGGCTCCTTCTTCTTCCACGACAATATAGTCATCCAGTCCCTGCAAAACGACAAGTTTCTTATCCGAAATATTGACGATACAGTTTTTCGTATCGTAAACCATAACATTGTCGCCCACGATGGCATTCTGGTTTTCGTCCTTTTCACGGTTGGCATACAGCGAACCCCAGGTTCCCAGGTCCGACCAGCCAAAGTCCACGCTGAGCACGTAAACGTTCTTGGCGCGTTCCATCACGCCGTAGTCGATGGAAATATTTTTACAAACCGCATACGTTTCTTTAACGAAGCTTTCTTCATCAGGGGTGTTATACTTTCCGATCCCCTTTTGGAACAAGGCATCCACATCGCCCAGATAGTTGTCAAAAGCGGCCATGATGCTCTTCAGCGACCAGACAAACATGCCGGAGTTCCAGAGAAAATCGCCGCTGGCGATGAAAGATTTCGCAATTTCGAGCGAAGGTTTCTCCGTAAAAGTTTTCACTTTTCTCAGCCGGTTATCTTCGGGATAAACCATCTTATCCTCAAACTGGATGTAACCGTAACCCGTATCCGGGCGGCTGGGAAGAATCCCCAGCGTAATCAACCAGTCGTTTTTTTCGGCGGCATGCAACGCGGTTTTGATATCTCTTACAAATTCATCTTCATTGATGATCACATGATCGGAAGGAGCCACCACCACCACAGCATTCTCATTTTCTTCCTTTATTTTATAATTGGCATAAGCAATGCAGGGAGCCGTATTCCGCCTTGAAGGTTCACACAATACTTGCGAAGGGTCTATCTCCGGCAGTTGTTTTAACACCAGATCTTTGTAGGAATCATTTGTGACGATAAATATATTTTTCGGCGGGAGGACTTTGCAAACACGGTCAAAAGTCATTTGGATCAGTGTCCTGCCCATACCCAAAACGTCAATAAATTGCTTCGGAAAAGCTGTACGGCTCATGGGCCAGAATCGGGAACCTACTCCCCCGGCCATGATAACACAGTAATAATTGTCCATGGTAATTTTTTTAGCTAGGCAAATTTAACAGAATTTACCAAAAAAACGAGTTTAAACCCGATTTCTTGTAAGATCCCGGAAAACAATTTAAGCGGAAATGCCAAGACTAAAAAACAAATAAACCTTTGATTTACAATGATTCTCGATAATTTTTGAAAGAGGATTTCACTCATGTCTTTCTACCGGCGTCAACGCGTTGAAAAGATAGATTTTGTTGTTGGCAATTTCCTGGCATTTGTAACGCTTTCTTACTTTTTCCAGAATCTTGAACTTCCGGTCCTGCTGAAAGACAAAAATATCTCCCTGTTGCATATCTTCCAGTCGCAAGATCTGATGTGTATCGTATTTCTGAAAAGCCCGGGTCAACTCCAGGTCGGAGTGGCTTGATGCTTTGATTCTTTTCAGATGTTTCATCAGAACTTTTTCCAGATCCGGCGGAAAGATCTCTTTCCCAAGAAACCTCGCCAGCTGTTCTTTGTAAATTCCTTTCCATTCCGTTCCGTGTGGTTGCCTTAGGTGACCGTATTTCTCATAGGCCAGCAGATGCGAAAGCTCATGGATGAAAGTCACAAAAAAAGCATACGGATTTAAATCGTTGTTAACGGAAATACGTGGATTCGCACCATGGAAATGGGGCCTGAAATCTCCCAGCTTGGTTTTCCGGCTCCGCGTAATTTTAAAATGTACCCGGTGCCGGATAATTTCCTCCAATACGGTATCTACCACCTGGGGAGGTAAATATTTCGCCAGTAACTCCTTTTCTTTCATACAGATGGCAAATATAAAACTATATCACACAAGATAAAAACCTGTTCGACAATATTATGAAAACTTGACAGGAAACTCAGAAGCACATCATCCAGGTCATCCATTTCTTGTTGCCAGCACTGTTTCGGCATAGCCCAGATCTCCGGGCCGGGTGATTTTGATATTATCCGGATGCCCTTCCACAATATGCAGCTGAGTTCCCATGGCTTCCATCACTGAAGCATCATCGGTAAACTGGTCATTGTAAGTCTGAGCGTAAGCTTTTTTGATCAAAGAGGAATAAAAAACCTGCGGTGTCTGAACAGCTTTAAAATTTTCACGATTGACAGCCCGGCTCAGTCCGTTTTCCACCATCCGCAGCGATTCGGTCGATGGCACCACGGGAATGGCATTTCCATGAATTTTTGCTGTCCTGTGGCAATTGGCGATGGTCGTTTTATCCACCAGCGGACGTACGGCATCGTGAATGAAAACAAGACATTTCTCCGGAACCAGGGCCAGGGCATTTTTCACCGAATGGAACCTTGTAGGGCCGCCCTCCACAATTTCGTGCGGCACTTCAAATCCAAACTCATAGCGCAAATGCTTCCAACGTCCGATTTCATTTCCCGGAAGCACCAGCAAGAATTTTGCTTTTCCGTAAAAATCCGAAAAAGCTTCGAAAGTTCGCATCACGACGGGACGTCCGCCCAACAAATGAAACTGTTTGGGCATCTGATGATCCATCCGTTGTCCTTTGCCTCCTGCTACGATGATGATGTAAACTTCCATGAGAAAATGATTTTGTACAATATTACGATTTCTTCTTTTTTAAGCCCCCGTTTTACATCAATAAAAAAGCCCTGCACAAAACATGCAGGGCCTCTTTTCGCTACGACTTCAAATGAATTTATAAAATCAACATCGCATCGCCGTAAGTAAAGAAATTGTACTTTTCCTTCACGGCTACCTGGTACACTTCCTTGGCAAACTCATATCCCATGAAGGCCGAAACCATCATATACATGGGTGAATACGGCAGATGGAAGTTGGTGACCAGCGCGTTGGCAGTGCGAAATTCATAGGGCGGGAAGATAAATTTATTGGTCCAGCCCTTGAAAGGTTTTATTTTACCGGTAATGGAAACTGCGGTTTCCAGCGCTTTCAGGCTTGTAGTACCTACAGAAACAACCTTGTGTTTATTTTCCCAGGCGCTGTTGATAACATTCACACTGTCCTGTGTGATGAACATTTCTTCAGAATCCATTTTATGTTTCGTAAGGTCTTCTACCTCGATGGACCTGAAATTACCCAAACCGGTATGCAAGGTGAGTTCGGCAAACGTAACACCTGAAATCTCCAGTCGTTTCATCATTTCCCTTGAGAAGTGCAAACCGGCGGTGGGGGCAGCTACAGCCCCTTCATGTTTTGCATAAATGGTCTGAAAACGCACTTCGTCTTCCGGCTCAACGGGACGATTATGAATTTTCGGTAACGGGGTCTCTCCCAGATTCTGAAGCGTTTTTTTGAACTCTTCGTAGGGTCCGTCGAACAGAAAACGAAGGGTACGGCCCCGGGAAGTGGTGTTGTCGATCACTTCAGCAACAAGGGTTTCGTCATCTCCGAAATACAACTTATTACCAATTCTGATCTTCCGGGCCGGATCTACCAAGACATCCCAAAGGCGGCTGTTTTTGTCGAGCTCCCGCAACAGGAAAACTTCGATTTTCGCACCCGTTTTTTCCTTTTCCCCGTATAACCGGGCTGGAAACACCTTGGTATTGTTAATCACAAAAACATCTCCATCATTGAAATAATTCAAAATATCCTTAAACTGAAGATGCTCAATACTTTGTTTTTGACGATCGACCACCATCATCCTTCCGGCGTCACGATCCTTCGGAGGATATTTTGCAATTAATTCTTTAGGTAGGTTAAAATTGAATTGAGATAATTTCATTACTGCTTATTTTTCAGAACTTTAATAAATTTAACCGTGTCAAAAATTTAGGAACAAAAAGTTTGCAAAGGTAGTTAATTTTAAGGGCGATGTCAAGCTCGAAAAACTTCAGAAAAATGAATGCCAGTAAATTACTCCGAATTGGCATTCTCCGAAGCCGCCTGCCGCAGGACTTCCTGCTTGAAAGTTTCGATGGTCCAGGCAGAAGTGAGCTTGTAATCTCCTATTTGTGTGCGCCTTAAGGCGGTGAGAAAAGCGCCGTTATTCAGACTTTCGCCAAAATCACGAACCAGTGCGCGGATGTAGGTTCCTTTACTACAACGGACGGAAAAGTCCACAAAAGGGGATTCAACGTTTAAAATTTTGAATTCATGAATCGTCACCTTTCGGGATTTTAACTTCAATTCATCATTATTCCGCGCATACATATATGCTCTTTGTCCTTTGATCTTAATGGCGGAATAAATCGGCGGAACCTGCTCGATTTCACCCAGAAATTTTTCGCTCGCAGCTTGAAGCATTTCCATCGTGATTCCTGAAACATCAAATTGATGATCGATCTCGGTTTCCGCATCAAAAGATGGGGTGGTGGCTCCCAGCTGCATCCGGCCTACGTAGACCTTATCCATGCCCTGGTAGGTATCGATCTGTTTTGTCATTTTTCCGGTACAAAGGATCAAAAGACCGGAAGCCATCGGATCCAGCGTTCCGGCATGGCCGACTTTCAATTTTTTCAGATGATACACTTTGCGGATAAAGGCACGCAGCAGGTTCACGACATCGAAAGATGTCCAGTCCACGGGTTTGTCCAGTAATAAAACTTCTCCTTCCGGAAAATTAAATTGCATCAGTGAATGGTTAAGTTCACGCCAAAAGCATACAGCAAAAGAATAGCCAACCCCACAATGATCCGGTAATATCCGAAAATCTTAAATCCGTGGTTGGTTAAATAACTGATGAACGATTTGATGGCGATCATGGCAACAATAAAAGAGATCACGTTACCAAAAATCAAAATATTAATATTATGTATGTTGATGGCTTTGTATTCTTCGAGCAATTTATAACCTGTGGCAGCAAACATGGTGGGAACCGCCAGGAAAAACGAAAATTCAGCAGCCGTCTTTTTGGTCAGTTTTTGCTGCATCCCGCCTACGATGGTGGCTGCCGAACGCGACACCCCCGGGATCATAGCAAGCACCTGATAAAAACCTATGATCAGCGCCTTTTTAAAAGTGACCTCATCGTCCGGACTCGGCTTATTGAACCATTCGTCCACAAACAACAGAATGACACCACCGAGGATCAGCATTACAGCGACCACATAAACGCTTTGCAGCAGATCGTCGATATAATGTCCGAGCAAGAGGCCAAAGAAAGCGGCAGGCAGAAAGGCGATAAACAGCTTATAATAGAATTTCAGCGTCTGGAAAAACCGCTTCCAGTACAACACAACCACCGACAAGATGGCTCCCAACTGGATGCTGATGATAAAAGCCTGCCCGAAATCGGTATTCCGCATTCCCAGAATGCCTTCGGTCAGAATCATGTGCCCGGTGGACGAAATAGGTAAAAACTCTGTAATTCCTTCTACAATGGAAAGAATAAACGCGTGGAGCCAGCTCATAAATTATTTATTGATTTTTTTCTTTGGGAAGTTTCATAATAGCGTAGATCTCAACACCGTATCCGGCCAGAATTAAAATAGGCGCCAGTGTGATCCTTTGAAAATCAAAGATGGATGGTTCGAATTTCGTGATGGTGTCTGAACCGCCGCCGATCATCAGCACAAAACCCAATACCAGAAGTGCCAGTCCGATAAACATAATCTTATAGTTTTCTTTTGTAAAAGCCCAGGTGAGTTGTTCCTTGTTTTTCTTAGCCTCCGGTTTATTTTTTGTTGCCATGATCACGAATTTTTGTCAAAAATAAGATAAAAATGTTTTATTTCTTCTTTTGTTAAGAATTAGTAACATTATCATCATAATATACTTGTATTTAATATCTTGAGATGAAATCCGAATCCCTTTGTCAGCAAAAACCGTTCTGTTTTGCAAAAAATTTAACATCGTATTAACACGCTGGTTTGCTATTCGTTATCATGATATTTTCTCGATAAAAAATCAAAAAGATCAAAATTTATTTGGAAGTTTCAAAAAGATGTGTACTTTTGTCCAATTGATTAAACCATTTGGTTAAATCAAAAAGTTAAATCAAATGGAAAACGAAAAAGAAAATAGTAAAACAACCGAAGAGCAAATTCTGGAAGCGGCCAAAAGCGTTTTTCTTGAAAAAGGAATGGATGGTGCCCGTATGCAGGAAATTGCCGACCGGGCAGGGATCAACAAGGCGTTGCTTCATTATTATTTTCGTTCCAAGGACAAACTTTTCATTACCATATTCAGGAATCTTATCAGCAACCTGTTCCAACAGATCAACCTCCATCTTCAGAACAACGATGATGTTTTCATGTTCATCGAGAAGTTTGTAACGAGTTACATCGCCATGCTTGAGCAAAATATTTATCTGCCCAATTTCATTCTGAATGAAATGCACAGAAATCATGAAAACATTGTACAGATCTTCGAATCTGAAAAGGTGATACAAAATGTGCCTAAGTTGGAAAAGATGATCCAAAAAAGCGTGGAAGCCGGCGAGATCGTCCCCATCACGGCAGAAAACCTGATTGTAGATATGATCGGGCTGTGCGTTTTCCCGGTGGTAGGACGACCCGTGATTCTCAATTTCCTGTTCCATGGTGACGCCGAAGCTCATGCAAAATTCATGGAAGGCAGAAAGGAACACGTCATCAGCTTGGTAAAACAGTCTTTAAACCCTCATAAACAGACAAAATAATTTCGCTACATGAAAAAACAGATACTTCTTTTGGGATTTTTAGTGGGAGCCGCTATTCCACTTTGGGCACAGAACCTGTCACCGGTAAGTCTGCAGGAATGTTTGAAGAAGGCTGTGGAAAATTTCCCCAACGAAAAGCAGCTACAGTACAACCAGCAGACCCATCAGCTCAAGGAAGAAATAATCAACAAAAACTTCCTCCCGTCGTTGAACCTGAACGGGCAGGCATCACATCAATCCGAGGTTACCAGTATCCCCATATCCTTTCCGGGAATCAGCATTCCGACCCCCAGCAAAAACATGTACAAGCTGAACCTGGACCTGCAACAGCTGATCTGGGACGGCGGCATGACTTC
Source organism: uncultured Lentimicrobiaceae bacterium (assembly GCA_964456625.1). Lineage (GTDB taxonomy): Bacteria > Bacteroidota > Bacteroidia > Bacteroidales > F082 > Sulfidibacterium. The sequence continues at coordinate 3,548 of CAYWBO010000040.1, read as the reverse complement.
AAACCAGAAAAAGCTGGAAACCAACAGCTACCAGATTGCCAACCAACAGGTAAAAATATCAACCTATCAGCAAAAGCAACGCGTGGCGATTCTGTATTTCAACATCCTGTTCCAGCAGGAAAACCTGAAAGTCCTACACGTTTTGTTGGAGGACTTAAACGCACGGATCGGGGAAGCACAGTCGGGTCAGGAAAACGGGGCCGTGCTGGCTTCGGATGTAGATGTTTTAACAGTTAGCCTGATGCAGGCTCAGCAGGCCGTCATTGAAAATCAGGAAGACACGCAAGGGCTGCTGGACGAAATGAATGAACTAACCGGCATGAAAATCCAATCGGCAAAGCAACTGCAAACCCCGGAATTCACCGGCAAGCAATTTCCGTTTGAAAACAACCGCCCGGAGTTCCGTTTGCTGACCTTACAGCAGAACAACATCAGCGACCTGAAAAAAATGTACACGGCCAAAAGGATGCCCACACTGGCTGCCTTCGGTCAGGCCGGATACGGCCGCCCGGGCTACAACATGCTGAACAACGACTTCAAAACCTATTACATGTTCGGCATTCAACTGCACTGGAATATCTTCGACTGGAATCATGTAAAAAAAGAAAAACAGGTGCTTTCGATCC
>CAYWBO010000040.1:0-2822 GCA_964456625.1 uncultured Lentimicrobiaceae bacterium | reverse complement strand
TCGGGAATTTATAACATTGAAAAATTAATCCTATGAAAAAATATATCATCCTTTTTGCTTTAGCACCTTTTCTGCTTTCTTCCTGCGGAAAACAAAACGGCCTTGCCGACGGGTATGGGAATTTTGATGCCCACGCCGAAGTGATTGTTTCCGCGCAGAATATGGGAACACTGGAAAAATTCAACATGGAAAAAGGCGATCATCTGCAGGCGGGACAACTGGTGGCCGTGGTGGACACCACCGCACTGAACCTGAAAAAGCAAGTGCTTTTCAAACAAAGCGAAGCCGTAGCCACACAGTTGAAAAACGTCACTGCCACCATCGCCTTGCAGGAACAGCAGTTGAAGGTAAATCAAACTGAACAGGAACGTGTCCAACGGCTTTTTGAAAAACAGGCAGCTACCCAACGTCAATTGGATAACATCAACGGCCTGGTGGAAGTCAACAAAAAGCAGATTGCCGTTACCCAAACACAAAAGGAAAACATCTATTCGCAGATCCGGAGTATCCGTGCCCAGGTAGCCGAGGTGAACGAAAGCATCAGCAATTGCCTGATCAAAAATCCCGTCAGCGGCACGGTATTGGTAAAATATGCCGAGCAGGGAGAACTGGCCACTCCCGGCGAGGCACTGTACAAAATTGCCAATCTGAAAACACTGGAGCTCAACGCTTATATCAGTGGAAGCGAGCTGAGCAAGATCAAGATCGGGCAGCCGGTGGATGTGTATTACGACAAAAGTCAAACGGAGAATTATGAGGTGAAAGGCACGGTGATATGGATTTCTTCGGAAGCGGAATTTACCCCCAAAACCATCCAGACAAAAGAGGAAAGAGTGAATTTGGTGTATGCCGTTAAAATAAAAGTTCCCAACGAAAACGGAGCCATCAAAATCGGCATGCCGGGAGAATTTCGGCTCATTAACAACAACAAATAAAGAGTTTTAAATGAGTTTGGTATTAAAATTTCGTTATTTTTATGGAGTTAATCTTTGTCCGGTGAATCCGGCGTTTTCAAAAAATTATTCACTTAAACCTCATTAAAGATGAAAATTTCAAGTTTTGCAATCGTACTTTTGGGATTGATGCTCAGTCCTTTTGCGCTCATTCAGGCACAGACCGTAAAAGCCGATGATATTGTAGGCGTCTGGTTAACCCAGGATAAAGACTCACACGTGGAGATTTTCAAACAGGGAGACAAATATTTTGGCAAGATCATCTGGTTGTCCGAACCCATCGACAGCGTCACCGGCAAACCGAAATTAGACGACAAAAATTCCGATGCCAAGCTGCAAAGCAGACCCATCATGGGACTGGAACTTTTGACAAACTTTAAGTACTATCCGGACGATCAGGAATGGGAAAAGGGCCAGATCTACGATCCTAAAAAAGGATCCACTTACAGTTGCTACATGGAGTTTCCCGATCCTGCCAATAAAAACAAACTTAAAATCCGGGGGTTCATAGGATTTAGCTTGCTGGGACGTACCGTTTACTGGACGCGCGTAACGCAATAGGCTGTTTTTCAGTTTCCGGCAAGCCGGAATTTTTGAAATTTTTTAAATGATTTTTAGTTTCCCTGAAGGCAAAATCGGGGGAAGACAGAGAATATTATGTCAATTGCAATCCAAATAGAGCACATTCGAAAGCATTACCGCGATGTGGAAGCGCTGAAAGACATCAGTCTGGAGGTGAAGCCCAACGAGCTTTTCGGCTTCATCGGCCCTGACGGTGCCGGAAAAACCACGCTCTTCCGCATCCTCACCAGCCTGATCCTTCCTGATTCGGGGATGGCACGAGTCGGAGATTTTGACATTCTGAAGGATTTTAAAAAGATCCGGCAGATCACCGGATACATGCCGGGACGGTTTTCACTGTATTTCGATCTGACGGTGGAAGAAAACCTGAGGTTTTATGCCCGGTTATTCAACACCACGCTGGAAGAAAATTACGATCTGATCGAAGATGTTTACAAGCAGATCGAACCGTTCAAAAAACGTCGTGCCGGCGCGTTGTCGGGCGGGATGAAACAGAAGCTGGCCCTTTCCTGCGCGCTGATCCACCGGCCGCAACTGCTGATCCTGGACGAGCCCACCACCGGGGTGGATGCCGTTTCGCGTAAGGAGTTCTGGGACCTGCTGAAAAAAATGCAACAAAAAGGGATCACCATTCTGGTTTCCACACCTTACATGGACGAAGCCGCCCTTTGCGACCGTGTGGCGCTGATGCAGTCGGGAAACATCCTGACCATCGAAAGCCCTGAAAATATTGTGGATCATTTCCAGTGGAATATCCTTTCGGTGAAATCAAACCGGATGTATCCGCTACTGAAAGACCTGGCACAAATTGAAGGTGCCGAGCAAGTGTACCGCTTCGGTGAGTCCATTCATCTGTTCACGCAAAACGACACTTCCCTAATGAAAGAAAACATCCTGACTTCCCTTTCGGGGAAAGGATATATCAACCTGGATATTGAAGTTCAGAAACCCGTCATCGAAGACTGTTTTCTGGCATTAATGGATAAACCCGAAGAGGCATGACACCAACGGAAAGAATCATAGATGTTGAGAATCTGGTGAAGAAGTTCGGTGATTTCGTCGCCAACGATCACCTGACATTTCATGTCAACAAAGGCGAGATCTTTGGATTCCTGGGCGCCAACGGCGCCGGAAAAACCACGGCCATCAAGATCCTTACAGGATTGTCACGACCCACTTCAGGGAAGGTAATGGTGACCGGAATCGATGTTTCGCACAATCCCGAAAAGGTGAAAAAACGCATCGGTTACATGAGCCAGGCTTTTTCGATGTACAACGACATGACGG
>CAYWBO010000039.1:20041-27615 GCA_964456625.1 uncultured Lentimicrobiaceae bacterium | reverse complement strand
CTTTTGGACAAACTGGACAGCAGGTAACATTAAAGACGAAAACTGGAAATATTGAAGGGACATTGCTGGTTCCTAAAATTAACAAACCGGTTCCTGTGGTTCTATTGATTGCAGGTTCGGGGCCGGTAGACCGTGACGGAAATGCTGGGGAATTAAGAATGAATAATTTAAAACTGATTGCTGATTCTTTGTACGCTCATGGCATTGCTACGCTGCGGTATGATAAAAGAGGCGTTGGCCAGAGCAGAGAAGCAGCAAAAGCGGAGTTGGATTTAAGGTTCGATGATTTTATTCAGGATGCCATCGGATGGGTGAACTTTCTGAGTAAGGACAAAAGATTTAGTTCTATTGTAATTGCCGGGCATAGCCAGGGCTCTTTGGTGGGAATGGTCGCGGCCCAGCAAAAAGCGGTGGCGAAATTTGTTTCCCTGGAAGGAGCCGGCGAGCCTATTCTTGTGGTGCTTAAAAAGCAATTGGAACAACAACCCACAGCCTGGCTAATGTCAGCACCTATTATTGATTCTCTGATGCATGGAAAAACAGTGGACAGTGTCCCAAAAATACTGTATGGCTTATTTCGCCCAAGCATTCAGCCGTTTTGGATTTCGTGGAATTATTACAATCCGCAAACGGAAATCAAAAAACTGGATAAGCCTGTTCTGATTGTCCAGGGAACCACCGACATTCAGGTCGCGGTTACGGATGCTGAGAATCTTTCCAAGGCCGATCCAAAAGCAAAACTGGAGATCATCAAAGGGATGAACCATATCCTGAAAGACGCTCCGATGGACAGAACAAAAAATATCCAAACCTATTCCCAGCCTGATCTGCCTTTGAACATGCAATTCGTGAAAGTACTGGTGAATTTTATCAAAGCTCCCGAAAAATAAGACGGACTGATTTTACATTTAAGCAAAAACCCCTGATTTGATTCAGGGGTTTTTTTATTGATCGGGACTTTGTTTTAAAACAGTGAGTTGATCAGATTATCATCCGCCTTGTTGGGAATGGTGATTCTTAGATCCGGATTTTGTGCCATGGCTCTTTTGGCGGCCTGGATGGCGCCCTGATTTCTTGCCCAGCTACGTCGTCCGATGCCGTTATTGACATCCCAGTATAGCATGGATTTCAGCCTTCTTTCTGCGTCCAGGCTTCCGTCCAGCAGCATACCAAATCCGCCGTTGATCACTTCACCCCAGCCGACCCCTCCGCCGTTATGAATGGAAACCCAGGTAGCACCACGGAAAGAATCTCCGATCACATTTTGGATGGCCATATCCGCCGTAAAGCGCGAACCGTCATAAATATTGGAGGTTTCCCGGAAAGGCGAGTCCGTTCCTGAAACATCATGATGGTCGCGGCCCAATACCACCGGAGCCGAGATGCGGCCGTCCTGAATGGCTTTGTTAAAAGCCGCTGCAATTTTGATTCGGCCTTCTGCATCGGCATATAAGATCCTGGCCTGTGAACCTACCACCAGTTTGTTTTTTCGTGCGCCGTTGATCCAGAGAATGTTGTCGGTCATCTGATTTCTGATTTCTACAGGAGCCTCATTTCTGATGTTTTCTAGTACCTGAGCAGCCAGTTTGTCAGTGACTTCCAGATCATCAGGGTCACCGGAAGTACACACCCAGCGGAACGGCCCGAATCCGTAATCGAAAAACAAGGGTCCCATAATATCCTGCACATAAGAAGGATACCTGAAATTGATGCCGTCGGCAGCCATGATGTCAGCACCGGCGCGTGAAGCTTCCAGCAAAAAGGCATTTCCGTAATCAAAGAAATAGGTTCCTTTTTGGGCGTGTTTGTTGATGGCTTCCACATGCCTTCTCAAAGAGGCCTGTACTTTTTCTTTAAACTGAGCCGGATCTTCAACCATCATGGCGTTGGAGTCTTCGAAGCTCAGTCCTGCCGGATAGTAACCTCCTGCCCAGGGATTGTGCAAAGAAGTCTGATCGGAGCCCAGGTCAACATAAATTTTTTCTTCGTATAATTTCTCCCAGAGATCCACGACGTTTCCTACGTAGGCGATCGAAAGCACTTCTTTGTTTTCAAGTGCCTGCCTTAATCGTTTGATCAAAAGGTTCGGGTTGTTGAAAATTTCATCCACCCAGCCTTGCTCATAACGTTTCATCGCCGCTTTAGGATTGATTTCCGCAACAACAGAGATAATTCCGGCGATATCTCCCGCTTTGGGTTGAGCGCCGGACATGCCTCCCAAACCTGCAGAAACAAAAAGTTTTCCTTTGAAAGAATCTTCACCTTCTCGGGCCACTTTCCGGGCCGCATTCATCAGCGTAATGGTCGTTCCGTGTACGATTCCCTGGGGGCCGATGTACATGTATGATCCTGCTGTCATTTGCCCGTACTGGCTGACTCCCAGGGCATTGAATTTTTCCCACTCGTCTTGTGATGAATAATTCGGGATGACCATGCCGTTGGTGACTACCACTCTTGGCGCATCCCGGTGCGATGGATATAATCCCATCGGATGACCGGAATACATGACCAACGTCTGCTCATCGGTCATGGTAGCCAGATATTGCATCGTGAGTAAGTATTGTGCCCAGTTCATAAATACGGCACCATTACCGCCGTAAGTGATCAGCTCATGAGGGTGTTGTGCCACCTCAGGATTCAGATTGTTTTGGATCATCAGCATGATGGCTGCGGCCTGAAACGATTTGTGCGGATATTCCAGGATGGGACGTGCAAACATCTCATAATCTGGCCGGAAACGATACATGTAAATCCTGCCATATTTTTTCAGTTCTTCAGCAAATTCAGGAGCCAGGATATCATGAAATTTTTCCGGAAAGTACCTGAGTGCATTTTTCAGCGCCAGCTTTTTTTCTTCCTTCGTAAGAAGATCTTTTCGCACAGGCGCATGGTTAATTTCCTCATCGTAAGGTTTTGCCGGCGGCAGTTCATTCGGTATTCCTGCTAAGATCGTTTGTTGAAAACTGTTTAAGTCCATTATTTTGATTTTGGGTATGCAAAATTACGATAAATTGTAAAATTATGCCGGAAGTAATGTCTCTCTTGTGAGCCTCGGCAAGATATCCGGATAAGCCCCTGGAATAAAATCAGTGTCAAAATCTTCAATCCAAAAGGTTTGTTACGGCTGTTCTTTGGCGTTGATCAGGATGTTGTAAAGCAGTTCCCGGGCGCGGAAGAGCTGGGCTTTGATGGTGCCGAGCGGTAATGCAAGCTCCTGGACGATTTCCTCGTACGAATATTCCTTGAAATACCGAAGCTCGATAAGTTTCTTGTAATGCGGTTTCAGTTTATCCACCACTTCATGGATCATATCGACTTTCTGTGAGCGGATAAAAAGCTCCTCCGGGTCGGGAGCCCCGGACACCGTTTTGGAATGCTGGTTTTTTTCATGCTTGTCGCCTCTGCCATTTTTGTTCGTTAGCGTATCCCTGTTCTGGTTACGCGTAAAATCGATGGCATGATTGGTGGCGATGGCAAAAAGCCATGTGCTGAAAGCATAATCGGGGGTATATTGCTTGAGACTCTTGAAAGCTTTAGCAAAGGCCTCAATGGTCAGGTCCTCAGCATCATCAGGGTTTTTGGTAATTTTCAGCATCCTGAAATACAAAGGATCACGGTAGTATTGTAACAATTCGGCGTAAGCTTTCTGGTCGCCTTCGTTTAATGCCTTTTGTATCAGTTTGTAATCTCTTTTCCCTTTTACTGTAAGATTTGTTTTTATTCCCATTTTGTATCCTTACTTCTGAGACCCGTAAATCCGACAAGCGGGATGATCAATGCGTGTACAGGTTCCCATAGAAGCGAAAATAACAACAAATGTTTTTCGTTCAACCGTTTTAGGATATTTTTATGGATGATCAGCTGGGTGATAATACGGAGCAGCCAGGCGCCGAGCACCACATAAAGCATTTGCCAGGTGATCAGGAAAAACAGTAAGGAGAGATAGAATATGATGAGGCTCAGACCATAGGAACCCAGCATAAATTTGAATTTCTTTTTGTATTTCCTGCCGGTAGACATGTGGCGCCGTTTCTGGGTAAACCACGCCTTAAAACTGTGTTTTGGTTCTGAATAAACAAAGGACTCAGGTGCCAGTTCCACCCTGGTATTGGTTTTCATGGCTACCGCACCGATGAACAGGTCATCGTCGCCGGAGGCGATGGTATAATGCGAAATAAAACCTTTTTGCTTGAAAAATAATTTCTTTCGGTACGAAAGATTCCTGCCTACCCCCATATAAGGAAAACCGATTTTAGCAAAAGAGAGATATTGCATGGCTACCACAAAAGTATCGTACCGGATGAGGCGGTTCAGAAATTTCTTTTCTGTCTCGTAAGGCCCGTAACCCAAAACAACTTCTGTAGTATTATCGACATAATTGGCGGCCATTTTCCGGATCCAAAGGGGTGATGCAGGCTTGCAATCCGCATCTGTCAGCAACAATAAATCGTAAGCTGCCGACTTGATCCCGATGGACAAAGGAAACTTTTTTCCGTGAAAGAAGTTCAGGTCCCTTTCGATGGTAATTACTTTCAGGCTCTTATATTTCAGGCTCAATTCCTTAAGAAGTGAGCTGGTTTCATCATTGGATGCATGATTCACCACCACCACCTCAAAGTGGGGGTAGTCCTGTTCCAGAACTATCGGAAGATTCTCTTTCAGATGATGATACTCATTATGGGCGGCGATGACCACCGAAACGGGCGGAAAATCTGTTACCGGATTTTCTTCTTTGTTGCGTGAAAATGCAAGTCGGGCAAACACAATCCAGTAATAGGCCAGTTGTGTCACCAAACTGAGTAATATGATAGCTGAAACTGAAATTTGGAGGGTATTAAATTCGGCCATGCATTACAGGTTTATGAGGGCAAAAGTATTGAAATTTTTGCCCGACCTCCGGCGAAGGACATTAATTTTCTTTTACATTGACGTCGTAACATTTTTGTTGGTGGCAGCTATTTTATCGAATCCCCCTTTCGGGGATATGAAAATGAGGCCTTTCTTTTTATGAACGAATGATGCTTTTCCGCTATCTTTGCCCAAATTTTTAAGGCAGGCATGCAATTTAGTTTAGAGAAGACAGATTCCAAAACGGCGGCAAGGGCCGGCGAGATGATTACCGGCCACGGGAAAATCCAAACGCCCATCTTTATGCCGGTGGGGACGGTAGGTTCGGTGAAAGGTATCCACATCAACGCGGTAAAGGACGATATCAAGGCCCAGATCATTCTGGGCAATACTTATCATCTCTATCTGAGACCCGGAACCAAGATCATTGAAAACGCCGGCGGTTTGCACAAATTCAATGCCTGGGATGGTGCCATTCTGACAGACAGTGGCGGCTATCAGGTTTACTCCCTTTCGGGGACACGCAAACTGGATGAATCCGGAGTGCTTTTCCGTTCGCATATCGACGGCTCTAAACATAAATTTACGCCTGAAAATGTCATCGACACCCAACGCAGTCTGGGTTCTGATATCATGATGGCTTTTGATGAGTGCACGCCTTATCCCTGCGATTATGACTATGCTAAAAAATCATTGGAGATTACCCATCACTGGCTGAAAAGATGTTTTGACCGTTATGATGAAACTGAACCGAAATACGGCCATCATCAAAGTCTTTTCCCCATTGTCCAGGGAAGTACGTTCCGTGATCTGAGAATTAAATCCGCCGAGGAAATCGCAAAATACGGCGCAGAAGGCAATGCCATAGGAGGACTGTCGGTGGGGGAACCCCATGAAACTATGTATGAAATGACAGCGCTGGTATGCGGTATCCTTCCCAAGGACAAACCGCGTTATCTCATGGGGGTCGGGACGCCCGAAAACATCCTGGAAAGTATTGCTTTGGGTATCGATATGATGGATTGTGTGATGCCTACAAGAAACGGGCGGAATGGGATGATCTTTACCAAAAAGGGCATCATCAACATCAAAAACAAAAAGTGGGAAGATGATTTCAGTCCGCTGGATCCTGATGGCGAGTCTATTGTAGATTCTACTTACAGCCGGGCTTACGTACGCCATTTGTTTTCGGCCCGGGAATTTCTCGGCGGCATGATCGCCAGTCAGCACAATTTGGCTTTTTATTTGTGGCTTGTAAAAGAAGCCCGTAAACATATTTTGGAAGGCGACTTCGCGTCCTGGAAAGAAATGATGGTAAAACAGGTGCGTCAACGGCTTTAAGCAGGTTTTGGATGTTTTTCTTATTTTTAAGGATGGAAAGACAACAGGTTAAGAAAGAATACGATAACAAATGAAAATACTCGACTGGTACATCATAAAAAAGTTTCTGGGAACTTTTTTCTATTCCATTACCCTGCTGATTATCATTGTTATCGTTTTTGACGTTTCCGAGAAAATTGATGCATTCATCAACAATCATGCACCGCTGCACGAGATCATCTTTCAGTATTATCTGACTTTTATTCCTTATTTCATCAACCTTTTCATCTATCTGTTCACCTTTATTTCGGTGGTGTTTTTTACTTCCCGGCTGGCCGGAAACAGTGAGATCATTGCCATGCTCAGCAACGGGGTCAGCTTTCGGCGGTTGATGCTGCCCTACATGATTTCCGCTACTTTCCTGGCCATCATGTCGTTTTATATGGGGAATTTTCTGATCCCTCATACCAACATTACCATGCGGAAGTTTATGGATAAATATATCGACAAACCCCCGGTAAATACCAAGCGAAATGTCCATGTGCAGATCAGTCCGGGAACTTTTGCCTATGTGGAATCTTTTAATGCGGATCGGGGCATCGGCTATCGTTTTACGCTGGAAAAATTCGACGGCGTCCGGATGGTTTATAAGCTGATGGCAAACTCCATACAAAGGGACACCGTCAACAACAAATGGATCATTTCCAATTACTACATCCGAAAGATTGACAGTGCCGGAAATCAGCATTTGTCGCATGGATTGATAGAAGATACGACCATCGCGTTAAAGCCCACCGATCTTTATAAAGTAAAACATCGCTTCGACGAGATGAACCTTTATGAGCTGAACAATTTTATCCGTGTCGAAAAGGAAAAAGGTTCGTTGGTTTACAAGCGGTTCGAGATAGAAAAATACAAACGTATTGCCGGTCCGGCGGCCATCATTATTCTAACATTTATGGGAATGGCACTTTCAAGCCGGAAGCTGAGAGGCGGCATGGGACTTCAACTGGGCATTGGTATCACCCTGGCGTTTACTTACATTCTGATGATGCAGGTTACCACGGTATTCTCTACGCAGGGAAACCTTTCGCCCGCCTGGGGTGCGTGGATTCCCAATTTCTTCTTTTTCGCCGTTGCGGTATATCTCGTCATCAAAGCACCCAAATAGCAGGCGCTGGTGCTATAGCCTGGCCTGATTCTGTCAAATTTATGATGGATTTGAACGCCAATTGTGTACTTTTGCACATTGAATAATTTTGACAGAAAAGACGCATGGAGCAAAAACCATCCATTCCGAAAGGAACACGTGATTTCGGCCCCCTGGAAATGAGCAGGAGGAATTTCATTTTCAATACCATTCGTCAGGTTTTTGAGAAATACGGCTACCAGCCCATCGAAACACC
>CAYWBO010000039.1:0-19941 GCA_964456625.1 uncultured Lentimicrobiaceae bacterium | reverse complement strand
TCAATACCATTCGTCAGGTTTTTGAGAAATACGGCTACCAGCCCATCGAAACACCGGCCATGGAAAATCTTTCCAGCCTGCTGGGAAAATATGGTGAAGAAGGGGATAAGCTGTTGTTCAAGATCCTGAACTCAGGCGATTACCTTACCAAAGTGGATGATGCACTTTTGCATGGAAAAGATTCACTGAGATTGAGTACTCAGATCAGTGAAAAAGGGCTGAGATACGATCTGACAGTTCCGCTGGCACGATTTGTTGTGCAACACAGAAACGAAATTGTCTTTCCTTTCAAACGCTATCAGATCCAGCCGGTATGGCGCGCCGACAGGCCTCAGAAAGGTCGTTACCGTGAATTTTTTCAATGTGATGTGGATGTCATCGGTGTGGATTCGTTGTTGAACGAAGTGGATTTGATCAGTGTGATCGATGAAGTGTTCAGCAAGCTGAATATCAATATTGTCATCAAGCTGAACAATCGTAAGATCCTGAGCGGCATTGCACAGGCCATCGGCCAGCCGGAGAGCATGATGGACATTACCATGGCCATGGACAAGCTGGATAAGATCGGCGCGGAGAAGGTTTATGAGGAACTCCGTGAAAGGAATATTTCTGACGATTCCATTGAAAAACTGAAACCGGTTTTAAGCCTTACAGGAGATAATACGTCACGCATGAACAAACTTCGTGAACTGATTGGGGAAACCCAGGACGGAACGTTGGGATTGAAAGAAATTCAGACAATTTTGGACTACCTGGAGCCCATGCACCTGAAAACGCCCATCGAAATCGACCAGACGCTGGCACGTGGTCTGAACTATTACACAGGAGCCATCATTGAAGTGAAAGCGCAGGATGTTTCCATCGGCAGTATTTGCGGTGGCGGTCGTTACGATAACCTGACCGGAATTTTCGGCATGCCGGGAGTTTCTGGCGTAGGCGTATCCTTTGGTGCAGACCGCATTTACGATGTGCTGACCGAACTGGAACTTTTCCCGCAGGAAGCCGGGGCCTTAACGAAAGTGCTGCTGATCAATTTCGGTGAAACGGAAACCCCGTATGCATTAAATATCCTGAATAACCTGCATCAGAACGGAATTTCTGCTGAACTCTTTCCGGAGCCTGCCAAGTTGAAAAAGCAAATGAAATATGCCGATCAAAAGCAAATACCTTATGTGGTTTTGATCGGGGAAGAAGAGATGCAGACCGGCACCGTGACACTGAAAAATATGCATAGCGGCGAGCAGGAAAAGATCACAACGGATGAATTAATTAAAAAGATTGAATAACAGATAACAGATAAAATGGACAATTATCACGCTATCGACCACAAAAAACTGACATTTAAAGAGGTTTTTAACATTGTAAAAAAAGATTTAAAACTCACCCTTTCGGAAGAAGCCAAAAGTAGTATTGTAAAATGCCGCACCTATCTCGATAAAAAAATCGAGGAGACAGAGGAGCCTATTTACGGTATCAATACAGGTTTCGGGGCTTTGTACAATAAAAGCATCTCCAACCATGATCTTGGGCGTCTGCAGGAAAATCTGGTCATGTCGCATGCCAGCGGTACGGGAGATGAAGTACCGGTGGAAATTGTCAAGCTCATGATGCTGCTGAAGATCCAGGCTTTTTCTTTCGGATATTCGGGAGTGCAACTGCAGACAGTCGAAAGATTGGTTCAGTTTTATAACCAGGATATTACCCCCGTTGTTTATCAGTTGGGTTCGTTGGGTGCTTCAGGCGATCTGGCACCTTTGGCGCACATGTCGCTGCCGTTATTGGGAAAAGGACTGGTTTATTACAAGGGGCAGAAAAAAGCAGCTGCTGATGTCCTGAAAGAAATGAATTGGGAACCGATCGTGTTGCAGTCGAAAGAAGGACTGGCATTGCTGAACGGCACGCAGTTTATGTCAGCTTATGGTGTCTGGTCAGTATTGAAAGTTTTCCGGCTTTCGGATATGGCCGATATCATCGGCGCGATTTCGCTGGATGCCTTCGACGGCAGGATTGAGCCTTTCTATGAAGGATTGCATACAATCAGGCATCATCTGGGACAAACGCAGACGGCTTCGAGGTTCAGGATGTTGCTGGACGGCAGCGATCTGATCAAACAATATAAAGTTCACGTGCAGGATCCTTATTCGTTCCGTTGCATTCCGCAGGTTCACGGTGCCACCAAAGATGCGGTGAATTACGTGGCATCTGTTTTGTCTAACGAGATTAATGCGGTGACAGACAACCCGACGGTTTTCCCGGATGAAGATCTGATCATTTCCGGTGGGAATTTTCACGGGCAACCGCTGGCTCTGGTACTGGATTTTCTGGCCATCGCGGTGGCTGAGTTGGGAAATATCTCCGAAAGGAGAACCTATCAGCTCATCAATGGCAGCCGGGGACTGCCACCGTTTCTGGTAGCCAATCCGGGCATTAATTCCGGATTCATGATCCCGCAATATACCGCTGCTTCCATCGTAAGCCAGAACAAACAGCTTTGCACTCCTGCTTCGGTGGATTCCATCGTGTCATCGCAGGGGCAGGAGGACCATGTGAGTATGGGTGCTAATGCAGCAACCAAAGCGTATCGCGTGGTGATGAATCTGGAAAGAATTCTGGCAATTGAATTATTCAATGCGGCTCAGGCACTGGAATTCAGAAGGCCGATGAAATCGGCCCCCTATCTTGAAGACTTTGTCAAAAAGTACAGGGAACGGGTTTCGTTTATCACGGAAGACAAGATCATGCATGATGAAATTGAAAAATCCATCGCGTTCTTGCAAGAGGTGGATTACGAGCTTCCCGATGCTTTGATTCCCGGTATTTAGTGCCAGATACCTATAGATTAATCTTCAAATATCAGACTGTAAGGACGGGCAATTTCTTCCATTAATTGAGGAATGGAAATGTATTTGCTTTCGCGGCGGTATTCCTTTCCCTCGAAAAACAACAGGATCGTCGGGTTGGAAAAGACATTGAATTTTGCAGGAAGCTCCGGGTATGTTTCGGAGTTGATAAACGCCAGTTTCATTTCAGGAAAATCTTCGTCTACCATCCGGATTACCTTCGGCCTTAAACTGATGCAAGGCACACAATGATCGTTGTAGAAATACAAAATTAAAGCGGTTTCGTTTTGGATGATGGCATCCATTTGTTCCAACGTTTCCAGTTCGTTTTTCATAGATTGTGAATAATGATTCAAAAGCGGCGCAAAAATATCATTTCTAATTGATTCTCCGACAATGTAAAATTAATTTGTTGTTTTTCAGCGAGATAGCTCTTTTCGGCATTAATTTATGGGGGCTTTTTATCGGGCCTTCGTATTTTTTCTATATTTGCTTTCGATAAAGGTCAAGGGAATCCTGTGCCCTGCCTGCCGCAGGCAGGAAATCAGGAGCTGTCCCCGCAGCCGTAAGTTGTTCTCATGTTTTTGGTAACCCACGCCACTGTCCCGATCCATCGGGATGGGAAGGCTGCCAAAAATGCAACGAGCCGGAAGACCTGCCTTTATTATTGTTTTCGATGCTTTCGGAGGAAAAGCTGGAGGAAAAACCTTTTTCTTCCCCCTTTTATTCCAGGTTTGCTTACGAAAGTTAGGTTTTAATTTTTGTAATGTTTAACTCGAGGATTTTGAATGAAAAAAATTGACTTTTTAACGCTTTTACAGGCCCGGAAGGCAAAAATGCATTCATCTGCCGGAATACTTCTTTAACAATCATTTCAAACGGGGTTTTAGTCGTGTGATTTTTTATTGCCGGAGATATCCGGTTGTGAAACAATGTGTTTCACGTAGAAATGATTTGAAATGAGAACTTCTGTTTTGCTTTTCTTGCTGCTCACTTTCACCACGGCTTTCGGTCAGATGGCACCTGATACCGTTGCGATCCCGGAAATAGAGGTGAAGTCTGCCAGACAGCTGGCGCGTGCAGGAGTCTCCATACATCAAATCGATACCATGGCCATGCGCAGGGAAACCGATGCTTCGTTATCGGATTTGCTGAGCCGTTTTTCCACGGTGTTTGTAAAAAGTGAGGGGAGAGGTGCTCTATCCACTGTGGCTTTCCGGGGAACAGCTCCATCACACACAGAAGTTTACTGGAACGGTATGAGTTTGCAATCACCCATGTTGGGGCAGGTGGATTTTTCACAGATTCCTGTTTACCTGATGGATAAGATCAGTCTCAGCCCCGGAGCCAGCTCGCTGGTTGACGGGGATGGCGCTCTGGGTGGCAGCATTGACCTGAAAAACGATCTGAACTGGTCGACGAAATGGCAGGGAACTTTCCTATCCGGATACGGAAGCTTTGGTACCTGGAATGAGTTTATGCATCTTGAAAAAGGAACCGGAAAATTTCAGTCTTCAACCCGTGTTTATTACAATCGCTCGAAAAACGATTTTCCTTTTATCAATAAGGATATCGCCAATATCGATCCGGTGACCGGCGCCTACATTTACCCGAGGCAGCGAAACGAACACGCTGAATATCTCCTGGAAGGCGTCATGCAAAGCTTTGGATTCCGGTTTGGCAAAAGCACACTAATGGAAACGCATTACTGGTTTCAGTATTCGGATCGTGCCATCCCAAGACTCAATACTTACGAAGGAAGTGACAACTCCAACTTAACCAGACAACAGGACCGCACACATCGTGGTGTAGTGAAGTTGTCCCACTTTATGAGAAAAGGAACGCTCACCTTGCAAAGCGGACTGAATGCTGAGACCATGATTTACAGCATCCGGAACAGAGTTTACGGTGAAGGGTATTACAGTGCGCTGTATTCTATATCAAATGTTTATAGCTTCTACAATAAAGCAAAATATCAGTTTCAGCCGGTCAGGAATGCATTGGTAAAAGTGAGCGCAACCTTCAATTTTTACCATGTTTGGACAAAAGATACGGTAAATGAAACCGGGTACAACCAGTACCGACGGGAAAAAGGTTTGATGGTTTCCTGGCAGCAACAACTGACAAATCGATTTTCCGCGATGGTCTTGCTTCGTAAAGATTGGGTGAATGCATTTTCCATTCCTTTGATCCCGTATTTGGGATTTGACTGGATACTGAATCCGAAAAGAAAACTCATCATGCATGGAAATATTGCCAGAAATTATCACTTTCCCGATCTAAATGATCTCTTCTGGCAGCCCGGCGGAAACCCCGACCTGCTTCCGGAAGAAGGATTGAATTCGGAACTGGGTATCAAGACTTTTTTTTCACGGAAAAAACTGGAGGGCCGGTTCGGGCTGACGGCATTTTACAACGATATCAACAACTGGATTATCTGGATCCCGAGCCCTATGGGATACTGGTCGCCGCAAAACATCCGGCACGTGGTTTCCAGCGGCTTTGACGCGGATGTAATGCTTGCCTTTGCAATCAAAAAAATGAAGGTCACGGTTAAAGGCGATTATGCCTTTACCAAAAGTATCAACCGGGGGAATGCCGCCCACTGGGGTACTGCGGCCGTCGGGAAACAGATTCCTTTTGTGCCGGTACATTCGGGTAATGTGTTGATGAATTTCGGTTTCGGAAATTTTTATCTCACATGGATCAACCATTTTTACTCCGAGCGCTTTACTACTTCCACCGACGAACTGACCGCACGCGACCGCCTGAATCCTTATTTTATGAACGATTTATACCTCGGGAAGAGATGGTCCTGGGCAAACAAAAATATCTCCGTACAATTTAAAATTTTCAATTTATTCAACGAACAGTACCGTTCTGTTCTGCAACGGCCGATGCCTGGACGGAATTACATGCTGTTATTATCGTATCATTTTTAGCATTATGAAAAAAAGAATACTCTTATTCGTCATCAGTCTGCTGATGTTGTCTTCATGTATGAAGAATAACAATCCGTCCCCGATTCATGAAAATAAAACGGGACACGACGTTTTTATCGTAAATCAGGGGAATTTCGGTTACGGAAATTCATCTTTGTCGTATTACGACCCGATTGCCAAAACCGTGATCAACAATGTTTTTTACGGCACCAACGGTCTACCGTTGGGGGATGTGGCTAATTCCATGGTAACCAGGGATTCACTGGGTTATATTGTGATTAATAATTCGGGAAAGATCTATATCATCAATGAGAATACGTTTCAATATGTGGGGAAGATCACCGGATTTACTTCGCCGCGAAACATTTGCTTTATAAGCGATACCAAAGCCTATGTGACGGATATGTATTCCAAATCCATTCAGATCGTAAACCCCAAGACCATGAAGATTACGGATTCCATTAATATTGACAATCACAATAAGGATTTTACGCAACACACTTCGGAACAGGTGGTGCTTTACAACAACCTGGCTTTCGTGAACAGCTGGTCTTACGACGATAAAATTCTGGTTATTAATACAAATACAGATCAGGTCGTGGATTCCATCATCGTGACCAAACAACCCAATTCGATGGCTTTGGACAGAAACGACCATCTTTGGGTATTGTCGGACGGTGGGTATAGCGGAAGTCCTTACGGCCAGGTGAGTGCTGCTTTGACAGAAATTGATGCCAAAACAAAACAGGTTTTGAAGACTTTTACATTTTCCAATATTGCCGCTTCACCGACGGGTCTTTGCATGAATCCGACAGGGGACACGCTGTATTATCTGAAGCCTTCCGCTTACGGTGCCACGATTTCGCTTCCGGGTGTTTATGCGATGCCTATCAACGACCAGAGCCTGCCATCAATGCCTGTAATCAATCAGGACGGCCGGAGTTTTTATGCACTGGGTGTCGATCCCGGAAACGGAACCGTTTATGTGTCAGACGCCAAGGATTATACCCAAAGCGGAGAGGTTTTTGTCTATTCGTCCACAGGACAGGTGCAAGACAGCATCACAGCCGGCATTATCCCGGGCGGGTTTTGCTTTAAATGAGACGATGATTTCAGGAACGATAGTGAACTGAAGTTGTAAAGTCGAACTTATCCCGATGCGAAGCAATCGGGATCTTTTAGGTCTTATTTCCGCCCCTGGGTTATGATACCGCGTTCGTTACAGGAGTAGTTCAACGGGATATATTTGTGATATTATAAGCTTTTTCCCGGAAGCAATACTATTTCGTTTGTGCTGAGCTGAGAAGGGGATTGCTTCCAGGATGGATTTTTTCCAAAGCAGAGTCCCATTGATATAAGTTGCCATAGAAAATAATACCTTTGCGTGTAATTTTTTATGCAATGATGACGAATGCCAATCATGAAAAAGGGGAAAAGATCAGGGTTGCGATAACGCATGGCGATTTCAACGGGATCAGTTACGAAATTATTATCAAAGCTTTGATGGATAATCGATTGCTCGATTTGTTCACGCCTGTAATTTACGGTCTTCCCAAAGTAATGGGTTATCATCGTAAATCGATGAAAATCGGTGATTTCAATTATCAGACGATCGAAAAAATCGCGGATGCCAACGACCAGAAGATTAACCTGCTGAGCATCGATGATAATGAGGTAAAAATTGAATTCGGACAGTCTTCGCAAAAAGCAGGTGAATATTCTTATAGAGCGCTGGAATCGGCAGTAGCCGATTTGAAAAGCGGACAGGTGGACGTGTTGGTTACGGCGCCCATCAACAAATCTAACATTCATTCCGGAGATTTTCATTTTTTAGGCCATACCGAATATTTGACCGAGCGTTTTGGTGCTGAAAATTCATTGATGCTGATGGTTTCCGGAAATTTAAGGGTTGCCACAGTGACCAATCATCTGGCCATCCGTGAGGTTGCCGAGTCGATCAGTGAGGATCTGATTATCCATAAACTCAATATTCTCAATGAATCTCTGAAAAGGGACTTCCTGATCGAGAAACCGAAAATTGCCGTGTTGGGGTTGAATCCGCATGCCGGAGACAGGGGTTTGATAGGAAAGGAAGATGAGCAGGTGATTCAGGTGGCGCTGACCCGGGCGAAGGAAAGAGGAATGCTGGTGTTCGGACCGTTTCCTGCTGACGGATTTTTTGGTTCGAATACTTATCAAAGATATGATGCCGTTTTGGGTATGTATCATGATCAGGCGATGGTACCATTTAAATTACTGGCTTCGGAGACCGGTGTCAATTTTACAGCCGGTCTACCCGTGGTGCGAACCTCACCCGATCACGGAACTGCTTACGACATTGCAGGAAAATTTGAAGCCTCTCCCACTTCTTTGCGGGAGGCCATATATCTGGCTATGAGTATTTACCGCAACAGGGAGAAGTGGAATGAGATGAATGCGAACCCGTTGACCCCCAAATTTGACGACAAGTTTAATAGAAGGCATCCTTCCGACGAGGGCCTGGAAGAGCTGATCGGATAAGGTTGTCGTTTTCCGGTTATTTGCAAACTATTTTGCATGAAAACTTTCAAGATTCAGAATTATGTTACATCGTTTATATACTGGGGCTGAAATTGAAGAAATTATCAAAGCCGATTTGATTTCCGGTCACCCGGAGGATGTCCAGGTAAAGGATATTTTGATCGACAGCCGCCGGTTGATCACGCCGGAGCAGACCCTGTTTTTTGCCCTGAAAACCAAGCGCGACGATGGTCATCGCTACATCAGTGATCTGTACGAAAAAGGGATGCGCTATTTTGTGGTTTCTTCGCCTGATCTCTGGCTGAAGCGGTTTCCGGAAGGCTCGTTTTTTATGGTTCAGGATACGCTGGCCGCTTTGCAGCAGCTGGCTGCCGCGCACCGGATGAAATTTGATATTCCCGTGATCGGGATTACCGGAAGTAACGGGAAGACCATCGTGAAAGAGTGGCTGTATCAGCTGATGAGCCCACAGAAAAAACTGATCCGTAGCCCGAAGAGTTACAACTCGCAGATTGGGGTACCGTTGTCAGTGTGGCAGATGAACGAAAGACACGAAATGGCGATTTTCGAAGCGGGCATCTCCGAACCGGAAGAGATGGACCGCCTGCAAAGTATTGTCAAACCTACGGTCGGGATTTTTACCAATATCGGTGAAGCCCATAGCGAAAAATTTATCAGTACGGCACAGAAAATAGGTGAGAAGCTGAAACTTTTTACCCGCGTACAAACCATGATCTACAACAGCGATCAGAAAGAGCTGCAGGAGGTGATCATCAGGACCGGGATCCTGGAAAACATCAAAACTTTTACCTGGGGTAAGGAAGAGAACTGTGACCTGAGAATTCTGAAGAAGGAAAGAGTCGATCACGGTACCCGGATTAAAGGGGAATTTAAGGAGCAGAAACTGGAAATAGAAATTCCCTTCATTGATTCCGCTTCCGTTGAAAACGCGTGCCATTGCTGGGCTGCCATGCTCTATTTTGATTTTTCCGGTGAGTCGATCCGGCAGGAAATGAAAAAGTTGGCTCCCGTGGCTATGCGGCTGGAGCAGAAAGAGGGAATCAACAATTGCACCATCGTCAACGACTCATACAACTCTGATTTTAATTCGCTGACCATTGCACTGGATTATATCGACCAGCAGAATCAGCATCTTGAAAAGGTGGTGATTCTATCCGATATCCTCCAGAGTGGCCGAAGTGAGATGGAGTTGTATTCGGATGTTGCTGCTTTGCTGAAACAGAAAAATATCACCAAACTGATTGGCATCGGCCCCAATATTTCGCGCCATGCTGATTTGTTTGATATGGAAAAAGTTTTCTTTCCTTCTACAAATGATTTTCTATCAGGATTTTCACTTTCTTCATTACGCAACCAAACGGTTCTTCTGAAAGGCGCCCGTGTCTTTGAATTCGAACGCATCAACAGGATGTTGCAACAACGGGTTCATGAAACGGTATTTGAAGTTAATTTGAATGCGCTGATAGAAAACCTGAACTTTTACCGTTCTAAAGTCCGTCAGGACACAAAGGTCATGGCTATGGTCAAGGCTTTTTCGTACGGCAGCGGCAGTTTTGAAATTGCCAACGTGCTTCAGTTCCACCGGGTGGATTATCTGACAGTGGCTTATGCTGACGAAGGCGTTGAGTTGCGGAACGCTGGCATCAATCTTCCCATTATGGTGATGAATCCGGAAGAATATGCTTTCGATCTGATGATAAAGCATCAGCTGGAACCCGAGATCTTCAGCTTCAGGACATTGACCATGCTCGAAAAAGCCATCCAGCGTAATGTGCTGCCGCAAAATAAGCCGGTAAAAGTGCATATTAAATTCGATACCGGCATGCACCGTCTGGGATTCAGCAAAGAAGATATTCCGGAATTGCTGGAACGCCTGACCCAGTCGCCGATGATTTATGTTCAGTCCGTTTTCTCGCACCTGGTCGGGAGTGACAAATCCGAACTGGATAATTTTACCCGCGAGCAGATAGCGACATTTAAGGAAATGGGAGAGACATTCAGGGAAAAAGTGCCGCATCCGGTGATGATGCATATTTTAAATTCCGCAGGAATTATTCGGTTTCCGGAAGCGCAATTCGACATGGTAAGACTCGGTATCGGGCTGTATGGAATTGCTTCGGATCAGGAAACAACGAAATCCTTACGGCACGTTACAAGCCTCCGCACCGAGATTGCGCAGATCAGAAATATTCATGCCGGTGATTCTGTGAGTTACAACCGGAGTTTTGTTGCTGCCGGAGATATGAAAATTGCCACCGTTTCTGCCGGATATGCCGACGGTATGTTTCGCAGCCTGGGGAACGGGAATTTTTCATTGTGGATAAAAGATAAGCCCGCTCGGATTATAGGGGACATTTGCATGGATATGTGTATGATTGATATAACGGGTATGGACGTACAGGAGGGAGATTCTGTAGTCGTTTTTAATGCGGACCATTCGGTTACTGAGCTGGCAAAGGCAGCCAGAACCATTCCTTATGAGATTCTGAGCCGCATTTCCCGTCGCGTAAAGCGGGTATATTATCACGAGTAGCATGTTTTGATTTTTAAGAAAACCCAAGGGATTGCAGCAGGTATACCTGAAGTTCTTTATCAGGGAGGCCCTGTTTTATGCCGACGAATTTATAATCTTTCTGTCGATGAAATAATCACAAAAAAACGTACATTTGGAGGGTGTTTTTTTTTGCTTATTTTTTTTATGCTTCTCAACTATGACCGGGTAACCGGGGAGTTATCTGTGTCTTTTTGAATAAAATATTTATCGATTGTTTAAAAAAATATAATTACATGAAAACCATTAAAATTAGCCTGTTTATTATTTTGCAATTTTTTGTACTCACTGCGTTTGGTCAAACGCGGGTGATGGTAAAAACGTATGACGATTTCCAGTTGCTCAAACATATAGATGCCGTGGGTAAGAGTGATAATCTGAAAGAGTCTGACATTCAGGGTTCTCCTTATCTGAATGATAAGTTTGTGAAAGGTGATGTGCTAACGGAAGGTAATGTCCGTTATGTAGGAATTCCGTTACGCTACAACATTTATACGGATGAGATAGAATTCAAAAATTCCAACGGCCAGATTTTGTCTATCTCTTTCCCGGGAAATATTAAAGAGGTAAGAATCGGTCATGATATCTTCATCTACCATCTTTATTTTTTATCTGCTGATCGCCTGAAATGGGGTTATTTTCAGCTGATTAACACGGGCAAGGCGGAAGGGCTGATCGGTTACAGGATCATCTTTCAGGAAGCCCAGCAGGCACTGGCGTATAAAGATCCTCAGCCGCCGAAATTTATCCGTCAACCTGATTACTATTATGTTTCTGTCGATAAGAAACCGGCAGTGAGAGTCCAGACGACAAAGTTTTTGATCAAGCTGCTGGGGAACCATAAAAAAGAACTGGAAAGTTTTGCCAAGAAAAATCATATTAAGGTCAGGAAGTTAGATGATTTAAGACGGATTCTGTATTATTACAATTCGTTGCCCTAACGGTAAAATCAATCTTATTTTTCATAAGTAGCTGCTATAAAGCAGATGACATTGTTTTTTCCGCTTTACAGACGGCCGGAATATCAATGTTTGCCAAAAATGTATTTATTTAGCTTTTTATTTCCGTAAGTAAAAACCCTAACCTTACTTATTTTGGTAGGGAATGAAAATTCAGTTCACTTTTGTGAAATTAAAAGGATGTAATATTGAATAAAGGAACATTCGCAAGGATCTTAAAAAACCATAAGTATCAGATCCTGTTTATCGGCATTGGCATTGTCTTCTTTTTATACATGTTCGTGGATGTCATGGAAATAGACGCGGCACAGTATGCCTTGATCTCCATGGAAATGAGCATTTCCAAAAGTTTTCTGCATGTTTATCAACTGGGACTGGATTATCTGGATAAACCGCCGTTGCTTTTCTGGCTTTCCTCCTTTTCGTTTATAATTTTTGGCATTTCGAATTTTGCCTATAAGCTGCCGGCGATTCTGGTTGCAATTTTGGGCATTTACAGCACGTATAGGTTTGCAAAGCATTGGTATTCAAAACAAACGGCTGTATTTGCCGCCCTGATCCTGGCTACTTCTCAGGCCATGTTTCTGATGGTGAACGATATCAGAACCGACGTCATCCTGTTGGGATTTACCATGTTCGCGGTGTGGCAGTTGACAGAGTATCTCGAAAAACGAAAATGGCTGAATTTGGTGCTGTCTGCCGTCGGCATTGGAGGTGCTATGCTGGCCAAAGGTCCGCTGGGACTGATGATCCCGGCCATCGCTTTTGGAAGTGAGTTTCTTTTAAAAAGGCAATGGCGGAACATATTTAAGTACCAGTGGCTGATCATGCTTGTGATGGTGGCCATGATTCTGCTCCCGATGTGTTATGGTCTGTACACGCAGTTCGACATGCATCCCGAAAAGGTAGTGTACGGTTTGAAAGGGCCGTCGGGAATAGATTTTTATTTCTGGACCCAGAGCTTTGGCAGGATTACAGGACAGAATTACTGGAGAAACGACGCGGGATATTTTTATTTCTTTCAGACCATTCTCTGGGATTTTCAGCCCTGGGTATTGATATTTGCTCTGGCTTTGCTGCTGAGACTGGGAAAAATCATCCGACAGAAGTTTAAAGGAAATACTACCGAAGAATATATCACCTTGGCGGGATTTGTGCTGCCGTTTATCGCTTTTTCTTTTTCAAGATATAAACTTCCGCATTATCTGTATGTTTTGTTTCCTTTTGCTTCCGTGATTACCGCTGACTTTATTGTTAAGGTAAAAGATCGCTGGAAACAGGTGATGGGTAAGGTGCAATTTGGCCTGATGCACTTTTTCTGGCTGCTGATCATTGTGGGTTTCTTCTTTGTTTTTCCACCCAAAAACTTCATTTTACCGCTGGTGCTTTTGCTGCTCTACCTTGCTAACATTTTTGCATTTAGGAAGATAAAAGATCATGGTGATAGAATTGTAATCCCGACGGTAATTGCCGCGGTTGCCTTTAATCTGCTGATGGCAGTCAATTTTTATCCCAATTTGCTGAAATATCAGGCCGGCTCGCAGGCCGGACATTACGTTGTTGAAAATAAGATCCCGGTTTCGAAAATCGTACAGCTTGACAATCCCAGCTTTTCCTTTGATTTTTATACGAAAGACATTATGCCGCCTGATACTACGCTTCGGAATCTGAAAACAGGGGATTTGCTATTTGTTGATGAAAAAGAGTTGGCAAGAGTCGAGGCACACCACCTGAAGTTTGAAGTTGTGAAGGCGTTTCCTTCTTTCCACGTGACAGGACTTACCGGGACATTTTTGTACAAAAAAACCAGAAAAGACGCGCTGAAAAAAAGATATATTATTAAATTGCAGTAATCTTAATAACTGAACATGAAGCTTTCCATCATTCTCCCTGCTTTTAACGAGGAAAAAACAATTCGTCTGATTCTGGATAGGATAAATACCGTGCAATTGTCAAATGGTCTCGAGAAAGAAGTGGTTGTCGTTAACGATTGTTCGACCGATAAAACAGAGGATGTGGTTTTTAATTACCGCGATGAACATCCGGAACTGCAATTGAAATATTTCAAAAATATTGTAAATCAGGGAAAAGGGGCTTCAATCCATCGAGGGATTGATGAGGCCGTGGGCGATTTTATCGTGATCCAGGATGCGGATCTGGAGTACGATCCGCGGGAATACAATGCATTGTTGAAACCCTTGCTCGAAGGCTTTGCCGATGTGGTGTACGGCTCGCGGTTCATTGGCGGCAATCCGCACCGGATTCTTTTCTTTTGGCATTCCGTAGGAAACAGGTTGCTGACAACGTTGTCAAATATGTTTACCAATCTGAATCTCACCGATATGGAGACCTGCTATAAGATGTTTCGTTCGCAGCATTTGAAGTCTTTGTTGCTGAAGGAAAATCGCTTTGGCTTTGAGCCTGAGGTAACGGCAAAAATGGCCAGGATCCCGGGAATTCGCATTTATGAAGTAGGAATTTCCTATTACGGCCGCACGTATCAGGAAGGAAAAAAAATTGGCTGGACCGATGGATTTCATGCCATTTATTCTATTTTCCGGTACAACCTTTTCGATCGGAAATTTTTGAAAAAATAGTGTCTGTCGGAAAATAGGTAATATTCGTTGCTGAATATTTCTTTACGCAGACATCGGGTTAAAAATGAAAAAGCATTTCGTCGCACTGAGCATCGGCATCGTTTTACTGGCGGCCCTTGTCACGGATTTCAACACAAAGATCTATCGGCAGCCGGGGCGTGTTATTCAATGGGATGTGATTGATTATTACGGTTACCTGCCTGCTGTTTTCATTTACCACGACATTACGCTGCAATTTCAGGATCATTATAAGGGGGCTCACCATTTTGTTTTTTGGGCAAAAAAGACAGCTACCGGAAAATATGTCTTTAAGATGACCATGGGCCTGTCGTTTCTTTATGCCCCCTTTTTTCTGGTGGCCAATCAATTAGCGGCTCATTATGGTTTCGACCCCGGAGGATATTCAGCGCCTTATCAGCTGGCGATTGTGCTGGCGGCCCTATTTTACCTGGCACTGGGACTGATCTTCCTGGCCAAGGTGTTGCGTTTTTATTTCTCAAAGCGGACTACCGGATTTACGCTGCTGGCAATCGGATTGGGCACCAATCTTTTCTGGTACACCAGCCTGGAACCCGGTATGCCGCACGTTTATGATTTTGCTTTGGCTTCTGCTTTTCTTTATCTGGTGATTGTCTGGTATCAGAAAATAAACTTTTGGCGGTCGCTTCTGTTGGGTTTGGTTCTCGGATTGCTCACCCTGATCCGGCCGGTGAATGTGCTTTTCGGTATCTTTTTCCTGCTTTATGGTATATATGATACGGAAGGGTTTAGAAGAAGATGGAGCCTTTATAAAACGAAATTTCATTATTTGATCCTTATTGCCATTTTTGCATTTCTGGTGTTGGTACCGCAGATGATCTATTGGAAAACGGTGACCGGAAACTGGATTTATTATTCCTACGGTGATCAGGGATTTTTCTTTCTGAATCCGCATCTGACAGATGTTTTGTTCAGTTTCCGAAAAGGGTGGTTTATTTACACGCCTGTGATGATCTTTGCCGTGTTAGGTATCTATCTTTTGTTCAGGAATAATAAAGCTTTCTTTCTGCCGGTTTTAATACTGCTGGCGGTTTATCTTTATGTGGTGTCGTCCTGGTGGTGCTGGTGGTACGGCGGAAGCCTGGGACAGCGGGAACTGATCGATATCTATCCTGTGATGGCCTTGCCGCTGGCGACGGTGATCCATTGGGTTTACAAACGGGCATCATTATGGCATTATCTGGCAGGCTTGCTGGTTCTGTTTTCCGTTTTGCTGGGAGCGTTTTACAATGTGCAATATTATTACGGTGCCATCCATTGGGATTCCATGACGCGACGGGCTTATTTTGATTCCTTTGGAAGAGTCCATCCTTCCCCGAGATTTCAGAAGCTGCTCAAGTCACCTGATTATGATCGTGCCCTCCGGGGACTGCCGGAGGAAAGCCGTGTGCAGAAAGAAACCCTAGAAGACGTGATCCGTCGGATCAAAAGCGATAAAAACTGGTATCATCTGGTAAAAGAAAAAGCTTTGAAAAGGAATATTCCGGTAGATTCCATGTTAAAGCTGGATGCTAAATACGTGCTTGAAAATGAAGATAAGAAGTAAGTCGGAAAAGGAGCGGTTGCTGGTTTGGAGCTTTTTGTTTGCTTTTTTAGCGGCAGTTGTTATTGTTGTTTTCAGCACAGATAATTCATTCGGCGGGGGAGACCCGATCTCGCATTACAAGATCGCCCACTGGGCCTGGAAATACCCGAAGTTGTTTCTGGATATTTGGGGAAAACCAGTTTTCACCCTCCTGATTTCCCCCTGGGCACAATTTGGCATGAACGGTGCCAGATTTTACAACATTGCCGCCGGGATGATCATCGCCTGGCTGGCGTGGAAGATTTGCAAACAGTTCGATCTGGAAAACTCCTGGCTCGCTCCGGTGTTCGTCTTGTTCATTCCTATTTATTTTGTGTTGATGTTCACTTCTCTCACGGAAATAACTTTCAGCCTTTTTCTCACGTTGTCGTTTTTTCTCTTTTTCAAAGATAAACTGCTTTGGTCTGGTATCGTGCTGTCTTTCATCCCATTGATCCGCACCGAAGGCATTGTCTTGTTCCCTCTGTTTGCTGCTGCTTTTTTAATGAGAAGAAGATATATCGCCGTATTTTCATTATTTACCGGATTTCTCATTTTCAGTCTGGCCGGACTTTTTGTGTATCATGATTTCTGGTGGCTGATCACCAGAAATCCCTATAATGGGAGCGCGGCGGGTATTTATGGACATGGCATGTTGTTTCATTTTGTCTACAAATTACCGGCGATCTTGGGATATCCTGTGACATTCTTATTTCTGGTTGGATTTATAATTCTGACTTTAAGGTGGCTGAAGGAAGGAAAAGGCAGGTTAACCGAATGGTTTTATTTTTTAATGCTGATTCCGGGGTCGTTTCTGATTTATTTTGCCGCTCATTCTTATGTCTGGTGGAAAGGCATCGGTAATTCGTTGGGTCTCATACGTGTGATTGCTGCTGTGGCTCCCGCAGCCGCTCTTACCGCCGTCGTTGGCTTTGATAAAATCCTGATCTATCTGAAAAAAACATCGGGTATGCTAATGTGGCCCGCTGCTGTGGCTGTGATACTTTGGATTGCCAGTATCGGAATATGGACAAATCAAAAAAGTTTTGAGCTTTCTCCTCCGGACCGGCTGGTGAACCAGACGGTTACTTTTGTGAAAAGCCGGCATCTGGAGCAGGATCCCGTTTATTATTTCGATCCTTATTTTATTTTTAAGCTGGGGGCTGATCCTTATGGGGGAAAAGTAAAACAATGGAATCCAAAAGGGAATGATCCCGTTAAAGCATTGCCTGCGCAAAGTATTGTTGTCTGGGATGCCCATTTCGGCCCCAATGAAGGAAACATGCCTTTGGGAAAACTGCTAAAAAACAATCAGCTGCGATTGCTGAAAAAAATTGAGCCGCCCCAACCTTTTCAGGTGCTGGGCGGCTACAATTATGCTGTTTATATTTTTCAAAGACTTCCTGTAATCAAACAGCAAGGAATGAGTCAGAAAGTTTCTTCCGAAAACTAAGGAGCTACATCCAGAATTACGAAAGTATTCGGTTTCATCTTGGGCCATCTTTGACCTTTCTCCCGGGGAAAGAATGCTGCCGTAGGTAGGTAAATATGGTGTGTTTCCGGATCGACAATGTTAGTACGGGCACCGGATTCCGTGGGAATCTGAGCCAGCACTTTGAAACTGTTGCCGTTTTCCTGCACTACTGTCAAAGTACCCTCTCCGTTGGAGCTATAGGCTCTTTTCAAACCCGGATCAAACCCGGCACCGTCGGTGTGCCCACCGGTGGGAAGGGTAGCCACCACTTTTTCTTTTTGGGTATCGAAAACTACCATGATCTTGTTCCGGCAAACAGAAAACAGCTTGTGATTGGCAAAATCGGCAGCCAGCCCGCTGGGCTCTTCGCCGGGAGCGATAGACCATGTATGTAAAACCTCAAGGGTTTTGGTATCGATGCATGAAAGCATGGATTTATTTTCAATGTTCACGTAGATCTTTCCTTTGTCGTTTGTCACTGCAAACTCAGGATTGCCTGCCAACGGAATGGTTTTCACCACTTTTTCCGTGTTGGCATCGACCACAGTAATGCAATCGCTGTGCCCGTCAAACGCAAAGACTTTGTTGCTGAAAGGATCGTAGACAATACAATCCGGATTGGCACCGGTGACCTTTACCTTTTTCACGATCTTGAAAGTTTTCAGGTTAAAAACGGCCACCACGGAATCCCTTCCACTGGAAATGAAACCTTTGTTCAGTTTCGGAGCCAGAGCAACACCGTGTACACCGTCTAACCCGTTTATGGTGGCAATCACTTTTCCGGATTTGGTGTTAACGACCTGTACCATGTTCCCGTGGGAAACGTACAGATTTCCATGAGCATCAACATTCATGTAGTCCCAGAAGCTGTTCCCGGGAACATGAATTTTCTTGACAATGCGATAATGGCTGTTGTTTTGGGCATAGCCTGCAACTGCCATCGCCAGAAAAATAAACAAGAAAAACTTTTTCATTTTTTGGAAATTTAAAATTGATTGTATGAGGGTACTTCCCTCATTTTATCTTTAGTGTTTAAGGTATTCTTTACTTAACTGATTGTACACCGACATCTTGGGCAACACATCCAGATCCTTGGCCTGCATTTTGAACAGCCCGCTTCTCGCATTCAGCGGTTCCCATATAAAAGAACCTTTTCCCAGGAGGTCGGGAAGCCCAAAGATAGTATTTTCGAGAAGTTCTTGTACGATGAATATTCAGCAACCATCAACCGCTTGTGATAAACCTTCGGATGATTGCACAGGTTGTTCTTCGTATCCTCCTGACCACATGCCGTTGGGGAGCAAGGAATCAGGTAACAATTTTACTATCAATTCTTTTCATCTTACGGACATTGGGAAATTTGTTAAACTATCCAAAAAACACGCTCGGTGAAAAACAATTTCGGGGGATAATCCATAACTTTGTTATAATAACCATATACGCATCATTAAAACAGATTATATCATGGAAAATAAAATATCAAAACAAAATACCGCAGTTGTGGTCATCGATCTGCAAAAGGGAATTGTCGCCATGCCCACAGAGCCGTATCCTTCCAAACTGGTTATCGAAAATTCTGTAAAGATTATTGAAGCCGCCCGAAAAACTAACATGCCTGTTTTTCTGGTTCATGTTACTCCTTCCGCTGACGGGAAGGATGCTTTACATCCTGCTGGTGCTGTGACATTTGGCTTTGAAAGACCGGCCGATTGGGCGGAATATATCCCTGAACTCAATATTCAGCCGTCTGATTTCCTGATTACCAAACGCCAATGGGGTGCTTTTTACGGGACAGAACTGGACCTGCAGCTCAGAAGACGCGGCATTGATACCATTATTCTGTGCGGTATCGCAACCAACATGGGGGTCGAGAGTACGGCAAGGTTTGCTTTCGAACATGGATATAATCAGATCTTTGCTGAAGATGCCATGGCAGCCCGCTCGGAAGTGATGCACAGCCATCCGGTACAATATACTTTCCCGCGTTTGGGCCAGGTGATGAAAACTGCGGAAGTACTGGAAAATATAGGCAGATAACCTGTTTTACAGATTTTGTTTTTAATATTTCATTGCAGCTACTTTGAAAAAAAGCGGTGGTGTAGTAGTGTGTTTTATATCACAGTATAAAGAAAAGGATACTTTAATTTCGCCTTTTTATCTTGTCGGAGATAAGAAAAAAAGCGTTCGAACTGCTCCTGACTTATCGACTTAAAATAGCGGATTACCGGAATTTAGTTAAGGATTTTTAACAATAATTGGAAAATATTTCCGTTATTTGGTGACTATTAACGGTGACTTTTTCGGGCAGATAATAGCGTAAATTTGCTGCTAATGAGGAAATTTTTACTTGGAATTATCATATTGTTGGTTTATGCCGTTTCTGCTTTCGGTCAGTGTAGTACGACGGCTAAGTTCGGATATTCCTATGTGGGGT
>CAYWBO010000038.1:6378-27755 GCA_964456625.1 uncultured Lentimicrobiaceae bacterium | reverse complement strand
GGAAGATGGGACTTGAACCCACGACCCCTGGAACCACAATCCAGTGCTCTAACCAGCTGAGCTACATCCACCATTTGGGGCTGCAAATATACAATATTTTTTTTCAGTCAAGAATTAGATTGCAAATATTGAAAGAAAAATTTAGGCTTAATTTTTCAGGCTGAAAAAAAGAGCATGGCATTGTTTTTTTATCTTTGAAACAATGTTATTTAAGCGCTTTACAGAAGATACCTCCGGTTCCCTTTCAAGGCTTGCCTGGAAAAAATTTAAACGCAACTATCAGGGGATGATTGCGCTGGGGGTGATATTGTTTGCCATGCTGCTGGGATTGTTTTCTTATCTGATCATCCCCGATGCCACACCGGATGCCAACAGACAAATCCTGGAAATTGCCACGCAGAAACCCGGGTTTAAAGTAAAGATGCTGAAAGTGAGGAAGAATGAGCCTGCTGTGGAAGTTTCTTTTCTGCATAAAATGATGTTCGGCAAAAAAAGTGACTACACGCTGATCCCCCTTGAATCGTGGCACTTCGAAAAAGGGAATCTCGTAGTAAAAGTTTTTGATGCCGACCATGACGGTTTGATTCAGCGTTTTGGGGTGGCAGATATCTTATATCCTCTGCAGGGAAAAGAAAAAGTTTCTGGTGATGCGGTTTCTTTCACCAAACTGAACGGAATGCGGGAAACGGAGAAAATCGCCTTCATGCAAAAGGAGGTCCTGGCCAGTAACATGGTGTCAAAAACCTTTTTGCTGGGAACGGACCAGTTTGGGCGCGATCTTTTCAGCCGGTTGATGCTGGGGACACGGATCAGCCTTTCCGTAGGATTTATCGCAGTGGGAATTTCACTGATCATAGGCATTCTGCTGGGCTCCTTTGCGGGATTTTATCAGGGCAGGGTAGATGATGTGATCAGCTGGTTTATTAACGTGGTATGGTCGATTCCGACACTGTTGCTGGTCATCGCCATCACGTTTGCCCTGGGAAAAGGTTTCTGGCAGATCTTTTTCGCGGTGGGCCTGACCATGTGGGTGGAAGTAGCCCGTGTGGTCCGCGGGCAGATGATGAGTGCACGTCAGTATGAATACGTGGAAGCCGGTATCGCTCTTGGGTTTTCGAAGTTCAGGATCATGATAAGACATATTCTACCCAACATTCTGAGTCCCGTGATCGTTATTTCCGCAGCCAATTTTGCTTCAGCCATCCTGATCGAAGCCGGACTGAGTTTCCTGGGCATCGGCGTACAGCCGCCCATCCCTTCCTGGGGAAATATGATCAAAGAATATTACAGTTTTATTGTGTTGCATTCGGCTTACCTGGCCATCGTTCCCGGCGTGGCTATTGTGGTGCTGGTGCTGGCGTTTATGACGCTGGGCAACAGCCTTCGGGATGCGTTGGATGTGAAAGAAGAAGTTCGGCCCTGACGAAAAATTTCTCTTCATTTCTGTGATTGAGATTCGAAAAATTGTTATAATTTTAGATTCTTTAAAACCCTTAAACACAATACGATCATGAAAAGCAGGATATTTTTTGTCATTTTTGCAGCCGCTTTTTTGCTGAGCGCCTGCGGCCGGCACAAAAAGCAGGCTTTTGTTTACCCTAAAGCAAAAAAAGTGGATACAGTAGATACCTATTTTGGACATAAAGTGGCCGACCCCTATCGTTGGCTTGAAAATGATAATTCTGCCGAAACAAAGCAGTGGGTGGCGGAAGAGAATAAGGTGACGATGGATTATCTTTCCAAAATCCCGTTTCGTGAGCAATTGCGTGAACGCCTGACACAGATCTGGAATTACCCCAAATACGGTGTTCCTTTTAAAAGAGGCGGCATGTATTTCTTTTTCAAGAACGACGGCGTTCAGAATCAAAGTGTGCTGTATATGCAGAAAACGCCGGAGGCAACCCCTGAAGTGCTACTGGATCCCAACAAACTTTCAAAAGACGGAACGGTGGCGCTGGCTTCCATCGGGATTTCCAAAAACGGAAAATATCTGGCTTACGGTGTTGCTCGTGGCGGATCCGACTGGAACGAAATTTATGTGATGGATATTGCGACCCGCAAAATGCTTCCCGACAGTATTAACTGGGTGAAATTCTCGGGTATTTCCTGGAAAGGAGACGGGTTCTTCTATTCGGCCTACAGCGCTCCTAAAAAAGGTGAAGAATTATTACAGCAGAACCGTTTTCACAAAGTCTTTTACCATCAACTGGGAACAAAACAGGACAAAGACCTGCTGATCTTTCATAATGACAAATATCCGTTGAGAAATTATTATGCCTATACGACGCGTGATGAGAAATTCCTGATCGTCAGCGAGTCGGAATCCACCAGCGGCAATGCTTTGTATGCTGCCCGGCTGGACAACGTCCACCGTTTGCATTTTGTGAATTTATACAGCGGTTTTAAATACAACAATTCCGTCGTGGGGAATCTGGGCAATGATTTGTTGGTTCTGACCAATGAAAATGCGCCGTTTTATAAGCTGGTGAAAATCGATTTTAATCACCCTGAGAAACAGATCGTTGTCCTTCCTGAGAAGAAAGCAGAAAAAGAGGTGCTTCAAACCGTTGATCTGGTGGGGAATCAACTTTTTGCAGAATACCTGAAAGATGCCAGCAGCCGTGGATATTTTTATGATTATGACGGGAAATACCTGGCAGAGCTGAAGCTTCCTGAAATGGGAACGATCGGCGACTTAAGCGGGGAAAAAGGTGATGATGAAGCTTTTTACGGTTTTACTTCCTTTACGGTTCCCACCACGATTTATTCTGTAAATGTTAAAACACACGAATCCCAGGTTTTCAAAAAGCCCCAGGTCAACTTCAATCCGGATGATTTCGTCACAAAACAGGTCTTTTATCACAGCAAGGACAGCACGTTGATCCCAATGTTTATCACCTATAAAAAGGGAATAAAACTGGACGGTAACAATCCTACTTTATTATATGGTTATGGTGGCTTTGACATCAGCCTGACCCCCGGATTCAGCATTAGCCGCATGGCGTTTATGGAGCAGGGTGGAATCTATGCGGAGGCCAATCTCCGCGGCGGCGGTGAATATGGCGAAGAATGGCACGAAGCCGGAATGAAAATGCACAAGCAAAATGTCTTTGACGATTTCATCTATGCGGCGCATTATCTGATCAACGAAAAATACACCAACAGCAACAAACTGGCGATCATGGGCGCTTCCAACGGAGGCTTGCTGATCGGCGCCTGTATGACACAGCAACCCCAATTGTTCCGTGTGGCCATCCCTATGGTTGGAGTGATGGATATGCTGCGTTATCAGAAATTTACCATTGGCTGGGCCTGGGCATCCGATTACGGCCGCAGCGATGAAAGTGAAGCCATGTTTAAATATCTCTACAGCTATTCGCCGTTGCATAACATTAAAAAAGGGGTGCTTTATCCTGCAACACTGGCGCTTACCGCAGATCATGACGACCGGGTGGTGCCGGGACATACTTTTAAGTTTATGGCAACACTGCAGGCCGATGCTTTGCCCGAACGCCCGGCATTGGTGCGGATCGAAACCAGGGCAGGGCACGGCGCCGGAAAGCCTACCTCGAAGCAAATCAATGAAGCCACGGATATTTATTCCTTTATCATGTATAATCTTGGAATGGAACCGCGTTTTGAGTGACGGCTTTTTGCCGATACGATTTATCATAATATAAGGCTTACATTTTTAAATCGGGATCCTGAATTTGCATGGTTCCGGGAGGACTGTTATCGGAAGAATAATAATGATACCTATTCTAAATATTGATTATCAATATCTTGTAATGTGTATAGTGTATGAATATTTATATTAATTTTAAATAATTGAAGGGAAAGGATGCCTTCATTTCTTTTAAATTTGCCACCAAACGCACTTTATGGAAAAGATTTATCTAATTCTTGTCATCGTACTGTTTCTTCTTGCCATTTCGGATTTAATTGTTGGTGTAAGTAACGATGCTGTAAACTTTTTAAATTCTGCTGTTGGATCGAAAGTAGCTTCTTTCAGAGTGATTATTATCATGGCTGCTTTGGGTGTTTTGGTGGGAGCCACTTTTTCAAGTGGTATGATGGAAGTCGCCCGAAAGGGAATTTTTCACCCCCAGATGTTTTATTTCTCGGAGATCATGATCATCTTCCTGGCGGTGATGACCACGGACATCATCATGCTGGACACCTTCAACACTTTCGGGTTACCGACGTCTACGACGGTTTCCATTGTGTTCGAGTTGCTGGGTTCGGCAGTGGCCATGGCATCCATCAAACTTGCAGCTTCTCCGGCTGCTATGGCTACCTTCAAAAAGTATCTTTTTGAGAATCATTTCATCACAAGCCTGAACCAGCAGTTGAACCTGGGTGATTTTATCAACTCCGGGAAAGCGCTTGCCATCATTTCGGGGATCCTGTTCTCGGTGGCCGTGGCTTTTGTGGTAGGTGCTGTCATTCAGTATATTGTAAGAATGATCTTTTCCTTTAACTACAAGAAAAGGATGAAATGGTTTGGTGGACTTTGGGGCGGAGTTGCCTTCACGGCCATTACCTACTTTATCGTGATTAAAGGCGCCAACGGAGTCAGTTTTATGTCGCAGGCTTCCAAAGACTGGATGCATAACAATACAGGTCTGATCATGCTTTACAGCTTCTTCCTGTGGACCATTTTATTGCAGTTGCTGAACTGGCTTTTCAAGATCAATATTTTGAAAACCATTGTGCTGGTCGGTACCTTTTCATTGGCGCTTGCTTTTGCCGGTAACGACCTGGTGAACTTTATCGGGGTTCCCATCGCGGGCTATAACGCGTATGAAGTCTATGCTCATACGGCAGGGGCCCATGCTGGTACGCTTCCCATGATGGCATTGGGCGGAAAAGTGGCTACCCCCACAACTTTCTTGTTGCTGGCAGGTTTGGTCATGGTACTGACGCTGGCCATTTCCAAAAAAGCGAGAACCGTCATCAAAACTTCGGTAGATCTGAGCCGTCAGGATGAAGGAGACGAGCGTTTTAAAGCAAGTGCTCTTTCCAAGGCTATTGTGCGTTCTTCCATCAATTTCTCAAGGGGAATCGACAAGATCTTACCGGCCAGACTGGCGGCTGTCATCAACCGGCAGTTTGAGCCTTATACAGATGTGGAAGTCAAAGCCAAGGATGCACCTGCTTTCGACCTGATCCGGGCGTCCGTCATTTTGGTAATCTCCAGCTTGCTGATTGCGCTGGGAACATCCTTAACGCTCCCTCTTTCTACAACTTATGTGACTTTTATGGTTGCCATGGGTACTTCGCTGGCAGATAAAGCCTGGGACCGGGAAAGTGCTGTTTACAGAATCTCAGGCGTGTTTTCCGTCATCGGTGTTTGGTTCCTTACGGCTTTCACAGCCTTCTCCATATCATTCATCATGGTTTATGCCTTTTACTACGGAGGAAATGTGGTTATCTTCATCTTCCTGGTTGTGATCGCATTTCTGGTGTATCGTTCTCACAAGGCTCATGGCAAAAAGCTTATTGAAGCTGAGAAAGATGGCGAGGGTGTTTATGGAATTACCGATGAAAATCTGGTAGAACGTACCAAATCTACACTGATCAGCAATATTAAGAAAATCAACCGCGAATTTCATCATACCCTTGAAGGCCTTGAAAAAGAAGATATAAAAGAACTGAAGAAGTCCAAGAAGGTCATTGACGAGATGGCTGCCAGAACCAAATATCTTAAAAATCATATCAATATCATTATTGAACGCCTCCGTGAAGAGTCCGTGGATACTTCTTACTACCTGGTCGAAGTGCTGGACTACATGCGCGAAATGATTCATAGCCTGTCTTTTGTGAACAATCCTGCGCTGACGCACGTCGACAACAACCATAAACCGCTTAAGAAAGAGCAGGTTGAGGAGTTGAATACACTGGCTGTTGATGTCGACAAGCTGCTGAAGCTGGTGATGGAAAGTTTCGTGAATGATGATTTTTCCAGTCAGCAAAAAGTCCTGAAGCTGCAAAAAGATACGCTTGATTATATCGAGGATATCCGTAAAACACAGATCAGGCGCATAAAAGGTGGTTTGGTGGGAACACGGAACAGTATTCTTTATCTGAACCTGTTAAGTGAAACGAAGAATCTCTTATTGCAGACAGGCAACCTGTTTAAATCAGAGCGCGATTTTATTAATTTCAGAAATAATAATGATTGAGGTGGCGGGAGCTTGAGGCTGTAAGATATTGATTTATTTTACGGCGACAAGAAAACGGTCCCTGCCGTTGAAATCCTGGTGGAGTGTTACCTGCGTGAAGGAATGGCCCCTTGCCAGGGCTATGAGCTCATGACCAAAGTTTTCGTTGATCTCCAGAAACAGATGTCCGTTTTCCGTAAGATGCGTTTTGCAGAATTCCAGTATTTTCCTGTAAAAGAAAAGCGGGTCGCTTTGCGGGGCAAACAAAGCGGTGGACGGTTCCCATTCCAGCACGTTGTTGCTCATCTGGCCTTTCTCGTCATGGGTTACGTAAGGTGGATTGCTGACAATAACATCAAAAATACTGAGATTTTCAAGTTGTTTTGGTTCTGTAAGGTCAGCCCTGATGAATTCTACATCAACATGGTTGTTCCGGGCATTTTTCTGCGCCATGGACAATGCCTCTTCGGAAACATCCAATCCGACGATTTTGCACTCAGGAAGTTTGCTTTTCAAAGCCACGGCAATGCATCCGCTTCCTGTCCCGATGTCCAGGATCCGATTTTTTTCAAAGCCCGTTTTAATAATCGTGTCTACCAGTTCTTCGGTTTCGGGCCTCGGAATTAAGACGGCAGGGTTCACTTCAAACGGTAATCCGTAAAAATGGGTTACTCCCAAAACATATTGTATGGGTTCTGATTTCAAAAGCCGTTTCATGGCAAAATGAAATTTCAGTAATTCAGATTCCGAAAGCCGCATATCGGCATGTAATGCCTGGGCTACGCGAGTCAGTCCCAGATGGTGCTTAATCATTAGATTGATCAGATTTTCAGCTTCTTCTGTGGCATAAATTTTTTCCAGTTGACTGCGAAAAACCGGCTTTAATTCCGATAAACGATTCGACGGGTAATTCATGTTGCAAAGTAAGCCCATTTTTGTCAGAAACAGGATATTTCGATTAACTTTCGCTTTTTGTTTCCGCTCTACTTTTTTAGCTTTGTGCTGATGGAAAATGCGAAAGTTTTTATCATAACGGCAGGACAGGGGGAAGGGAAAACAACCTTTCTGAAATCGGTATTGTCGGAGCTGGAACTCCTCGGGATTGAAACGGCGGGTTTTTATGCCGAAGGTTACTGGAAAAATAATCTCAGGATACGGTTCGATATTACGGATGTTCGGAATCAGGAAAGCCGTTTCCTATGCTCGGATAAGAGGTTGGAAGGATTTGAAAACGTTGGAAGGTTTTATTTCGACCCCGAAACCATCCGTTGGGGGGAAAGGTTGCTGTTGCCGGAAGAATCCTCCCCACATGGTCTTTTTGTTTTGGACGAAGTGGGGAAATTCGAACTGAGGAAAAAAGTCTGGTATTCCGCCTTTAAGCGCTTATTGGAAATGAAACGGCCCGTCCTGATCACCGTTAGGAGGGAGGTCCTGGAAAAGGTAATTCAGCAATTTCAAATACAGGATCCTGTGGTATTTGGCCTGGAAAATGCACAAAAAAAAGTTGCCCTGACGATCGCCGGACAACTTTAATCTTTTTAATTTCCTGTAATGACAGAACTATTCAGCTTTGGTCCGCGTTACAATATCTTCATCCACTAAAATACGTCCGCAATATTCGCATACGATGATCTTCTTGTGGAGTTTGATATCCATCTGGTGCTGAGGTGGAATTTTGTTGAAGCAACCGCCGCAGGCATCACGTTCTATTTTTACAACGGCCAGACCGTTACGGAAATTCTTTCTGATTCTTTTATAAGCGAAGAGCAAACGGTCTTCGATATATTGTTCGTTCTCTTTTGAAGACTGGATCAGGTCCAGTTCCTCTTTCTCGGTTTCCGAAACAATACCGCTCAGCTCAGCTTTCTTGGCTTCGAGGTCCTGCTGACGCAACGTCATCTTTTCCTGCGTATCTTCAATTTCGGTGATCAGATTTTCAATCTGGATCTTTGCTTCTTTCATTTTCTTCTCGGCCAGCTGAATTTCAAGATTCTGGAACTCAACTTCTTTGCTCAATGAATCATACTCGCGGTTGTTGCGAACATTCATCTGCTGTTCTTCATATTTTTTGATCAGGGATCTGCTTTCTTTGATGGCGCTTTCTCTTTCGACCACAAAATGCTCGAAACGGCTTTTTTCTTCCTGCAGGTTTGAAATACGGGTTACCAATCCTTCGATTTCGTCTTCAAGGTCTTCAACCTCAAGGGGTAACTCACCTCTGATGATTTTTATTTTGTCTATTTGAGAGTCAATTTGTTGGAGATTATACAAAGAGATTAGCTTTTTTTCTACGCTAACTTCGCTTTCAACCTGAGTGTTATTTTCCTTTGCCATAATAAATTAAGTTACAGAACTACATAAAAGAGACAGGATTTGTATTCCTACTTGAAATTTGGAGTGCAAAATTAGGAAATTTTTTTGTTAATAAGTCAAATATTAATGCTTTCGTAAACTGCTCAGTTTCATAATGTCCTGCATCCACCAGCGTCATCTGGCCCTGATACAGGAAAAAATCATGATATTTTAAATCACCCGTTATAAATATATCGGCACCCTGACGGAAAGCATCTTCCATCAAAAAACTGCCGCTGCCTCCACAAATGGCTACTTTTTTTACTTTTCTGCCGGTGTGGAAGGGCCCGTGGCGGAGTCCCGTGGCATTCAGTGTAACCTTCAGCTCTTTCAGAAATATTTCCACATCTTTTTCCTGTTCCAGATCTCCGATCATCCCGGCACCGATGTTTTCACTTTTGTTGATCAACGGATAGATATCGTAAGCCACTTCTTCGTAAGGGTGTGCCTGCAGCATGGCACTGATAACGCGGGAAATCATCCATTTCGGAACGACGGTCTCAATTCTGACTTCTTCTTCAAAATGGATTTTCCCAATCTCACCCACGTAGGGATCAGCACCTTCTCCGGCCTTGAAACTTCCCCGGCCTTCGGTGTTAAAACTGCAATGACTGTAATTTCCGATATGTCCGGCACCGGCATCCAGCATGTTGCTCCTGACTTTTTCCGCATGACTCCGGGGACAGAAGACCACCAGCTTGTTCAACTCGTCCCCTTTGGAGGACAGCACTTTTGTATCCTTCAACCCGATCTTTTTTGCCAGTGCGCCGTTCACCCCATCCGAAACATTGTCAAGATTGGTATGAATGGCATAAATGGCAACGTCATTTTTGATGGCTTTAATCACCAGATCTTCTACCATGTTTCCTCCGTTGAGCCGTTTCAGCCCTTTAAAAATTAACGGATGATGCGAGATGATCAGGTCACATCCGTCTTTTACAGCTTCGTCCATTACGGCATCGGTAACATCCAGCGCAATGAGTGCTTTGCTCACATTTTTAGTCGGGTCACCAATCAGAAGTCCTGAGTTATCA
This sequence comes from uncultured Lentimicrobiaceae bacterium, assembly GCA_964456625.1. Classification (GTDB taxonomy): domain Bacteria; phylum Bacteroidota; class Bacteroidia; order Bacteroidales; family F082; genus Sulfidibacterium. The sequence goes on along the minus strand of CAYWBO010000038.1, from coordinate 18,205 downwards.
TAGGATTCCTGCAATCTCAAAGGAGCAATTTGTTCCAGAAAATCAGAAATATTTTTTAATTTCATAGAAGCTTAAGGTTACATTTGTTAGAAAAATAAGGCCGAAAGGCTTACTTTTGGAAAAATTTTCATAAAATTACGCAATTTTAACTCAAAAAAGGATCGAACTTATATACGAAATTATTTTAAATGTGGCGACTGGTACTACTTCCGGTGAGTTGGCTTTTTGGTTTGGGGATTAGGATACGCCATTGTTTGTTTGATAATGGCATCCTTCCTGCGAAATCTTATGATATTCCTGTCATTAGTGTTGGAAACCTGAGCCTTGGCGGCAGTGGAAAAACGCCGCATACTGAATACCTTGTACGTCTGTTTCTCAAAGAAAAAAAGAAAGTGGCCATCCTTTCGCGTGGTTACGGAAGGAAAACAAAAGGCTATTTCAAGGCCAACAAGGAATCGGATTCTACCCAGATCGGAGACGAACCTACTCAATTTTTTACAAAATTCGGAAAGCACATCACCCTGGCGGTGGATGAAAATCGACGCGAGGGTATCGAAAATCTGATGAAAGAGGATCGGGAGCTGGATGTAATTCTGCTGGATGATGCCATGCAGCACAGGTACGTAAAGCCGGGGTTTTCAATATTGCTTACCGATTACCGCAAATTGTATGTTGATGACCACCTGTTCCCTGCCGGCGGACTACGCGATGTAAAATCAGCGGCAAAAAGGGCCGAGGTGATCATCGTTTCCAAATCGGAAAGTATGCTTTCGCCGATTGTCAGAAAAGACATTCATAAAAGGCTCGATATTTCTGCTCGTCAGAAGTTATATTTCTCTTATCTGCATTATGATAAACTGGTATCATTGCATGATTTCGAACGGAGAAACAATGACAAACGGTATTCTGTAATTGTACTTTTCTCTGGCGTTGCCAATGCCTATCCTTTAAAAGATTATCTGCGTTACCATTGCCGTGAATTGATATCCCTCGACTTTCCCGATCATCATTTTTACACAAAAAAAGATGTGGAACTGATAGCCAGGACTTACGAAGATCAGTTTACAAGAAATAAAGCGATCATTACAACCGAAAAGGATGCCATGAGATTGATAAATTCTCCCTATCTTCGCCTACTTAAAGATTTGCCCGTGTTTTTCCTCCCGATAGAAGTGAAATTCCACGGTCAGGATGGTGAAGATTTTAATGACCAAATTCTGAAATATGTTAGAAAAAATCCAAGAAAGCGTTGAATTTATCAAAAGCAAAACCAGTGTCAATCCTAAAATAGCCATCATCCTGGGCTCGGGATTGGGTGACCTGGCTGACGAGGTTCAGGTTACCGAAAAAATCCCTTATTCGGATATTCCGAATTTTCCGGTTTCAACCATTAAAGGCCATAACGGCCAGTTGATTTTCGGTACACTGAACGGTGTTGAGGTGGTTGCTATGCAGGGTCGCTTTCACTTTTATGAAGGTTATAACATGACCGAAGTGACGTTCCCCGTAAGGGTTTTTAAAAATCTGGGAATTGAATACCTGTTTGTTTCCAATGCCAGCGGCGGGGTGAACCCCAATTTCAGTGTGGGAGACATCATGTTTATTTCGGATCATATCAACCTGATGCCGAATCCTTTGCTTGGAATGAATTATGAAAGTCTGGGCCCGCGGTTCGTGGACATGAGCCAGGCTTACGACAAGGAATTGCTGAAGAAAGCTGAAAAAGCAGCCCAGGATCATGGAATCCATTATCAAAAAGGTGTTTACGCCGGTTCAACCGGACCCACATACGAAACGCCGGCTGAATACAGATACATGCGGATCCTCGGTGCCGATGCTGTGGGGATGTCCACCGTTCCCGAAGTGATCGTGGCACGCCATATGGATATGAGGGTTTTTGCCGTTTCCGTGATTTCTGATTTGGGTGTGGAAGGCAAAATTGTGGAAATTTCACACCAGGAAGTGCTGGCAGCTGTGAAAGCCGTTACACCGAAGCTGATCACCATCATCAAAGATCTGATATTAGCGTTGTAGCAAAAGCCTGCGACGATTTGCCGATTAAACTGTATGCCATTGGGAAAAGATAAAGTTTATTTTATTTCTGATTTCCATTTGGGGATTCCTGATCACGATTCAAGCCTGGAGCGGGAAAAGCTGTTGGTGCGATGGCTGGATATGGCCTGGAAAGATGCCACTGAGATTTTCCTGATGGGAGACATCTTCGATTTCTGGTTTGAATATAAAACCGTGGTCCCTAAAGGCTACGTGCGGTTCCTGGGAAAACTGGCCGAGATAACCGATGCAGGGATTCCGGTTCATGTCTTTCGTGGCAACCACGATCTGTGGGCTTTCGATTATCTCGAGAAAGAATTAGGGGTGAAGCTATACCGGAAACCCATCATACGTGAGATGTACGGAAAAGTGTTTTATTTGGCACATGGCGATGGACTGGGGCCCGGAGATCGAAGCTATAAGTTCCTGAAACGGGTCTTTGAGTTCCGTCCCAACCAGTTCTTGTTCCGTTGGCTGCATCCGGATTTGGGGGCTGCCATGGGAAACTATTTCTCCAGAAGAAGCCGGTTGGCAAAAATTAACTATGCATCCACGCAAGCAGATAATTTCGAACGTGAAAAGGAGATATTGTTCCAATACGCCCAGGAAAAAGCATCCCGGCATCCGGAGGTGAATTTTTTTGTTTTTGGTCATCGTCATATCCCGCTGCAGGTGCCGGTTTCCGACAATGCCAATCTGGTGGTTTTGGGAGACTGGCTTTCGCATTTTAGCTATGGGGTCTTCGAAGACGGGGTCTTCGAGGTGAAGACTTTCGAGTTCTGAAGATTTCTTTTTAATCCTTGAGGATATTTTTACGGGCATACTTTCGTGTGCCCTTTTGTGTAAATTTGTCCTAAGAAAAATCGCTTCTTAGCTTATGTTATCGCATCTTTCCATAAAAAATTATACGCTGATCGACCGGATGGAAGTGAAGTTTATGCCTGGTTTTACTGTGATCACCGGGGAGACGGGGGCCGGAAAATCCATTTTGCTTGGCGCTTTGGCACTCTTGCTGGGCAGGAGAGCAGATCCTTCGGTGTTGATGGATAAGGATGAGAAATGTGTGGTAGAAGCCACTTTTGACATTCACAGCCTGGATATGGAGCCCTTTTTCAGGGAAAATGATCTGGATTATGAAGCGGAGACCGTTTTGCGCCGGGAAATTGTACCCTCCGGCAAGTCCAGAGCCTTTGTGAACGATACCCCTGTAAATCTTAATATTCTGAAAGATCTGGGTGAAAAGCTGGTGGACATCCATTCCCAGCATCAGACACTGCTCTTGAATGAGGCCGACTTCCAACGCGAAGTGCTGGATGGCTATGTGAACGAACCGACCGTGCTGAAGGAATACAGAATGCTTTTTGAGCAATATTCCGAATCTGAGCGCAAGCTGGCGCAATTGAATGAAGAAAACCAGCAAACCCGGCGCGATGAAGATTATTTCAGATTTCAGTTGGAAGAACTTCAGGCAGCCAGGTTGAATGCGGATGAGTTTCCCGCGTTGGAAGAACGTGCCGCCATGCTGTCACATGCAGAAGAGATCGGGATAAGTGTGGCACTGGCGCGCAGTGTTTTGAAAGAGGATGAACACTCGGTGCTGGATCAGTTGAATCAGGTGAAAGACGCTTTTTCAAGACTTACCGAAGTGCATGCCGGCATCCGTGAGTTTGTGGAACGCCTGCGTTCAGCAGCCATCGATCTTTCGGATCTGGCAGGAGATATCGAACGTTTTTCGGACCTGGCCGACTTTGACCCGGAAGAGATGAAAATGGTGGAAGACAGGTTGGATATGATTTACCGCCTGCAACAGAAACATCATACCGATAGTATCACCGGCCTGATCGAGATTCGGGATGATTTTCAGCGGAAGCTGGATTCTATCCTGTCACTGGATACACAAATTGAAGAAGAAAAAGCACATCTCGAAAAACTGATGGCTGCACTGGAGGAAAAAGCGACAACGCTGAGCGGGTTACGGAAGAAAGTGATTTTGAGGTTTGAAAAAGAGATAGAAGACCTCCTGAAACAGCTGGGCATGAAGGATGCTGCTTTTAAAGTAGACATCGAAGTATTAAAGAGATTCACCCCCTGGGGACGTGATAAAATTACCTTTCTTTTCAATGCCAACAAAGGAGGCCAGTTGTCGGAGATCTCAAAATCGGCCTCCGGCGGTGAGCTGTCGCGGTTGATGCTGTCGCTGAAGTCTCTGGTGCATCAGGTGCAGGTGTTGCCCACCATCATCTTCGATGAGATTGATTCGGGTGTTTCCGGTGAAATTGCCGGTAAGTTGGGAAATATTCTGAAAAAAATGTCGGGCCGGCTTCAGGTGATGGCCATCACCCATCTTCCGCAGATTGCAGCCAAAGCCGATGTTCATTTTAATGTGTATAAGGCCGAAAAAGAAGGAGTTACAACTTCCAGAATTGTACCCCTGGACGATGGGGGCAGGTTGGAAGAGATCGCCAAAATGCTGAGCGATGAAAAAATTACCGACGCAGCCCGTCAGGCAGCTTTAGCGTTGATGCAACCTTAGTTACGGTTTTCTGGGATCATATTTAACGATTACTTATACGACTGTTCATATCGAACAGGTGTCATATTTTCATTTTCTTTTATATTTGCCTGTTAAAATTGTTCTAAATAAATACCAATGGCTTACAATTTATTGAAAGGTAAAAAAGGGATCATCTTTGGTGCGCTGGACAGCAAATCCATCGCATGGAAGGTGGCGGAGATGGCTTACGCGGAAGGGGCTACATTTACGTTGAGTAATACAGAAACAGCCCTGCGATTCGGAGAGCTTAACGAACTGGCAGAAAAATGCCATGCTGAAATCATTCCTGCCGATGCTACGAGTGTGGATGATCTGTTGAATGTTTTTGAAAAATCCATGGAGATCCTGGGAGGAAAGGTAGACTTTGTGCTACACTCCATCGGGATGTCTCTGAACGTTAGAAAGAAAAGGGTTTATAGTGATTTGAACTATCAGTTTCTGAATAAAACGCTGGATATTTCAGCCATTTCTTTCCACAAAATGTTGCAGGTAGCCTATAAACTGGATGCCATCAACGAGTGGGGTTCCGTGGTTGCTTTGAGCTATATTGCTGCTCAGAGAGTGTTGTATGGCTATAATGATATGGCCGATGCCAAATCATTGCTGGAATCCATCGCAAGGAGTTTCGGATACATTTATGGGCGTGACCGCAATGTGCGGGTGAACACCATTTCGCAGTCTCCGACCATCACCACCGCCGGCTCCGGTGTTAAAGGAATCAGCGGACTGATCGACTTTACCGAAAGGATGTCTCCTTTGGGCAATGCCGATGCTGAAGACTGTGCCAATTATTGTGTGGCCCTGTTCTCCGACATGACCCGCAAAGTGACCATGCAGAATCTCTACCATGACGGCGGATTTTCAAGCATGGGTATGAGCCTGAAGGCCATGGCGATGTATAACAAGAGCCTGGAGATGGATCTGGGCCTGGATCAGCCCCTGGATCTGGACTAAAAACTGAAATTGAAAATGATGAAGCCTGCCGGTCGGCAGGCTTTTTTATTTTATCACATAGAAAGATTCCCTAACCGGATGCCATCCGGCTCCAGGGTAATTTTGCGGTCTTTATACAGCGCTCCAATGGCTTTTTTGAACTCTTTCTTGCTCATGCCGAACCGGGCATAAATCTCATCCGGTGAGCTCCTGTCGCCAAAAGCCAGGAATCCGTCGTTTTCAAGCAACATCTGATAAATGGCCTCACTGTTGGCATCGTTATATTTTCCGTATCCCAGCGGGCGCAGCGAAACATCAATTTTATTGTTTTCCCTGATTTTTTTAATATAGCCTTTCTGCATATCGCCGATGTTGAGTTCTTTGAAGACTTCGTTTTCATATACCAAACCCTTATGCATGTTGTTAATGATGACCGAATAACCCAACTCTGTTTTGTGAAATACCAACAAATCGACTTCGTCTCCTTCTTTCACCGAAAGGAAATCATTATGAAGTTTCTTTTCGATCTTATTGGTGCCGAAAAGCCGGTCGGTCTCGTGATCGATATCCATAAAAATCACGTACCATCGCCCGGCAACCATTCGCTGCCGCTGTTCTTTAAAAGGAACCAGAAGATCCTTTTCCAATCCCCAGTCCATAAACGCACCGATTGAATCTACAGCATTGACTTTCAACAGCGCAAATTCATGCAGAAGGATCTTTGGATTAAGAGTGGTGGCGATTTTCCGCTCTTCATGATCGCGGTAAACGAAGACCTCAATGGGATCACCGATGTTAAATTTCTCCGGACAGTATTTGTTGGGAAGCAATACTTCTTCGCCCGTGTCGTCTCCAAGAAACAACCCTACACTGGTTTGTCTCAGGATTTTTAACGGATTGGATTTCCCTATTTCTATCATAATGCGAAAATTTGTGCAAAAGTAAGCACGGAAAGAAGGCTTTGAACGAAAATGCGATATTTTTCTTGCAAATGAAAGAAGATGAATAGCGAATACCCGATTTCTTTTTCCGGTGCGAACTGGAACCTCTGATCGAAAGGTCTGATTTCAAAAAATACAAAATATCCGGTGATTCCCTGGGTACAGGGATTCCAAAGAATTTGTGGTGGTTTGTGAGATATAAAATACTTCTTGCATGAACGGAAGTGTAGCGGCTTTAGAAACCATAATTCTGCGGCAACGCAAAAGTGAATCTGGTGCCTTTCCCTTCAGTACTTTCTACCAGTATTCTTCCGCTGTGCATGTTGACAAACTCTTTGCACAGCAGCAACCCGAGTCCTGTCCCCGTTTCTTCTCCTGTTCCTTTGGTTGTGAAAGTATATTCCATCCGGAATAATTTGTTAATATCATGGTCGCTGATACCCACGCCATTATCCTCGACGGAGATGATGATCTCACGTTCCTTCCTTTCGGCCCTGATCATAATTTCACCTCCTTCGTCGGTGAATTTTATTCCGTTGCTCAGAAGGTTTCTTAAAATCGTACTGATCATTCCCTTGTCCGCGAACATCTTAATATTGGGAGGAATTTCGGTCGAAATACGGATGGACTTTTGAAGGGCCCAGTCGTTGAGTAATTCAATCACCTCATGAGCTACCGTTGTCAACTTAAAATATTCAGGATCAAATTTGATTTTACCGGTTTGTGTCTGCGACCATACCAGGATATTGGTGAGCAGGTCCGAAATGCGTACCGAGGATTTCTGAATGATGGTAGCATACTTTTCGATACCTTCATAGTCATGATTGTGAATTTTCTCCAGAAGCAGTTCGTTAAATCCCAGTATGCTGCTGATTGGACCTTTCAGGTCGTGTCCTATGATTGAAAAAAAGCGATCCTTGGTGGCGTTGAGCTCACTTAAACGTGTCTCGCTCTCTTTCAGCGCCTGCTCGGCCATCTTACGGTCTGTGATATCCCTGACATTTAAAACCACCATTTTGATGGCGGGATTGTCAACCTGATTGGTACCGAAAGCCTCAAGATACACCCAGCCTCCGTTTTTATGCCGGTGTCTGTATTGTACCCCGCCGTTGGTTTTGTTTTCAATAATTTCTTTGAGCCCTTTCAATGCTTTTTCCTGATCCTCCGGATGAAGCATCTTGTCAATCACGGGAATGTTGATCAGTTCTTCAGGTTTATAACCCAGGATCTTTTCGCACGATTCACTGACGTATCGCTGAATTCCGTTTTCGTCCAGCAAAACGATTATGTCAAAAGAATTCCGGATGAGCTGGGTGAACTTCTCATCATTTCTTTTGGAGAGTATCTCAATCTGCCGTTCCAATTCCTCGTACGTAGGTTTCTTTTTCATGATTCACTTTCAGTTATCTCAGTATAAGAGAATTCTAACCTTGGCCAGGGAATCTTTGGTTCAATTCAACCGGACGACAAATATAGGTCAAGTTCCTCAAAAATCAATTCCGGCTTCAGCGAAATATAGACGCATTTGGGCATCGGAATAAAGATTGCTGGGAGAACAGAAGCAGGTATAAGAAAAAGGCGTGCAGAATTCTGCACGCCTTTTTCTTTATTCCTTCTGAATTACTACTTGCCTATAAAATAGGCCAGGGAAATTTCGATGACACTGTTTTTTTCAGTAACATCGGTTGTCGGTGATAAATTAGTCAGGCCGATACTGTATCTGCCTGTAAGTTGAACTCCCGACATTTCAACACCCAATCCAAGATTTAACCCATAGTCTAAAGGTTTGAAGTCATCGCTGCTTTTATTTCCGAACTGTATATCCTGTGTCACACTGGCAACCTTTACTTTTCCGCCTATACCATAAGCAAAATAGGGGCCGGCAAGCACCAGGAATTTAGGTCCACCAATATCAAACTTATACATAAGATGAATGGGGACCTCGATATAATTAGGATTTACCTGCCCTTCGACACCTAAAACTGAAAATTTGGTGCCTTTTATGGAGTAAAGAACTCCCGACTGGATAAAAAAATCCTTCGTTATACCGAATTCAACATCCAAACCAGCATGAAATGTGGTCAGATTTGTAGTAGTCATAGAGCCGGAGGAGGAGCTGAACGTCATCTTGGATAAATTAAGCCCTACCTCGGGACCAAATCTTACTTGTGCTTCTATTTGACTTGCAGCAAATAGAAATAAAAAAACAAGTGATAATTTTAATAGTTGCTTCATACATGTTTGTTTTGGAATAGTGTTTACTCGTAAAGCTTTTCAACATCCGCTCCGTACTCTTTGGATTTTCCGGGATCTCCTTATTTCATAGGCAGGGTGGTTTAGGTTCTTATTTGGGTTGTGTTCTCTTATTAGGTTTAGCATTTTTTGTCGCTCATCTGCCAGTACAATACCCGTTGGAAGTCAAAAATCGTTTTTGGGTATTGTTGCCTTACCTGAAATGCTTTGAATTGTTAAAATTTAAAATAATATGATATTAGTCATAAAATTATGAAATAAATCAATTCAAAAAATGTATTATGTAAAATAATTTTTACATAATAGGCTGTAATAATAGCTTTTAATGATTGTAAGCGGGCTGGCATTGACCTATATGAAACGGATCGATTTGGCTCAGAAAGATCCCGGCGTATTCCGGTAATGGGTTCCGCTGGCGGCTCTTTACTCCTGATTCACTTTTATCAGCCTTTTGCCGATCAGGTTCAGCTTGTATTCGCGGATGGATTCGGGTGATAGTATTTCACCCTGCGGACTTTCAAAGTACAGTGCATCAAAAGGGCACTGCACGATGCAGGCACCGCATTGCACGCAATCATCCGGTCGTGGAATCGAGGCAGAACGCCCTTGCTCCACATCGAAGCAGTTCTTCGGACAGACGGCTTCGCAGGAAGCGGCACCTTTACATTTGCCTTTGTCGAGTATGACTTTTAAATACCGGTCCTCATGGAGCCCGCTTTTGTATACCGGAGTACTGCCCATCAGGTCGATGCTGATCAGCAGGAGTATGGCCAGCGAAGTGATGCCCCATCCGAAAACAAAAGCAGGGTGAAAATGATAAAATGCCACACTTCCGCCAATCAGAATTATCATAAAGATGCTCCAGGTAACAACGGGCACGAAACCCAAATCGAAGATCACCGTGTATTTACTGAAAGCCGTCGTGTTTTTCTTCCGGCTGAACCATCTCGCGTAAAGCGGAAAAGCGATAAAGAGTATCAGCGACCACCCCCAGATGACGATATTCAGCGGCAACAGCAAGGCGGGTTTGAAAGGTAACACCAGCAACGACGCGATAACGGAAAAGGGAAATGCCCACATCAGGGCCATTTCGATACGTTGCGACAATGGGAAAGCTACCTGTCGCATTTCAGTGGTCTTTTCAAATTTCTTTTCCACAAATTCAGGAATGTCTTTGGCGTAAACGGGGCCCCAGATGGCTTTCCACCCGGTTTTCTTGCGGATGACCCTTTCCTGGATCCCCGTGGCTGCCAGTTGCGGAAGCACCACCATCCGGTGGTCCACCAGCTCCTCTATGCCGCTGGTTTTGATCACCGAGATCACGTTGTGGTTGGTAAAATGGCCTCCTGTCGCCGAGCACCAGACATTGTCACCTTTGCTGTTGGCAACCAGAAGGTAGGCATCCATGCCTTTCAGCGCTCTCTTTACCCTTTCTACCGTTACCAGAAAATTACAGGTAAGGAAAACCGGTGCATTCCGGTCCGGATGTCCGATGACTCTCAGGCCCGTTTTGCAGGGCATCGGAAACCCGCGCAGCAGCGTTCCGATAATGTTGATGATCAGATATCTGAAGTAGCTCATGTTTCCGGTGCTTTTGGTTTGAAAGCTGTAAGCTCGATAAAATCCTGCATTTTATTGAACCTTAATGAGATGATTCCTAGCCCGGCTTGCCGTACCTTTTCAGGAAGACGTTTCACAGCCCGAGTTCCTGTTTGTGTTAAAATATACGTGATGGTTTTAACGGTGATCTTTACCCCCAGATTAAGCACTTTCAGGAAAGGATTGGTGGCAATCGTTTCATCAGCCAACAGAAGCAGTCCTTCATCCTTTAGGACGCGTTTTACCTGCTTTAAAGCATAAATCTGTTCGTCTTCGGAGAGTTCCGAAAAACAAAGTCCGCTCATCACAACATCATAAGACCCGGTTTCCAGGCTTTCCATCTCTGCCACACCGGCTTCCAGGAATTGAACACGCGCTTCAAGCTGAAGCTCACGGACATGTTTTCTGGCCACGTCCAGCATCTGAGGATTGATGTCCATGCCCGTTACTTTTGCCCCGCGCTGAGCGGCTTTTATCGTTAGCGCTCCTGTTCCGCATCCGATATCCAGAATATGTTGCCCTTTTTTGACAGGAGCAAGCAAGCGGTCGTAAGCCTTTCCCAGTTTTCCGAAAGAGAGCATATGGATGCCCTTGTCGTACCGGTCGGGTGCGGACTCCAGTATCTTCATGAAGGCATAGGTACTCATGGTATACCCGGTTTGTCAGGTAAAAGTACAAAATGATATGAAAAATGAAACTTTCTTTAGTAAGAGACCAGTTTAGCATGACGGATGGAATCTTTCTGGTGCTCCGTCCAGTGGTAATTCCCCTCGTATATTCCATTGGTTTCCCAGTCACCGTAAACAGGATTAGGCAACACAATGTACTCGTCCCCAAATTCGTTTTTGAGACTGTCAGTGACGAAATTCCTTCTTTGAGTACCCTGGTGATCAAACAAATGGTTCAGGTCGGACATATTATCTCCGATATACATCACAACGTGATAGGAATTTCTGACGGTTTCCCTGCGTTCATGTTTGCTGCTGCCACCAGTTCTCAGCAGGAAATGATCTTTGTCGATGTATGGAAATCCGAGCTTGCGCAGATTTTCCATGGTGGGCTTCAGGAGACTTTCCCTTCGGTTTGAAATGTAAAACACCTGCACGCCTTTTTTAGCCGCGTATTGCAGGAATTCAACGGCTCCCGGAACGGCGGTGGCTTTTTCGAGATTCACCCACTCATTCCAGGATTTTCCTGAATATGCTTTGTTTTCCAGTGCCAGCCTGCCATTATAAGCACTGTTGTCCAGAATGGATTCGTCGATGTCTGTGACGATGGCCAACGGCTTGGCGTGGTGTATTCTCCTGGCCAGGATCAGGTCCAGACGCAGTTTGGCAGTGTTGAAAGCCTGATAGCACAGGGCTTTGTGTTCTGCCGACAATTCCTGCCACAAAACAGCCTGCATCATATGCTCACCCGCAGGAACCCGGTAAGCCGTCTTTTCCGTTTTTGCAGGGGTGTCATGGTTTTGAAATGTATTGCATCCGGCCAGGAT
>CAYWBO010000038.1:0-6278 GCA_964456625.1 uncultured Lentimicrobiaceae bacterium | reverse complement strand
CCCAGAATACCGCCCAGGATACCGATAAAAATGGCTTCGATCATAAACTGGGTCAAAACATGATTCCCTTTGGCTCCAACTGCCATACGGATCCCGATTTCCCGCGTACGTTCTGTAACGGAAACCAGCATGATGTTCATGATCCCGATGCCGCCTACCACGATGGAAATACTGGCAATGGCAGCCAGCAGAATGGTCATTTCTTTGGTGACACTGCCGAAAATATTGGAAAGCTCAGCCTGGTTGCGGATGGTGAAATCGTCCGGAGTACCCGGACCCAGCTTATGGGTCTGCCGCAGCACCTGTCCGATTTGTGCCGTTGCTGCATCCATCGAATTCTGCGACACGGCCGAAACCAGGATCATATTGATGTAGGTGGAATTCATCAGCCATCTGAAAGATGGACAAACGACTGGAAATATCCTATGGAATACAGCCTGGAATTACAAAAAATTGTAAACCACGGGGCTCGTTCAGGTCTTTTTTTTCTGGAAAGGGTGGGGACATTTGATAAATCGGATTTTTTGAAAGGGATTCAAAGCATGGAGTAAAAGGCTGTCTCATGATGTGTGATTCCAATTTTACCGGAAGCCTCACGAAAGAATTTAAAAGTTGCGTAAAAAATCAGTAACTTTATAGACTAAAGTTGCTGATAAAAGCTTATTTATTCTGAGTCAACGCTTTTATATTTCTAGATTTGCTGCTGCTTTTAGACGCAAAAAAATTACAGCTATGGCCAATCAAAAAAATTTCCTTGAATGTTCAACATCAAACCATTATGGTGCTATGCCTGTGGGGGAGGTGCAGGCCCGCGAGATCCACAAGCAACCCACTTCAAGGGTTGAAAAGATCAGACAGACCTATTTTAATACCCAGTCTTCCGCTTCCATTGAATTTCCCTACTGGTATACGCGCCGGTGGGAAGCTCTGGAAGGAGAGATTCCCATCGTGCGAAGGGCGGAGGCTTTAAAGTCAGGCTTTGAGCACAGTACGCCGGTCATTTATCCCGGTGAGTTGCTGGTGATGGGGAAGGCCCCTTATCTCAGAGGCTCTTATCCCATGCCCTGGCTTTCGGAAGCCTTTTTTATGGCCCAGGAGGGTGAATTGTACCAGGCAGCCCTGGATGCCGGTAAAGTAAGTGCCGATCAGGTGACTACCATGGGGCAGGGCGGAGGCAACGTCACGGAAAGTGTGGGAAATGTGATCTCCATCGCCGGAAAATTCGGACTCCGCAGAGAAGAAATGCCCATGCTGCTTGACATCGCAAAGAAATGGTATAACCGATCCGTGGATGACGTCGGGCATAAATATGAACAGATGGTCCCCGGATATCATGAGAAAGAAGAGGTTATGCGGGCTGTCATCTGTATGTTCGACTCCGGATATACTTTGCCGCAGGGACGTGAAGTGATGAATTATTATTATCCGCTGCAATACGGTATCCAAGGGATCAAAGATATCTGTGAAGAGAAGATCAAGCAAACGGCGGGCTTTCCCGGGATGGACCGGATCTATTTTTATAAAGCCGTTTACACCATCCTGGAAGGCATCCAGGCATGGATCAGCAATTACGCTGAAGAAGCAAGGTTTATGGCGTCACTTGATAATGAGGAGGCCGCAAGGGAAGAATATCTTGCTATCGCTGAACGTCTTGACTGGTTGACGACCCACAGGCCCAGGAATTTTCACGATGCGTTGCAGCTGGTATGGATATTTCATGTGGCCGTCTTAAATGAAGATGCTATTTCAGGACTCTCGCCCGGACGACTGGGACAGGTTCTGTATCCTTACTGGAAAAGAGATAGGGATCAGGGCCTGCTGACGCGAGAGAGGACACTGGAGTTGCTGGAATGCATGCGGATGAAGTTTACCGAACTGGATTGTTTTGCGTCCATGGGTGTTGTCGGCGGTGTGTTGAGCGGGAATACTTTTAATAACCTCTGTGTGGGCGGTTTGACAAAAGAGGGCAACAGCGCGGCAAATGAACTGGAGATGCTGATACTGGAGTCAGGGATGACTTGTGATACGCCACAGCCGACTTTGAGTTTGCTATATGATGAAAAACTTCCTGAAGATTTCCTCATGAAGGGGATCGAGTGTACCAAGGTCGGAACGGGTTATCCTGCCTGGGTCAGCAACCGGGTAGCCATGGAGTTCCTGTTGAATAATTTCAAAAACGAAGGCATGGCAACGGAAGAAGCACGGGCATGGTCCATCGGCGGCTGCCTGGAAACTTCCGCAGGCAGCTGGATGCCGCTGGAACTGGACGGGGTAATCCATTATATTCCGGGAGGCTCGGCCCCCGCGACCAGCGTCGGGGTCCATTTTATTTCATTACCTAAAATTTTGGAAGCCGTCCTGTTTGACGGCCTGGACAAAAAGACGGGAAGACGGGTGTATCCGTCGCATGGCTTTGCACTGAATTCCTACGAAGAAGTGTGGAGTGCTTTCAGGAAATATTTCGAATCGACCGTGGAAGTGCTGACCCTTACCAACAACATTCAACATGATGTATGGGGGAAAATTTCGCCGTCTGTTATCAACAGTATGTTGAAACCGGACTGTCTTGAGACAGGAAAAGATATCAGTCGGAAAGGGAGCCGCTACAACCGGACCTTCAATGTGGAGATCTGCGGCGGCGTGAATCTTGTCAATTCGCTGGCATCCATCAAAAAGAACGTTTTTGAAGAAAAAAACTTTTCCCTGGATGTTCTGAAAGAAGCGATAGAAGCGAACTTCGGATACGCTCCGGCGGCAAAGACCGGGGCCTACAGCTTGTCGGAACAAGTGAAGGACGTGCATTATAATGATTGGCTGAAAATTCACAAGCTTTGCCTGGATGCCCCGAAATACGGTAATGACGATCATTATGTCGATGGCCTGTTCCGCGACTGGCAGGAATATTTCAGCGCGATGTGTGAGAATTATACCTCATTATATGGCGAGCCGTTGTATTCCTGTCAGATATCCGTTTCCACACACGGGCCCATGGGTGCGGTGACACTGGCAACCCCGGATGGGCGGCTTGATGGAACTACCTTTGCCGACGGTTCTGTTTCGGCTTATCCCGGAAGCGACAAAAACGGACCTTATGCCTTGTTTTCTTCTGCCACTTGTTACAATCACGCTTTGTCGCAAAACTCGCAGCTCAATATGAAAATACATCCTTCAGCCATTGCCGGGCGTGAAGGGGCCCGTAAATTTCTGGAACTGATAAGATCTTATCTGCGCAAAGGCGGTTTTCATATTCAGTTCAATGTGGTGGATTCCAGAATGCTGAAAGATGCACAGGCTCACCCGGATAAGTACCGGGGCCTGATGGTGCGTGTTGCCGGGTTTACCCAGTATTGGGTCGAACTTGGAAAGCAAATCCAGGATGAAGTGATTGCAAGGACTGAATATTCAGAAATATAAAACCCATAAAAATGAACCACATTGATTGTAAATATTACCTCCCCACAGACGTTTTCAAAGGCATTTGCAAACGAACCAGGGAAAGTATCAACGCCGACGAACCTCAGTGCGAAGATTTTGAAAAGGCCCCGAAATGCAGATATTGTAAACACTTTACTGAAAACGATGAGTTTATGGGGTTCTGTATGAATCAGGAGCCGGCGTTTCCTGATATGAATGCAAGGACCTGTAAAACATTTTCATGGAACTGACAAGTGAGATCTCCGGGACTGTCTTCGATGTGCAGGGTTTCTCTGTCCACGACGGACCCGGTGCCCGAAGCCTGATATTTCTGATGGGCTGCACCCTGAATTGTTTCTGGTGTTCCAATCCTGAAGGCATCAGTATTAAAAACCTTCCGTTGTTTTATGCTTCCAAATGTATTGATTGCGGTAAGTGTATGCAGAATTGCCCGTTTGGGGCCATCCGAATTACAGAAGAAGGCCATTTTATAGATAGAAAACTCTGCGCAGATTGTTCCGGTCATTCCTGCGTTGAGGAATGCTATACCGATGCACTCAGGTTTAGCGGACGCCAGACAACGGTGGAAGAACTTTACCGCGTCATTCAGCGTGACCGTCCTTTTTGGGGCAACGGGGGAGGCATTACCCTGACAGGCGGTGAACCTCTGCTGCAGGCCGATTTTGCGCGCGCCATCCTGGAGAAATGTTACGACGCCTATATTCATACAGCCTTGGAAACCTGCGGGAATGTTCCCTGGAAAAATTTTGAAAAAGTTCTTGCATTTCTGGACTGGATATTTTTTGATCTGAAACAAATGGATCCGGAACTTCATAAACTGGGAACAGGGGCTTCCAATGATCTGATTACAGGCAACCTGATGAGGCTTTCAGATGCATTCGAAGGACGTGTTATTTTCCGCTTGCCTCTGATCCCCGGTTTTAATGATACGGACGAAAACCTTGAAAAAATAGCAGCCCTGATCCTGAAAACAAAATGGAAAGAAATTAACATATTACCCCTGCACCATCTGGGAAGAGAAAAATACGAATCCCTGGGCCGGGTGTACAGGGGGCTTTCGTATCCTATACCCGGAAAAGATAAATTGCAGGAAGTCAAAGACACTTTTGAGTCCAAAGGGATCTCCTGCTATCTGGGCCATGAAACTCCGTTCTGAGATCTCTTTTTTCCGGAATTACCGGCTGATGTCCAGATCGTATTGCCCCAGAAGTCCCGGCAGGCCTTCCATGGAAAACCGGGCTTTTTTGATGCGGTTGCTTTCCGGATGGAGGATGAAGTTAAAAGACGTCCGGAGGTCCGCCTTTTCGAGATTGGTATTTTCAAACATGGCACCGGTGAAGTCACAGCCGTCGAAAACGGCACCGCTCAGATCGCATTCCGTGAAATCCACGTCGTGAAGCCGGACTTCTTTAAAACGGGTTTGCTTCATCCGGGTCTGATAAAATGAAGAGAGGTTCAGGATACAGTTTTCGAAATGCACCGAAAGGCCGATGGCATTACAATCCTCGAAATGAAGTCCCAGCATCTTGCAATCCCGGAATGCGGTCACCCGAAATACCGTCTTGGTTAGCCGTACCATGCTGAGGTTACAGTTGATGAATTCGCATTCCACAAATTTCAGATCTTCAAATCCTGACCCGGAAAAGTCACAGTTTACAAACCGGCAGTTTTCATATTCTCCTTTGGATAAGGGCTCCTGTGTGTAGTCTGCATTCTCGTAAGTTTGGCCTTCGAAATATTTTTGCTCCATAGGTGCGGAACTTTTAGGCATTTATAATTTTATCGATATCGAATTTCTTCATAGGCATAAAAGCTTGTATCACGCGTCCTGCCCGTTCCGGATCGTTTAGCAGCTCCGGCAGTATGGCGGGTGCCACCTGCCAGGAAACACCGAATTTGTCTTTCAGCCACCCACATTGATCTTCCATGCCGCCCCGGGTAAGCTGATCCCAGAAATAATCGATTTCTTTTTGTGACTGGCAGTAGACCATATAGGAAACGGCTTCGTTGAAGTTGACATTGTTGGGCCGTCCGCTGTCCATCACCATAAACTCCTGTCCCGAAAGGTTGAACACGGAGTGTACGATCAGGCCTTCATACTCCTTATTTTCGGGCCCGTAGAAGACCATATCGCCAAGGTTCGAATCAGGAAATACGGAGGTGTAAAAATCGATGGCTTCGCGGCCTTTCCCCAGCTGTGCACCGTCGAACATCAGGAACGGGTTTACTTTTTGCGGCGTACCGGTGAGGTTCAGCTGCCAGGTAAGTCCGTATTTGTCACGGATCCAGCCGTATTTTTGGCTCCATTGATAGTAATCCAGTGGCATGAGCGTTTTGGAATCACCTTCCGAAAGGCGTTCCCAGATCCTGTCGATCTCGCTTTCCGTTTCCAGGTTCACGAAAAAGGAATTGGCCTGTGAGAACTTAAACTCCGGTCCGCCGTTCAGGGCGACAAATTTTAAATCCCCGATCCGGAAACCTACGGTCAGCACGCTGCCCGCTTCCCTGTGGTGGGTCTCAAGGCCCTCTTTTGTATAATGGTTTTTGTAATCGATTTTGGAATCCCCGAAAATCGAAGTATAAAAATGAGCCGCTTCCTCGGCTTGCGTGTCAAACCAGAGACAGGCATAGATTTCGTGTGTCATGATTCTTTTATTTTGAGTAGCAGCTAAACATCCATTGAACTCCGTACTTATCGATACAGTTGCCGTAATAAGCTCCCCAGAACATGTCCTGTAAGGGCATCGTTACTTTCCCGCCTTCGGAAAGGCCCTTGAACAACATCTCGGTTTCGGTTCTGGAATCGGGTTCCAGGACAATCTGAACATTGTTGCCGACTTCGA
>CAYWBO010000037.1:6171-27785 GCA_964456625.1 uncultured Lentimicrobiaceae bacterium | reverse complement strand
TGGTTCATTTTGTAAGCGACAAAAAGTCCATGGGCAAATTTGCCATCAAGCCATGGCTGAAATTACTTTCCTGGCTCGTGGCCGCCATCATCGTAGTATTGAATGTAAAACTGGTTTTCGAAGAACTTCAGGTCTGGATTTCAACTGCTTCACATCCCTGGATGATAGAGGCTCTTGTTCTTCCGATTGTTATTGCGTTGATTATCATCCTGTTTTATCTGACTGTGATTCCTTTGATAAAACAAGCCAAGAGTAAAGAAGCCGGATATATTCATCCGCCGATTGCTACTTCAAAAGAGTTCTCCAAACCGCTTTATCAAAAGATCCTGGTAGCACTTGATTTTTCAAAAACTGACAATGGTGTGGTTCAGCATGCGCTGTCGCTGGCCCAAAAGAATTCGGAGTACTTATTTATTCACGTTGTGGAAAGTGCTGCTGCTCTGGTTTTCGGTGATGAAACCGAGGATTTTGAATCCATCAGTGATGAACAGCGTCTGGAAAACTATGCAGCATTCATGCGGGAACAAGGTTTTCAGGTCCAGTCGAAGGTCGGCTACGGAAATCCCAAAATACTCATCCCTAAAATGGCCGAAGAATTCGAAGCTCAACTGTTGGTGATGGGAGCCCACGGTCACGGTTGGTTTAAGGACATCGTCTTTGGTACGACGATCGAATCGGTGCGTCACAAGGTGAAAATTCCTGTTTTAATTGTGAGAAATAACTAGATAAAATTCATAACGTAAGAAGGCTGCTCCCGAATGGGAGCAGCCTTCTTTTATAACTTCAGGATACGTTAATCGCAAACTACCGATCATGTTTGCGCCGGTAATAGCAATGGTGATCCATTTCAAGACTATGCAGGATGGCATAGAAAATATGCATGTTGGTAGAATCTGAAATAACAATCGCACCATTGACCTTCGCGGCATTATTAAGATCTGCAGGTTGCACATTCGCCATTAATTTATTGAGATATATCTGGACGTAACTGGTAATATTCGCATTGAGATTGGAAGTAACATTAACACTGTCCTTTTGGGTCTTAAAGATGACATTCTGGTATGATTTCAAGATGATCGGAACCGAAGTCGTATCATTTTCGGCATAGCTACCATATAAATAAAATACCGGCTTTCCGGCAGCATCCTCTTTCAATCCGCTTATTCTGAGTTCAACTTCATCGTAAAGGCCAGACTGAAGTGTAAAGCTGCCAAAAGTTGCCGTGGTATCCAGCAAATTAACCATCTTCGGGCCCCTCCACTTGTATTCAATTTCAACGGAGTCCTCTTCACTATTCATCTTTTTAAGTGATGACTCAAACCTCACCCCGGAAACAACCATATTCGCTGTATCCCAGGTTATGGAAGGCCCGGAAGCCTGAGAGGATTTCGTTAATGTATTCGAAACAGGTAATGTATAACTCGGATTCACTGCCTGGAGTGAAATGTTCAAACTGGAAGGCCCCGAAGCGGGGTTTGAATTCTGTTTCTGACATGCGAACATGCCAACTATGAGTGCAATAGTAGCACTAGATAAAATTATGTTTTTTCTTTTCATAACTTTTTGTTTTAAAAACCTAGGCAATAAAACGAGGAAGGTCTCCAAAAAGTATGTTAAATTTTTGGAGAGGGATTGCACTGTTTTCAAGAGTAACCAATCGAATTGAATATCCGCCGGTTATTATTCTTAATATTACTTAATGTAATATTGTTTTTTTTAATATAATAAAGTACGGTGAAAACACCTCCTATTTCCCCTGAAGATGATGGGTCATCTGATTGCAATAAAAAAGCTCCTTCCCGGCGATGTTCCGGGAAGGAGCTTCTGTTTTTGACCTTTTCAGTGTTTATGATAAAAAGCGTTCGGCTTCAATGGCGGCCATACACCCTGTTCCTGCAGCGGTGATCGCCTGACGGAAATATTTGTCCTGCACGTCGCCGGCAGCAAAAATCCCCTCTACGTTGGTAGCAGTAGAGTCGGGCTTGGTTTTCAAATAACCTGTTTCATCCATCTCCAGCTTCCCGACAAAAATTTCGGTGTTGGGTTTGTGACCGATGGCGACAAAAAAACCTTCAATGTCAATCTTCTTTTCTTCTCCTGTTTTGTTGTTCAACAGGATGGCCCCGTTCAAAGCCTTGGTAAAGCCCTGTTCTGTTCCCACGATCTCTTTCACTTCATGGTTCCACAAGATTTCAATGTTGGATGTATTGAAGACTTTGTTCTGCATGGCTTTGGAAGCTCTGAGCTCATCCCTGCGATGGATCAGATATACCTTCCGGCACAAATTAGCCAGATACGTAGCCTCTTCAGCAGCTGTGTCACCACCACCGATAACGGCCACATCTTTTCCTTTGTAGAAAAATCCGTCACAAGTGGCACAGGCTGAAACACCGCCTCCTTTAAACTTGTCCTCCGACTCGATCCCCAGATATTTTGCCGTGGCTCCGGTGGCTATTATGACAGTCTCTGCCAATAATTCCGTCCCGTCGTCTGCTTTTACCTTAAAAGGACGTTCGGTAGTATCCACTTCTGTTACTACCCCCCAACGGATATCGGCACCAAAGCGCTCGGCCTGTTTTTGCAAGTCCTCCATCATTTTCGGGCCATCCACACCTTCGGGATAACCCGGAAAGTTATCCACTTCGGTAGTGGTTGTCAATTGTCCGCCCGGTTCCATTCCCTGGTATAAAACAGGTTTCAGATCTGCACGGGAAGCATAAATGGCAGCAGTATACCCGGCAGGTCCTGCGCCTATAATCAAGCATTTGGTTTTTTCCATGATCTAATATTTATTCGTCCGATTTTGTCGTGAAAATTGTTTTATCAAAATGAATGCCAAAAAATTCCGGCGTAGTTTTCTGACAGGTTTTAAAGCCTGTTATTTTTTCTAATTTTGCCATGTTAACGTCCGGCCTGCAAAAGGCCGAAAAATGTTTGGCTGACATGTTATATGATAATCCCGGATTAAAATTCAAAGATAAAAATTGTATTGGAGAAATTGTCTGGCAGAGCCCGTCCAATATTGCTTTGATAAAATATTGGGGGAAAAAGGACTTTCAAATCCCCAGCAATCCCTCCATCAGCTTTTCGCTGAGCCGATCCTACACCGAAACAAAGCTCAAGTTCAATCCTGCCAAGGGCAAGGATTTTGCCATCAAATTCTCACTCAACAACACGCCGCAACCTGATTTCGAAAAGAAAATCGTTGCTTACTTTAAAAGTCTGATGAAAATTTTTCCTTTCATAGGACAGCTTGACTTCGAAATAGAATCGAAAAACACCTTTCCTCATTCGGCAGGAATTGCTTCCTCGGCTTCCGGGATGAGTGCCCTGGCACTGACATTATGTGACATTGAACGCTATTGTTTTAACCGGCTGACCCGCCTGGAAGACTTTTTTCAGAAGGCTTCCTTCATTGCCCGGATGGGTTCGGGAAGTGCAGCCCGTTCAATTTATGGCGGATGGGTATCCTGGGGGCCCATTGAAGGAATGGAAAGCTCGTCTGACCTTTACGGTACTCCGATAAAAAATTACATCCATGCAAATTTCCTGGACTATCAGGATTCCATTCTTCTGATTGAAACAGGAACAAAAAAAGTCTCCAGCCGTGTGGGCCACAACTTGATGAACCACAATCCGTTTGCAAAAGACCGGTTCGAACAGGCTCGCCTGAATGCCAGGCAAATGATGGGAGTTTTAAAAACAGGGAACTACGAAGAATTCATCAGGATCACCGAATCGGAAGCGCTGACATTACACGCCATGATGATGACTTCGGAACCGTCTTTTGTTTTAATTAAGCCACGAACACTCAGCATTATCGAAGAAATAAGAGCTTACCGGGAAAAAACCAAAATTCCTGTGTGTTTTACACTGGATGCAGGTCCTAATGTTCACCTGCTGTATCCTAAGTCCGTTAAAGATCAGGTAAAAAGATTTATCGATGGCAACCTAAGTCAGTATCTACGCAAAAACGGTTTTATAGACGATGAAATCGGATCCGGTCCAAGAAAAATAATGTAATATGGTGAGAGCGGAAAAATTCTACGCAAAAATACTGTTGTTTGGCGAACATACATTAATGTATGGTTCACAGGCATTGAGCATTCCGTATTTTGAGCGTTGCGGATATTTCTCCTTTTCTGCCGACCTGCCCAACAGTCTGGATTCTGTGAGCCATTTGCGCAGGTTTTCGGATTATCTGGCAAGGCCCTCGCAGCTTCCGCTGGATGTCAAAGCGTTTGAAAAAGATATAGAACAGGGATTGGTGTACAATACCAATATACCGCTGGGTTATGGTTTGGGAAGTTCAGGATCGCTGGTGGCCGCGGTTTACGACCGGTACGGGACGCATAAAATCTCAAGGGAAACAACGTTGGGAAAGGACCTGAAAGCGTTGAAACAGCTTTTCTCGGAAATGGAATCCCATTTTCATGGGAAAAGTTCAGGATTGGACCCCTTGATCTGTTATCTGCAGAAATCCATCACCATCAATCCCGATGGCGATCTTTTACTGGTTCCCCGAAAGCCTTTCACAGAAGAAGGCCAGGGTGCCGTATTTATTCTCGACAGCGGGCAGCAAGGGGAAACCCAAAAGATGGTCCGCGACTTTGCCGTGAGGTGCCAGGCTCCTAATTTCCTGAAACGAGTTCAGGAAGAGTTAATTCCTACAACAAACCGATGTATCCACAATTGGATTGGCGGCGAAAAAGAATCGTTTTTCAACCGCATAAAAAACCTTTCCTTATTGACTGCCGACCTTCTGGCACCTATGGTTCCCAAAGGTTTTGAATCAATATGGAGAAGTGGATTCGAAACCGACGATTATTATTTGAAACTATGCGGCTCAGGAGGCGGGGGTATGATCCTGGGTTTTACGCAACAATGGGAAAAAGCCAAAGAACTTTTGAAGGCTTATCCGCTTTATCAAGTACAACGAATTTAAAAAAGACAGATGAAATTGACCCAAGAAACAGACCAATCTGCATCCGCATTAAAATCCATTTTTGAAGATTATTTGTTTGACAAAGCTTTTGATGGATTTCCGGAAGTTCTCCTTCCATCTGCCATGCAGATCATGCGCATGAAAGCAAAACGACTGAGACCCGTGCTCTTGCTGACGGCATGTGAGGCTTTTAATGGTAACGTAGAAAAGGCGCTTGGTGCAGCTTCGGCAGTAGAAATCTATCATAACTTCACGCTGGTGCACGATGACATTATTGATAAGGCAGACATCCGTCGCAATGAGTCCACCGTTCACAAAAAATACGGAACCAACAAAGCCATCCTTACCGGTGACGCCATGCTGATTCATGCACAGCAACTGATTGACCGGGCCGCTGCTTCCATCCAAAATCATGATTTGGTGAACACCTTCCAGAAAACGGCGATGGAAGTCATTCGGGGAGAACAGATGGATGTGGATTTTGAAAATCTTTCCGAAGTTTCCGTGGAAGATTATCTTGAAATGAGCCGGTTAAAAACCTCTGTACTGCTGGCAGCTTCCTTAAAACTGGGTGCCCTGATCGGCGGGGCTTCTGCTGAAGACCTCGAAAAAATATACGATTTCGGTATGAACCTGGGGCTGGCATTCCAGATAAAAGACGATTATCTGGATTCCTTCGGGGATCAAAAGACATTCGGGAAGAAAATCGGAGGTGATATCCTGCAGAATAAAAAAACCTACCTTTTGTGCGTGGCACTGAAAAAGGCACAAGCTGCTACGAAAAAAGAAATCTTTGACATCATGAAGGAAAAGGATGCTGACAAAAAGGTAAACCGTATGCTGGCAGTCTATAAAAAATGTTCGATCCGCGAAGAGACCGTGAACCAGATGGAAACATTTTTCAATAAATCCATGCAATCCCTTCAGGCGGTCTCACTGAGCGAAGCCAAGAAACGACACCTGTTAAAGTTGGCCAACAGTATTTATCAAAGGAGCTTTTAATCGGAACCGAATCACTTTTGATTTCCGCCAAAAATAGCAAACTGTTGCTTGATCGTTGATATCAATTCATCACGGTTGATAGGTTTTGACAGATAACTGTCGAACCCTTCTTTCAGAAAATATTCTTCGTCTTCCGTCATGGCGTAAGCGGTTTGAGCAATGAACGGAATTTTGCGATACTCGGGATATTTATTTCTGATCTCTTTCATCAAGGCCACCCCGTCTTTGTCGCCCGGCAGGTTGATGTCGAACAACATGATTTGATAAAAATGTTTTTTTGCAGCCTCACCGTCGATAATTTCCATACAGTCTTTCCCGTCTACCGCCAGTTTTACACTTCCCATGTCTTTCAGCATCTTTTCCAGAATTATACGGTTCATGCGGTCGTCTTCCACTACAAAAATGTCAAGATTACCGAGCCCGGAAGCCGTGGTGACCTCAACAGGAGCTTCTTTTGGCATGGATTTCTGAATTACCGCTTTCTTACTACACGGGACTAACAAACGAAAGGTCGTTCCGGCCCCAGGGGTGGATTCGAGCTCTATACCGGCATTCATCAGGTCCACCAACCTCTTTACGAGCTTAAGACCGATTCCGGTCCCTTCACCATATTTCAACTGGCCGACGTTAACTGCGGCACTCAAATCAAACAGCAGTTTCTGATGTTTCTTGTCAATGCCAGGGCCGGCATCCTTGATCTCAATAATATCAATATCTTTCTCACGGTCGTATACTGCCGACAAGGTTACAAAACCACTACCGGAATACTTCACAGCATTGTCCACAATCTGGGCCAACACTTTTTCCAGTTGTTTTTCATCGGCCAAAACCGGTCTGAGATCAGGATCCGTCTTACTTTTAAAAATCAGATTTTTTTCTCTGGCCTGTACGGCATACTGATCGAAAACATTTTTGATCACCGATTCAAGTGAAACCGGCAGGATGTCCAGTTTCAACGTGTTCGACTCTATCGAGGAAAGATCAATGACGTTGTTCAGTAGCTTTAACAATCTATGCCCGCTCTTTTCAATGTTGGACGCATAATCGTAAAGCTCCATATTCTTTTCCACCGCAAGTTCGGTTTCGAGCATATTGGCAAAGCCGATAATCCCATTTAAAGGAGTCCGCACATCAAAACCCAGGTTGGCAATAAAAGCATTCCGTAGAAAAGCGGCCTCTTCCGCCTTTTTCAAAGCAGATTTCAGCGTTATTTCTTTTTCCCGCATCGTTTCAATCGTTTCGTACAATGCGAGGCTTTCGCCCTTTACTTTTGCATCCAGCTCCGACTGCAGCTTATCCAGTTCTTTATTCAGTTTGCTTTGTTTATCCTGAAGCGCTTTCCGTCGTGCGTTAAACTTCAGAAATCCCCCGATCGTATATCCGAAAAAGAGGAGAAAGACGATCAACAGTGCCCCAAAGAGATAAAAGGTTCCTGGAAAACCATGATCATCCACAGTTTTTGCCGGCAGATTTTCCTGATTTACCTTAACCGCAGCGAGGCTATCCGCGACCTTGTAACATACCAGCGCTTGCTTAAACTGGTTTGCCTTTTCAAATTTTTCAGCCAGAAGCCTGAAAAATTCGATCTTTTCTTCATCAGAAGCCTCCGAAGCCGGAAGCCCCAGTAACTTCACGGCCATACTAAAAGAAACGTCCGGATCCTTAGCAACCTGCTCCAGGCTTTGCTTTTCCAGCAAAGCCTTACCGGATGGAACAGTACTTTGTAATAAGGTATCACCTGGCGATACAGCAAAAACTGAATGTCCACTAAAAGCCAATAGTATAAGAATCGTTATCAAAAGAAAAACTTTCTTAATCATCCGGTCTATTTTAATTCAAAATTAAAAAAATAACCCTAATTTATCTAAGGCGGCATTAATTCGCCTGAGAAGCGAAATTGAGTCAGCATAAATGGGAAAACAATACCGAACAATCTCCCATTTTTTGGCAAAAAAACTTCTGTAATGTCCTGCTTCTTCTGTCAAAAACATGCAATCCGGAAAAAAGCTGTTAAATTTTCAAATCACAACTGTCTGATTTCACTAGAATTAAAACGTTTTTATTTAAATTCTGTCAATTTATAATAAATCTAATCTAACAATTAAACATTTAAAAAACTGAATATTATAAATAGAATACCTATAGAATTACTAGGAAAAAATCGTTTCACACGGGTTTAACCTTGACAACGGGCAACCTTTATATTTACTTTTGCCCCGGTCATTGATCAACTTAACTATATTTTATAATCATAAAAAATGATCGTTATGAAGAAAATTCTATTTAGTGAAATGGTACTTCTTAGGAGAAAAAAAAGCCTGTCATTGGTCGGTGGGTTCGTTTTCCTGATATTCTTAATCGCCAACTCCGGATCTGCTTATGCTGTACCGAGTTTCGCCCGTCAAACAGGGTTGTCATGTGCAGCATGTCACACTGTATTCCCCGAACTTACCGCTTTTGGTAGGCAGTTTAAATTGAATGGTTATACAATGACCAACATTAAAACAATCGCACAGAAAGAAATTAACAAAACCACCAAGAAAGAAACAACTTCTTTGAGGATTTTGAAAATAGCGCCTCTTTCGGCCATGTTCCAGACAGGTCTTACCCACGTGGCTACCACCGTTCCGGGAACACAAAACAATGATGTAGAATTCCCGCAACAGATGAGTTTGTTTTATGCCGGTCAGATTTCCCCACACATGGGAACATTCATCCAGCTGACTTTGGATGACGGATCAGGCACCTTCGGCATGGATAACACCGATATTCGTTATGCCAACACGGGAAAAGGCAAAACACCCTTTCTCTATGGTTTTACTTTGAACAATAATCCTACAGTACAGGATGTGTGGAATTCAACTCCTGCCTGGGGATATCCTTATACGGGTTCCGGTGCGGCTCCGACTCCGGATGCAGGAACCATGATTGAAAACTTAGGCGGTACCGTTGCCGGATTGGGCGCGTACACCCTGATTGACAATCTGGTTTACCTTGAATTCAGTGCATACAGAACCGCTCAGTTGGGTGCAGCATTGCCTCCTGATGCTTCCATGGAAGGCGCTTTGAAAGGACTTGCTCCTTACTGGAGGGCAGCCATCCAGCATCAATGGGATAAATCTTATCTCGAAGTAGGAACCTATGGTATGGCTACTCAGCTTTATCCGGCAGGGGTTTCCGGCCTCACCGATAATTATACGGATTTTGCATTTGACCTGCAGTATGAATACCAGTTTGCCAAAGGTCAGTTTACCTTGCATTCATCTTACATCAACGAAAAACAGAATTTGAATTCAACTTTTGCAGACGCCGGAAGCCAGAATACTTCCAACACGCTGAACAAGTTTGATCTGGACGCCAGTCTTTTCCTGCGGCCGGGTGTAAACTTTACGTTGGGATATGTTAACTATTCCGGTTCATCAGATAACGTTTTGTACGGTTACAGAGTTCCTTCACCGAACAGCAGCGGAGTGATGGCACAGGTCGATTATCTGCCCTGGGAGAACACCAAAATTTCCCTGCAGTATACTGCTTACGGAAAATTTGATGGTGCTTCTACCAATTATGACGGATCGAACCGAAACGCTTCAGACAATAACACCTTGTATCTGCAGCTTTGGTTCTTATTCTAAAAGAAAAAATTGAATACTTTTGTTCGACAGAGCCATCGATGATGGCTCTGTCGAATGTTATTAGAAATGTCTCACTTACGCTTTTATTATGAAAAAAATAAGTTTAATTCTCATCGTTGCAGGACTCACATTCTTTGCCTACAGTGCTTACGGCAGCCATCCAGCAAAAGCGGTTTCTGAAAATTCAGCTGCCATTTTTGTTCCCGGTAAGAAAAACACGGTAAATGCCAAAGGCGAAAAAATATACAACCAGGTCTGTTTTAAGTGCCATCAGATCACAGGGATGGGAATTCCCGGCGTTTTTCCTCCGTTAAAAGGATCTGACTTCCTGAAAACAGCGACGAAAAAGAAGCTGATAGAACAGGTTATTAAAGGATCCAACGAAACTTATACCGTTAACGGAATGCAATACAGCACGCCCATGCCTCCGCAGGTCAGTAATGTTGACGATGCTGTGGCCGTTGTTGATTACGTATTAAATGCCTGGGGAAATAATTACGGTCATGCGACCGCTGCAGATGCAAAAGGCATAAAATAGAGGTTAATAATTATTTCAGTTTCTGCCTGAGCTTTATGCTCACTGTTGGCGACTGAGTCGCTGACAACAAAATCAATCCCGATTCTGATATTCAGAGCCGGGATTTTTATTTTATGGCCATGGTGCGACTTTTTCTTTGGCAGGATATATTAATACCAGGATTTATTCTCAAACGTAATGTATATAACCACTACATAAAAATTTACCCGCCTCATGGAAGCGGGTAAACGATTTTCGCAAAATCTAAACCGTCTCTTTCGAGACTTCTCTTTCTATGATTCCTCGGCAGCAGCGGCTTTATTTTTTCTGGCTTTCTGCCAGAAAAAGATCATCAACAGCATCAGGCCTATGTATAAATACAGTGCCACGTAGAAGAATGACTTTGCCGAATTGGGCGACTCAATCTGCGCCCGGTTTACATTATTCAGGCTGAGAATATAAGCTTCTATATTGGCGATCTGAGGTTGTGTCAGGCTGTAGGAATCTCCATAGCCAAACATTTTCAAAGAAGGATGGGGTCCCGACGGGTCGGAACCATGTTGGATAAACCGATCAATATTTTCTGCAAACTGTTTGGGCGATTTACTGTACAGTGCTTTGTTGATGGGATTCAGACCGGGAACCATTCCGAACCGCGATCCGTAATTCGGGTCGCCGCCTGTTCCGTTCAAACCATGACAGGAAGCACAGTTATCCGTAAACAATTTCCGACCGACCTCCACATTCCCGATGATGGAAGCAGCTTCGCCCGGAGCGCCTAATTTTTCAAGTTTCATCTTCGTTTCTGCTTCTTCAAGCATCTGAATGCTGTCAGCCGATTTCTTTCTGGCAGCCAAAACCGAAGCCGAACTCGTTGTATCCGGAGGCGCCGGCTTATGCGGCGTATTTATAAATGCCGTCAGATCATCGAGCTGTTCTTTGTTGAGCATGGTGTAATTGGGCATCACGGAAGTCGGGAAATGCATCTTGGAGTTGGTGAACTGTACCAATAACCAAGCTTTATTATGGTCTCTTTCATATTCATTGGTGAGATCCGGACCGATTTTTCCACCGCTTCCGCTGATGGTGTGACAAGCCACACATCCGTAAGTTTTAAAAACGGTTTGTCCTTTTATGCCCTCGGGAGATAGTTTATAAGAAACAGGGCCTTTATGCGCTTTGAGAGCGGCAGCCTGATCATTGTCAGGATTGCTGTTAGAACCAATAATGGTAAAGGTGAGGACGAAACCCACGAACAGAATCCCACCGATCATCATTCCCTTTCTTTTCATCGGGCTGTGCGATTCTTTCTTATCAAGAAACGGAACCGCTATCAGAAGGATAACGATGAGTGTAGGAATACCAACGGTACCCACAATCTCAAACGGACCTTTGAATATCTTTAACAACTGATACAGAAACAGGAAATTCCATTCCGGTTTGGGTTGAAAAGCAGCATCCGAAGGATCTGCCGGGCCGCTGAAAGGAGCAGGATGAAAAGCCGACAACCAGACGATAACCAAAAAAATAAAACCACTGACGATCAGATCAATGGCCACCTGATCCGGCCAGAAATCCCCAATCTTTTTACGTTTGGATTCTTTCCAGGGACCGGTGCTACTGTGTTTCCGGAAAGCCAGCAAGTGGAAAACAATGATCACAAAAGAGAGGGCCGGAATTAAAACTGTGTGTATGGTAAAAAATCTGGAAAGGGTGAGTTGGCCCATCGAGTAACCTCCCCGGAGGAATTTTTCAAGAAAATCTCCAATGAAAGGAATGGTACCCGCAATACTGGTTCCCACTTCGGAAGCCCAGTAACCGGTTTCATCCCAGGGCAACGCCGCCCCGGTGAAGATCAAACCGGCAACCAAAAACAATAGCAGCACACCGATAAGCCAGGTAAGCTCTCTGGGTTTTTTATATGCCCCCCAGATAAAGACACGAATAATATGCAATGCCACCAGCACAGCCAGGATATTGGCTCCCCAGTAATGGATACCGTGTATCAGCCATCCGTAAGGCACATGGATTCTGAAATAACTCAGGCTCGCATAAGCATGATCCACTGTAGGAACATAATAGAATAGTTGCCAGATCCCAGTAATGACCTGAAGTGTGAAAACAAACAGCGTCGCGCTTCCCATGGTGTAGAAAAAACTCGCGCCACCTGTAATTTTTTCGTCAAAAGCAGCATCGACAACCCCACCTAAATCGATTCTTTCTTTTAACCATTTACTAATTTTTTGTCCCATAACAATGTCAATCTATGATTATTTTTTCAGGAATACCTACTTCAAATTTCTCATACTGAACGTATAAATTCCCATCTTTTACTTCAATTGGCAATTCATCCAGCCCCCTTGGTGCCGGGCCTGAAACAACTTTTCCATCGATGGTATAAACACTGTTGTGACAGGGACAAACGAACATCTTCTTTTCTGCATCCCAATTGTATCTACAACCCAGATGTGTGCAAATCGGTGAGAAAACTTTAACGTCATCCGGTGATTTCTTGACCACCCACACCTGCTCAGGTTTTGTCGTGCTAACAAAAGCATCCTGGTCTGTTTTTGAGAAATTTAGTTTCGTCGGCTGCACAACGGGAGAAAATGAATTCTCGATGTCCTTTAGCGGACCCAACTTGCTAAAAGTCTTTTTAACCAGCGCCTTTGAACTTGAAACCAGTGAATCAATCAGAGGGTATCCAATCATAACTGCCAGAACAGAGCCGATACCCACAGTGGCAGACTTGAAAAATGTCCGGCGGGTCATCGAGCTGTTTTTTTTACTTTTTTTACCCATTTATTTATGCATTTTTTGTTGAAAGATTCAAAACATGAACTGTTCGTTAATAACAATGCGGTAAAAATATAAAAATATAAATAGGATAGTTTTTTCCTATAGAATTTATAGTTATTGTAGGAAATATATTGACTTTTAACTCATTAAACCCCGCTTAATGAGCTGATTTACTACATTTCCGCCCTATTGAGGTCCCGGATTTCCGCTCCCAGGCCACAATTTAGCCTGAGTCAAAAGGGACTTTCTGCCAGAAAAAATTACAATTTTTAGTAGAAAACCTTCCGATAATATCCAAACAAAACTATTTTTTGGTATAATTTCCACGGTTAACCGAAATAATTTGGCAAAGCAAGAAGCAACGATTTTCTGTGAAATTGCTGCGTAACTCAGTAATTTCAATGCACACAACCAATTTATTGATCAACGGAATAGTTCTCGATCTGAAATTTCAGGTTCCGGATGTGTCCTAAAAAATCCGGGTTACGATAAATAATTCATAGATTTTAAGGAAAGAGGCTGTTTTATTCCTAACTGTCGTATTTAAACGCTACCAAAGAAAACCATTGTTTTTCGTCAGAAAAAATGTTTTCGATACTTAAGCCTGTCAGCGTTCCAAACCTGTTGATATCCTCAATCGTAAATTTATGAGAATTCTCGGTATGGATGGTTTCTCCTTTCTTCAATACTACTTTGCCCGGAAACTCCGGACTGCTGATAACCATGTCACGGGTGGCTTTCAAATGCATTTCGATTCTTTTCTCCTTGGCATTGTAAAAAGCCAGATGGTCAAACTGTTGCGGATCAAAATCGGTTTCCGCCACCCGGTTGATCACATTCAGCATGTTTTTATTGAAAGCTTCCGTAATGCCCTGGTCGTCATTATAAGCTTTTTCAAGAATATCATCGTCTTTTACCATATCCAGCCCCAGTATAAAACGGTCGCCAGGCCGCATCAGTGATTCTATATTCTTCAGAAACCGCTCCATTTGGGCTCTGGAAAGGTTGCCAAGTGTACTTCCAAAAAAAACGATCAGCCGACTGCCGTTGCAGGGCAAATCGGTCAGATGTTTCATAAAATCCGCCAGCAACCCGTGAATTCTGATCTCCGGATATTTCGTTATCAGCTCTTTTGCCGATTTGAGTATGGCGCTTTCGCTCACATCCACCGGCACGTAACAGATATCTGATCTGCGGGGGCCGGGAACGGCTTCCAAAAGAATGGAAATCTTAGAGCAATCTCCGCTGCCCAGTTCAACAACATCCATATTTTCGCCAAACTGCATGATTTCATCAGCCACTTTTTTTAATAGGAATTTCTCTGTACGGGTGGGGTAGTATTCCGGAATTGCGGTAATTTTTTCAAACAATAACGATCCCTTATGATCATAAAAAAACCGGCTTGATATTTTCTTTTGCATTGACAGGAGCCCTGCATAAATTTCTGATAAGGTGTCTTCTTTGTTCTCGAAAGCAAGCAGGTTACTGATCAAAATCCGTTGATCTACTTTTGTTGATATTTCGGAGTAATTCATAACAGGTTCCCTTTTTACACCGTGTGCGCTTTGTAATTTTTCGGAACACCGGTCTCGAAAGGATTTGCAGGATCGGCACTCCATTCAAACCACCCGCCGTCATAAACTGCGACCCGGGGCCATCCCATCAGCCAGGCATTAAACCAGGCTTCGCTGCCCCGCCACCCGGTTCCGCAATAAAATGCCAGATGTTTGTCCGGTGTGATACCGCTTTTCTTCCAGATCTTTTCTATTTCATTATACTCTCTTGTGGTAAGATCAAAATTCCGATAGTTCTCCATGTGATAGGCATCGCTGCCGCAGTCTGCAAATACAGCCCCGGGAATTCTTCCTTTCGCTTCAATGTAATTATACCCGCTCACCTCCCCGATGTACTCGGGCCAGCTACGAACACACACCAGTTCCTCATGGCGAGATGCGAGCATTTGTTTGGCTTCGGGAGTGTCCACTGCCAGTTCGGGATGACCGGGAATATCGGCTCCGAATTCCGGAACCGGTCTTTTGGGCTCATCCTCGTAAGAAATTTCATAGCCTTCATCCGTCCACGACTGAAATCCGCCGTTCAGGATCCTGACATCTTTAACACCGGCATACAGCATAATAAACACGCAACGCATGGCCCCGATGTCGCCTGCCGCACTTCCCGGAAAAGGATCCTTGTTATCAGGACTCATAAATTTCCCATACAACACGACGGTAGTATCAGAGGTAATTCCGTGTGCTTCAAGAGCCCTTTTTAATTCAGACGGAGAACGGCGGTTCCAGGTTTCAGGGGCTTCCAGTGCCAGCGTATCCATATCAATGGCGCCCGGAATGTGACCGCTCAAATAAGCATCCCGGTTCCGGTAATGCGCATGCACGATCACATAGTTGTCATTATCGTAGTGCTGAGGTTTCTCACCATAGATGAGTTTCCTGATCCATTGTGGAGAAACCAGATGCTGAAACCGCTCCAGATGCTCCAAAGGGTATGAATTATTGAGGTTCCATTCGTCAAGGAAATGGTAATATACAAACACCTTAAAATAACCCGATTTGAAAAAACGTTCGGCGACATCATCGGTTTCCTCTTTACCGTAACCGTACACGATAACCTCCTGTCCCGGAAGGATATTCTTATGCATCACCATTTCAATCCAATCGACATATTGAATCCATTTCCATGGAAGGCTCCTGGCTCCTTTTATGTGTCCTTTTCTCGGTTCATCAAACAACGTCCAACCGTTGTATGCATCCACCGGACGTACATCAATAATATGGATATCCGGGTTGTTGAGTTTTTCGGAAAGTTCCGCTGTCTGGATTTCTTTTATGTTTAAAGTCATCACTTAGGTTTTTAAATTATTCGTCTGTAACCTCTGCTCCCCTCAAGAAAGCAACCCCGTTGGTGATGCTTTGGCTGCCTTGCTGGGTTCCGGATAATACCAGACAGCATCTTTGTTGACTTTACCATCAATTTCCAGATTATAATAAGAAGTGGTGCCCTTCCACGGGCAAACCGTATGAGTGTCGCTATCTTCTTTTTTTACCGATTCAACAGGAAAGCAGGCGTTGCCTTCCACGTTGACAATGTCATCACTTTTCGTAATGATTTTGTCATTCCATATCGCTTTCATGATCTTAAATTTTTACTAAAATAACTATATCTTCAGGTAAAAGAAAGTCCTAATTTGTTCTTTATTTATCAATTTATTGACTTACAATAAATTAAAAAAATGTTAATCTTTCTGAAAAGCAATTTCGGACCTGCTGTCAGCCCAAATATTTTATGAGCTGGCGTCGTCTCTTCTATTTAGAATTATGGAATTACGAAGTGATACTTTCTATCAGGGCATCGAGTCGTTGGTCCAGGATCGTATAATCATTTTGCACATCCAGGCCCCTGTAACGATCAACCTCCCGAAACGCTTTTTCCAGGTTGAAATCCGTTTGGGAAACGGTATAAAATAAGCCCTGTTTCTTCAATCTCCTGGCAAGATACTCCTGCTCCGGCTGTCCGGGCGTAGGAATAAAAACAGCCTTTTTGCCAAGGGCGGCCATATCCATGATGGTAGTATACCCCGATCGGCTGACCACCAGGTGAGCTGCGCGGATAAGGGCTGCCATTTCTTCATCCCCGCAATGAGAACGGATTTCGACATTTCCCTTTTGGACGATTGAATTCTCTCCCGGCCTGCCCGAAAGGATAAGAGTCTTATAAGTGGTATTTGCGGCTTGTTCTGCAAAAATATTCTCCAGTATGCTACGCTGTGGTTCAGGTCCTGACATGATGCAAAGCACATCAGGCTTTTCTTCCGATGGAGGTAACGTTCTGAGATTTTCAAAACGACTTAGCGGGCCGATGTACAGAACCATTTTCAGCGGAAGCTTTTTCACATGTGAAAGCTCGCCCGACAAATTGGGCTCTCCTGGAAAATCAGGCACCCAGACTTCATTGTGCCTGACTATGAAACCATAAATTACTTTCTGGATCGCAGTCCGAGCCGAAGTCAGAATCCCCTGAGTCATGATTTTCAGCTGATGGGTCATAAAAATGGTTGGGATGCGTTCCGACCAAAGCTCGTAACGGTTGTCCGAAATCACCGCGTCAATTCCCATGTCATCAATAATCTGTTCCAGCAAAATGTGCGCTTTTCGCGATTCAATAAGCATCTGCGGAATATCCGTTGTTACCTTCAGGGCAAGCGAACCTTTTTTCTGATACATCGGCTTGTATCCCGGGATCTTCACAAACTCACATTGCGGAAACCGGCCCCGCAAAAATTCAAGCGGTTTATTGTCAGCACCCAAAATGACTCTGACATTCCGCTCCAGCAACCGATCGATAATGGGAACCACACGCGTGGCATGACCAAGGCCCCAATCCATAGGGCAGACTAAAATTGCAGGCTCTTTTTTCATAGCTACACAAATTTAATCTTTTAAAAAGTGTAAAGGTTAGGGAATTGTTAATTTTATTGCAAAGTCCGTTAAATCGGATTAACAATCAGGATATTATAAAACACGATGATCGTGTGCTCATCTCCAAATTTATAAATCTGATTTTCTTATTTCCTGGAAGCGTTTACAGGAAGTGTAAAATGAAAAACAGAGCCTTTGCCTTCTTCACTTTCTACCCAGATCCTGCCGCCATGTTTTGCAATAAATTCTCCACAAAGCAACAGACCCAAACCCGTACTGGGCTCACCATTTGTTCCGGGTCTGCTGGTATTTGCATTTAAGACAAAAAGATTTTCCAGGATTTCTTTACCCATTCCCATACCAGAGTCTTCAATTTTTACTTCGACAAAGGCGCTTCCCGCTTTCATAACGGAGAGCATTATTTTGCCATTTTTATAGGTAAACTTCACAGCATTGGATAGCAGGTTCCTGATGACTGTCTGGATCATGTTTTTATCGGCAAAAACACGGATTTCCGGTGAAACCTCATAACGCACCTTTATTTTCTTAACCTGAGCGGGTTCCTGAATAGATTGTTCAATTACGTCTTTCACCAGTTCGTGTAAAGAAATCATCTCCGGTTCATAAGGGATATGCCCCTGCTGCATGTTGGCCCAGGATAGCAGGTTCTCCAGCAACTGGAACAAATTATTAGCAGATTTATTCAAAACCCCTGTCATTTCTTCGATCTGATCCAGGGAAAAGCCACGAAGATTTTCATTCAGGATCTGAGTAAGCCCTAAAAAGCTCGTGAAGGGATTCCGTAAATCGTGAGCAACAATGGAGAAGAACTTGTCTTTTTCGGCGTTGATCTTACGGAGCTGTTCATTGGCCGACTTAATTTCAGCTTCTGCCTTCTTCCGATCCGTCATGTCATGACCGATCCCCAGCACTCCTACAAATTTTCCCCTGGAATTGAATACGGGTGTTTTAATGGTTTCCACATACGCTTTGGTCCCGTTCTCATCAATCACTGTCCATTCTTCGGAGAATATCGCCTTTCCGCCCGATATCACTTCATCATCCTGTTTATGAAATATTTCAGCTCTTTTTTGCTCGAGCAAATCAAAATCAGTTTTTCCGATGATCTCGGATTCCGATCGATTCATATACCGCTCAAAAGATTCGTTACAGGCAAGATAAACACCCCTGGCATCCTTCAGCCAGACCAAATCAGGGATGGTATTAAATAACGAACGAAGCTGGGCCTCATTTTCATTCAGTTTCTCTTCTGCTGCTTTTCTTAAAGAAATGTCGATTCCAACACCCATGATATATTGTCTGTCCTTGGTGGTAAGCCTCACGCCTGTCAGAATGCAGGGGATCAATTTACCGTCTTTGGCCACAACATTCTGATCCATCCGTTTATATCCTACTTTAATGACTTCGTCCATGATATTCAGTACATTCTCCCTGATTTCAGGTTGGAACCATTCTGTTACATGCCGGTTACGGAGCTCTTCACCAGTAAATCCCAATAACTTTTCATGGTAATTATTCCATCTTGCCAACTTAAGTTCCGGATACGTAAAAAGATAAAAGATCCCGGGAAGACTTTGCAACACCGCTTCCGAAAAACTCCGTTCGTCCTCCAGTTCTTCTTCATGCTGCTTACGAGCACTAATATCACGGATGGTCGCAGTATAAAATTTTCCGGAGCTTATTTCCCATTCCGATATGGATAATTCCGCGGGAAATTCCGTTTTATTTTTCCGCAATCCCCGAACCTCAATAGTCTTCCCGATCATAAGCTGATTTTTGCCACCAGACTTAAAGCCCGAACCGTCCATGTACTGTTTCAAAAATTTCTCAGGGATAATCACGGACAATTTATTTCCTACCAGCTCATCCTCTTTATAGCCGAAGATCTTAAATGTACCCGGATTCCATCCAACAATCTTTCCCTTTGTGTCCAACGTGATAATCGCATCAGAAGCCGCTTGTGTTATGGCACGGTACTCCTCCTCCTGATCCAGAATGATTTTTTCCCTAATGAGCTCTCTCCGCATTTTGATGACAGACTTCACATCAATGGCCGTATGGATGATCTGTTTCAGTTTCCCGTTTTCATCAAAGACAGGACTGCAATCCACCACAGCACTTCCATTGAGAGGCTCAATGTCCACCACACGAGAGGCATGCTTGCCGGATTCCATTAACGCCTTCATGGGACAGCCTGCCGTTGGTTTGTTTTTACCGTGGAACAATTCATAACATTTCTTGCCGATCAATTGATCTTTCGTCATACCCAACACTTTGCAAGCGGCTTTATTGGCATTGAGCAAATCATAGTTGGGGGAATGTATGGTCACAGGAGATCCATACTCATCAAAGGAAAGCCTCCAGGCGATCACTTCGTCTTCCAGCGAATTATTTTCCTGTTGATTATCAGATCCCCAGAAATGGACCAAAAGACAGTGATGCTCGACAACAGACTGAATATTAATATGAACCAGAATTTTCTTTCCGTTTTTTGTCTGAAGAACGACGTCGTCATAATCACCCGGTTCACCGGAAATAGGAGTCAACAGATCAGGTAAAAACTTTCCTGTCAGCCCTGATCGGGGCCAAAGGGTAAGTGCAGCCGCTTTTTCGTTGGTATGAATGATTTTAAGGTCATACTTATCCACGATAACAGCCGGAACCGCACTGTATTTTATCAAATCCCTTACCGACATCTTTTTAATATCGACTTTACTTTCTGTCTCGAATCCCTTTATTCCTTTTTCCTTTGGGATTCATATTCAATAAAGATAGCATAAATTGCCTGTAAATGCAATATTAAAAAGTTTTTGCTTTGGGGACATCTCTTTGAACAAAATAAGCACGTTTAATAATCAGCCGAAATACCTCTTTATTATTTCCTGGACAAATGCAATTTTGATAGGCTTGGCAAGATAATCATTGCATCCGGCTTCACGTGCATTTTCACCCTCGCCGGCCTGGGCAAAAGCGGTTTGTGCGATGATGATCACTTTTTCATTGAATTTTCGGATCTCCCTTGTGGCCGCATATCCATCCATGTCCGGCATTTTGACATCCATAAAAATCAGATCGACATCGGGGTGTTTCCGAAACGTGTCCACAGCTTCCTTGCCCCCATGGCAGACCAAAATATCTTCCGCATAGGGTTCAACAAGATGCTTCAGCAGTTGTTCCGAAATTTCGTCATCCTCTACCACCATGACCTTGAGCTTTTTTGCAAATTTGTCGGCCCCGGCATCAGCTTCACCGGTTTTGGAACTTGCAGCATGCCGATGATCATAAGGCAATGTGAAGAAGAAGGTAGTACCGGTTTCTTTTTCTTTGCCGTCCGCACCATTTGCCTTGCTTTCCAGCCAGATTTTTCCCCCCAGCATTTCCACATAGGCTTTCGAGATCGCAAGACCCAAACCGGACCCCTCGTAGTTTCGCGTCAGTGAAGTACTCCCCTGAATAAACCGGCGAAACACCAATTCATACTGATCCTGGGGAATACCCGTACCGGTATCTTTCACATAAAATTCAAGAAATCCGTCCTTTTGGGCATATCCCAGTTCGATGGATCCTTCCTGGGTGAATTTCACTGCATTTTTGATCAGGTTGGTCATGATCCCGTAGAATTTCTCTTTGTCCGTGCTGATGATCGACTTGTCTTCGGGCAATCCTGTATTCAGGACAATATCAAGTCCTTTCTGTTTCATTTCAGGTTTAAAGAAATTATATACAAATTTCATTTGCTCGTTGACATTTATATCCGAAAAAGTTACGGTCATTTGTCCGGATTCGATCTTGGAAATGTCGATAATATCATTAACCGTATTCAGCATGCGCTCGCCGCTCTTTTCGATAATGCTCAGATATTTTTCCTGCTCCTCTTTGGTTAGCAAGGGTTCCTTCAGCAGCGAAGCGAAACCCAGAATGCCATTCATCGGGGTTCGGATCTCGTGACTCATATTGGCCAGGAAGGCCGATTTAAGCCGTTCGGACTCTTCTGCCTTTTCTTTTGCCTCGATCAGCTTTTGTTCGTTGAGTTTTCTTTCGGTAATATCTCGGGCAACGGTAACAACGTACTCCTTATCAAGTTTTATCAGCCGCACGCTCAGCTCGACTGGAAAAGTGGAACCGTCCCGTCTTTTGTGGAAGCTTTCCATGGTATTCGACCCCACTTTTCTCAACGCGGCCATGATCTTTTTGAACTTGTCAAAATCCACATTCAAATCAATGTCCGGAACACTCAGTTTCAGGAACTCTTCTCTTGAATA
>CAYWBO010000037.1:0-6071 GCA_964456625.1 uncultured Lentimicrobiaceae bacterium | reverse complement strand
GCCAACCGCAACCGCTGCTCATCAAACCGGAGTTTTTTCTCTGCAAGCTTCTTCTCGGTAAAATCAATAGCCGTTCCTATCCCCGCAATCTTCCCTTTCCACATCAGACTCCCGGCAGAAAGCGAAATCCATTTCTCATCACCGTTTTTTGCAACAGCTTTATACTCATAGTGTGTAGGGGCTTCTTCGCCCTGCTGCCGGGCAAGGCCGTATTTCTTCACCATTTCCCTGAATTCAGGATGTACCATCTCCCAGAAATCCTTACCAACAAGTTCTTCCAGGTCGTATCCGTAGATCTGTGTTATTGCATTATTGGCATACACTATTTTAGAACCCTGGATAATGATAATTCCTGCAGAAGTTGACTCCGCCAGGTTTCTGAATAATTCTTCGTTTTCTATAAGTTCCTGCGTCGTTTTCTTGATCTTATCCACGGCCCCGTTATATGCTTTCACCAGATCGCCCACCTCACTTTTGGAATTGTAATCAAGTCTTTCGTATTGCCCTTCGCCCAGGTTTTCCGTAGCTTGTGTCAACCACTCAAGCGGCCGGGTAAGATTATGGGAGAACATCAGCGCCAGGATCAGAATCAGGACAAGAAAAATGATCAGAATGTAAAAAAGACGAAACAACAATTTATGGATCGGTGTCAGAAAGCTGCTGTATGGCACTTCCACGAACAGCGCCCAGGGATGCTCCTGGTTGTCTCCAAAGGAGGACAGATTCACGAATCCCGATAATTTTTTATGGCCCTTTTGATCGGTATAGATTGTGTAGCCATTGGATTTTGTTGAGAATTCCTTTTTTAATTCCGCGACGGTCAATCCTCTGATAGGTGCCATAAACTTCACTGAAGAGTCAGAAGAGATTAAAACCCTTCCGCTTTCATCTACCAGAAAGGAGGCTCCGGAGCCCGAAATGGAGGCACTGATATCCTTTACATGATGTGCCAGATAGCCGACATCATACAGGGCCGTCAGAATCCC
The DNA here is from genome assembly GCA_964456625.1 of uncultured Lentimicrobiaceae bacterium. Lineage (GTDB taxonomy): Bacteria > Bacteroidota > Bacteroidia > Bacteroidales > F082 > Sulfidibacterium. The sequence goes on along the minus strand of CAYWBO010000037.1, from coordinate 5,085 downwards.
CTTTAATTTACCTTCATGGGAATAAACGCCCACCAGCATTTGCATGTCCACCGAGTCGGTGTTGTAGGTTACATCTTTTGGACACATTTGGATATTGGAAATGATCACTTCGCCGTTTTTACCACGCAGTGCTTCCCGAAATTCATTCTGAATGTTAGGGGCGACCTTTAAAATATTCTGACCGATCAAGCTTCGGTCGGAACTGGCCATGATCTTCCCTTTCAGATTGGCATACGAAGTGGAATAAAATTCGATTACCACGTTGTTGAATTCAGTCAGCTCCTCTGATAACGAATCATCGTCTTTGTTTGCCAGCTCTTTTTTTGCCAGGGTTCTCAGTTGCATGGCAGGAACCTGAAGATGTTCCGTAATATTTTCTGCAGCCTGCTCCACATGCTGATGCAAGTCATGGATCTCCCTTTTTTGAAGGCTCTGGAACATAAAGAAATACACGACAAAGATCATCGTAACACTTGTGACCAATACCACGGCCACCGTATTCAATAATATTCTGGTCCTGATTTTCATAGATAACCCGTCTTGAATAATCCCTGATGTTAAAAAGCCCGTGCCTGACCCGGGATTTATAGGAAAAACGCCTGAAGCCTCATTTCACCTATAAATGCAACCTGATTCGACCTCAGTAAATTTAAAATAAATATGGAATAATTATGCCACTCGAAGCGGTTTTGTCTTAAATCATTCATTTTAAATGTAATCCGTTCTTCCAGGTTATTCAAAAGGGTTGTCCCCATTCTCAAAATGAGAAAGAAATTTCCAGTTTTGAAAAAATAGAGACGAAATCGGATGCCTGCCGGATATAAATCCTGTGAAGGTCTTGAAAATTCCTTTAGATTTAATCCTTTATCTTTGCCAGTCAACTTTATTTTGAATGAAAATCTTAGTTGTTGAAGACGAGACGGGCCTGCTGGAATCCATGACTTCATTTCTCAGGGAAGAAGGTTTTGTCTGCGAAAAAGCCGCCAGTTATTTTGCCGCAGAAGACAAGCTGGCTGCCTTCGCATACGACATCGTGGTCCTGGACATTACCCTGCCGGACGGCAACGGCCTCAACCTCCTGGATGCGATTAAAGCCCATCATCCTGAAACGGGAACCCTGATCGTTTCTGCCCGTAATTCTTTGGATGACAAAATCACGGGACTGGATCTGGGAGCCGATGATTATATCACCAAACCCTTTCATCTTTCGGAACTCCATTCCAGGATCCGTGCAGTGTTGCGGAGGCGAAAATTTAAGGGAAGCCAGGCAGTTGAATTCAAAGAGATCCGGCTGCTGCCGGAAGAAAGAGCCGTATACATTCACGATCAACTCTTAAATCTGACTCCGAAAGAATACGAGCTTTTGTTGTTCTTTATCACCAACAAAGAACGAGTGCTCACACGGCAGTCCATTGCCGAACATTTATGGGGCGATTACATGGATGATGCCGACCGCTTCGATTTTGTGTATACCCATCTGAACAACCTGCGGAAAAAGATCAAAAAGGCCGGGGGCAACGATTATATCTCCACCGTTTACGGAATTGGTTACAAACTCAGCAATTCATGAAACTCCTGAAAAAAATAAACCGCTACTACATGGTGAGTTCCATCGTTGTCTTTGTGATCGGGCTATTGGCCTTGTATGTCACCATCAATGGCATCGCAGCTTCGGATGCCAGCGAAGGGCTTAGTGCGAGCGCAAACCGGATTGTAAGCCAACTGGAAAAGCAAAAACCGGTCTCCAATCTCTACCCGATCATCGAAATAAAACAGGATCAGAAAATCAAAAACACCCTTCTCAAAGACACGGTCATCTATGATCCGGTGGTGGGAGAAAGTGAAATGTTCAAAGAGCTGAACATATGGAAGAACATACACGGGAAAATATATCATATCACAGTTCGTGCCCTGACGGTTGAAAAGACCGATATTGTCATGAGCATCTTCATGGCTACGGCCGTTTTGCTGCTGCTGCTGGTATCTGTCTTGTATTTCATCAACAAAAAAACGGCCACTTCCATCTGGAAACCCTTTTATGAAAATCTGGAAAAACTAAAATCCTTCTCGCTGCAAAGCAGGGAAAAATTTGCACTGAACGAAACTCCGATCACGGAGTTCAACGAACTGAACCAAAGCATCAACAGGCTGACATCCAAAGTAAAATCAGATTACAACAGTCTGAAAGAGTTTACAGAAAATGCATCACACGAATTACAAACCCCCCTGGCCGTGATACAGGCAAAAGCCGAAAACCTGCTGAACGGCAAAAACCTCAACGAGGAACAGATCACCACCCTCCACGCGGTCCTGGAAAATATTTCACGGCTCGAAAAACTGAACAGCACGCTGCTGTTACTGACAAAAATCGAAAACGACCAGTTCTCGGAACAGGAAGCCATTCATTTTACTACGCTGATCCAAAGTAATATCGATTCCATGAAAGAGCTTTTTGAAATGCGCGACATTAAGACAGTTGTCAACATAAAAGAAGAATTTGTTTTGGAAATGAATGGTTCACTGGCGCAGATTTTATTGGTTAACCTGTTGAAAAATGCGCTGGTACACACCGGTGAAAACGGGATGATACAAGTTGAAATAATGAAGCATCAACTTGTTTTTTCCAATTCCGGGAAAGAAGCATTGAAAAACAGCGATAAAATATTCGAGCGCTTTTATAAAGAAACTGGAGATAAAAGATCCACAGGTTTGGGACTTTCTCTGGTAAGCAAAATCTGTGAAGTAAGCCATTTGCAAATAGAATATACCTTTGCTACTGACCGGCATTCCTTTACAATAACAAAGAAATAAACCACTGAAAATCAATCGCAAACTAAGAATTTTTGTACACATCGGACGGAATCAAAAAAGCCGTTTTCTTGTAATTTATTATTTAAGAAATGTTGTGTTTCATGTGTAAAAGTGTTCTTTACCTTTGCTCCCGGTTTTTTGTAAAATTGCCACAAAAGTTGACTAATTTTTCAAAATGAATTACTTTGGCAGGTAATTTGCATGGAAATGTGACTAATTATTTGCAAAATAATATATATTTGAACCTTTTAGCGCTGATGCAACGATCAGGTTCACTGGAAAAAGGATAAAACAGACAAAACATGATTCAGAAGATACAGCCACAATACCAGACAGATACAGAATTTTTACACGATCGCGAGGATGAAAAACTGCCTTTCGTAACAAAATGGAACCAGTTGGAAGCTTTTGTCGAGAAGGCGCTTTCCAACAAAAATAAAAAGCTGAATGCCATTGATGTATTGCTGCAGGTAAGCCGCATGCTTGCAAATCACCGCGAGTTGCACTATACAAATTACAATGGGGACCACGAAGAATTAAGAAAAATATACGACCAGGATCTGCAAAAACGTATTGATTTTGCCAGTGAAAAAATTGGTCTGAACTTCGAACAAGGACAACAACAGAACATCTACCGTCAGGATATCAGTCGTGAATTAGTCACGCGAAGCTATGCCAAACGCATGCTCGACCTGCACAATCCCAAGATCTACCCGCCTCAGAAGTTAAGTTATAAAACATTGTATCATTTCATGTTCGAGGATTTCCTGCTGGGCATCACCAACCAGAACGGATTAAAATATTTCCAGGCAAGTTATCAGCTGGCCTGAGGTGTTCAAAAGCACATTTGTGCTCCTTGCAAAAAGCAAAGGTACCAACCGCTGTCGGGTACTTTTATTTTTACGACGATCCGGGTAAAGAAGCAGACCTAATTTTTAAGAAAATACTCTATCGTGCTAACAACGCGTACCTCTTTAATAAATGGCGTATTGGCATCCCTGTTGGTAATTGAAAATTGTCCCTGATAGGCATTTTTTATCTTTCCGAGTTCGCTACCGCTGTCATCGGCAAACTGAGCCGCCGCTTTACGGGCATTCTGGGTGGCTTCCTTGAGCATTTCCGGTTTGATCTTATTCAACCCTGTAAATTCATACGAGATCTGATGTGCATAATCATTGGAAATAATGACAATGCCCTCTTTCAGCAGTTCCGATTGCTTTTGTGTCAACGAACGCACCAATGACACCTTTCCCGAGGAAACGGTGACAACACCCTTGGCAATGTAGCGGTAATTGTGCTTGTTTTCTGAATAAACGTTAGCCTCCAGGTCGGTAACGGAGGCCGCGTTAACCGTAATTTCATCCCTGGGGATGCCATTGGATGTAAGAAATTCAACAATCTTTTCATTCGAAGACTGTACCATCGAATAAATGGTCTGCATGTTATTGCCCACCAGGTTATAAATGATCGGCCAGATCACTTTATCCGCGGCAACTTCCCGTGTCGCCAGGCCTTTCACCGTCACGATCCGCCGGCTCTCGACCGTATATCGTATGCCGCTTTCCAGCAGAAATGCCGCGATGATAATTCCCAACGCCAGTACAATAGCTTCTTTATAATAATTTTTCATTGGATTGAATTTAGTATTGTTCCAGTTGCAACAACCCGTTAACAAATATAACCTTTTCCCTTGTCATTATCACCCGATGAATTGTATCTTTCTTGCGACACGTCAGGGCATGACACTGCCGGAAAATTCATATTCTTTCAATTTAGGTACCTTCGGAATAATCTACAGATTTAAACACGTAGCAGTTATCGTATTCAATCTTAAATTCTTTCAATAATTCAAGGTATTCTCCGACGAACGTCTTCTTTCTGTGATGATGTTCCTGATTTTTGATATAATGGATCACTTTCGGTACAGCACTTTTATTGTATGAAAATGCTCCATAACCCTGCTGCCACGAAAATTTTCCACGAATAAATCCATTTTCATTAATCCATTTCGATGAACTGCCTTTTATGTCCTGCATCAGGTCAGACAGCGACTGTGATGGTCTTAATCCGAAAAGAATGTGGATATGGTCAGGCATGCCGTTTATGGCCAATAATTTGTGGCCGTTGTTTTTTACAATACCTGTGATGTATTGATATAATTCATCTTTCCAGCTTTTCGCTATTATGCACCGCCTGTTTTGAACTGCAAAAACGACCTGAATGTGGATTTGTGTGTACGTGTTTGCCATTTTCTTACCATTAATGATATTTGGT
>CAYWBO010000036.1:2494-27876 GCA_964456625.1 uncultured Lentimicrobiaceae bacterium | reverse complement strand
AAACTTTCATCCAGCGGTTTGAGGAAACGCAGATCGCAAAGCGCAGGATAAATTCCTTCATCATCCAGTTCCCGGCAAGCTTCCAGGGCAAAATTCCCCGGTTGACCCAAGGTTACTATGGCAATATCTTTCCCATTACGGATCATGCGGCCTTTGCCTACCGGAACTTCCCGGAATTCCTTCTGCCAGGCATCAGCAGCAATAAATCCATAACCACGGGGATACCGAATGGCGAAAGGACCTTTGCCGTATGCAGCCGCAGTGAACATCATATTCCGCAGCTCCACTTCATCCATAGGAGCGGCCACCACCATGTTGGGAATGCCGTTCAGATACGCCAGGTCGAACACTCCGTGATGCGTGGCTCCGTCGCCTCCCACCAGTCCGGCCCTATCGATACCGAAGATCACCGGAAGGTTTTGGAGTGCCACATCGTGGATCACCTGATCGTAAGCCCGCTGCAGGAAGGTAGAATAGATGGTACAGAAAGGGATCATGCCTTCTGATGCCAGTCCCGCCGAAAAGGTCACGGCATGTTGCTCGGCGATGCCCACATCGAAAACGCGATCGGGAAACGCTTCCATCATAAAATTCAGCGCCGAGCCCGAAGGCATGGCGGGAGTCACGGCGACCACTTTTTTATCTTTTTGTGCCAGTTCCAACAAGGTCCTTCCATATACTTCCTGATAAGAGATTCTGTTTCCGGGATCCTTACTCAGCAAGGCACCTGTTTCCCTGTCGAACGGACCAGGGGCATGAAAAATCGTCTGTTCTTTTTCGGCTTGCTCAAAGCCTTTGCCTTTGGTAGTGATGATGTGCAATAATTTCGGGCCGTCAATCTTTTTGATCTCCTTCAACACCGCCACCATCTGCTGCAAATCATTGCCGTCCACGGGGCCGAAATAACTAAAATTAAAAGCTTCGAAAAGGTTGCTGTTGCGCAGGAAGACATCCCTAAGATTATTGGATTTGTTTTTCACGACTTTCCTTCGCTGGTTGATGCGTTCAATTCTTGCTTTCAGATTTTGTTCCGTCAGCGGCTCGCCACGCAGCATCCCGGTGAGGTAATCTTTGATGACACCCTGATTTTTATCGATGGCAATGCCGTTGTCGTTTAAGATGATGAGCAAATTGGCGTGCGAAGCGCCGGCATTGTTCAACCCTTCAATGGCCATGCCACCGGTCATGGCGCCGTCGCCGATGACAGCAATATGATTTCTGTCCTTTTCACCCTTCAGTTGTGAAGCGGTTGCCATCCCCAGTGCTGCAGAAATGGAGGTAGAAGCATGCCCGGTTCCGAAAGCATCGTAAACACTTTCCTTGCGGGACGGAAATCCGCTGATCCCCCGATAGTGTCGCAGTGTATGGAAAACATCCCTGCGGCCGGTGAGGATTTTATGCGGATATGCCTGATGACCCACATCCCAGATCAACCGGTCGTAAGGCGTATTAAACACATAATGCAACGCAATGGTGAGCTCCACCACACCCAGGCTGGCGCCCAGATGACCGGGGTGAACCGATATCACATCCAGTATATAATCACGGACTTCCTTTGCCAGCTCATTCAACTGATCGGGACCCAGCTTCCGGAGGTCCTCCGGTGAATCCACTGTCGCCAGCAAAGGCCCGGGTTTGAGTTCGTTCTTTTGCATAACGCAAAATTAGAGAAAAAGCTTTCTGTTTTAAGGTGTCAAAAAGATCCAAAAATTCTCACCTTCGCACAGAAGTGGTCAAACGGTTGTCAGACAATGGTCAGGCATCGTCAGACAGTTGTTGTACCATAACAGTACAATTGTTTGACCATCGTTTGACTAAAGTATGACTATTGTCTGACCACCAATAAAAAACTTATTTCACGTTGCGTAAGATGTTATTATCTTTGCAGCGAATTTTAAAACCGAGATTTAGATGCAGCAACTGAGCGAACAGGAAATCGTAAGGCGGAACGCTTTGATCGAGATGAAGAAACTGGGAATCAATCCTTATCCCCAGGCCATGTATGAAGTAAACGCTTATGCAAAAGATATTTTAGAACAGTATCCCAAAGACAACACGCTGTTTCAGGAAGTGAGTATGGCCGGGCGTATGATGAGCCGCCGGATCATGGGTGCTGCTTCTTTTACAGAACTGAAGGATTCTACCGGAAGAATTCAGCTGTACATCAAACGCGACGATGTCTGTCCCGGAGAAGACAAGACGATATACAACACGGTTTTCAAACGACTGCTCGACATTGGCGACTTTATCGGGATCAAAGGTTTTGTTTTTACGACCCAGATGGGAGAGGTCACGGTGCACGTCACCGAACTGAAGGTGTTGTCTAAATCATTAAAACCCTTGCCAATTGTTAAAGAAAAAGACGGTCAGGTTTATGATGCTTTTACCGATCCCGACCAGCGCTACCGCCAGCGTTATGTGGACCTGGTGGTCAATGATCCCGTAAGGAAAATCTTTGAAATGCGTGCCAAAGTGCTGCGTTCCATGCGCGGGTTCCTCAACGACAAAGGTTATCTCGAAGTGGAAACCCCTATCTTGCAGTCTATTCCGGGAGGCGCTGCCGCACGGCCTTTCATCACACATCACAACGCATTGGACATTCCACTGTATCTGCGCATTGCCAACGAACTGTATTTAAAACGTCTTATCGTAGGAGGTTACGAAGGCGTCTATGAATTTGCCAAAGACTTCCGCAACGAAGGCATGGACCGGTATCACAACCCGGAATTCACCCAGATGGAGATGTATGTGGCTTACAAGGATTATTTCTGGATGATGGAAACCACCGAGCAGATGTTGGAAAAGATCGCCACTGACCTGCACGGCACCACCAAAGTTCAGGTGGGAGATAACCTCATTGATTTTGCCGCTCCCTACAAACGTATCAGCATCCTGGATGCCATCAAAGAAAAAACAGGCATCGATGTGAGCGGTATGAATGAAAAAGAACTACAGGCCACCTGCGAAAAGCTGGACATCGAAACCGATCCGTCCATGGGAAAAGGAAAACTCATCGATGAAATTTTCGGTGAAAAGTGCGAACATACTTTCATCCAGCCCACCTTTATCACCGATTATCCGGTGGAGATGTCGCCGTTGTGCAAGCGTCACCGCGAGAACCCGGAACTCACCGAACGCTTTGAGCTGATGGTGAACGGTAAAGAGCTGGCCAACGCTTACACCGAGCTGAACGACCCTATCGACCAGCGCGAGCGTTTTGAAGAACAGGTGAAGCTGGCTGAAAAAGGTGACGACGAAGCCATGTACATCGATTACGACTTCCTGCGTGCCCTGGAATACGGCATGCCCCCCACTTCAGGAATGGGCATCGGCATCGACCGTCTGACGATGTTCATGACAAATCAGGCATCTATCCAGGAAGTGATCCTCTTCCCTCAGATGCGTCCCGAAGTGCAGGCCAAAACCGTTAGCAGTAGTGATTTTATGGTACTGGGGATGGCAGAACACTGGGCCAATCTGATGCCGGAAGCCGGGATTTCCAAACCGGAAAATCTGGCGGAAATGAAACCGACCGTCATCCAGCAAACGCTGAATGGGCTGAGAAAAAAGAAAAAACTGGATGTCCCCGCCGTTCAAATGGATGAAATAGAATCCTGGATCGGGAAGTTGAAATAATTTTTCCACAGAATATCTTATGGTTGCTTTCTGTGGCGTCCTGATTCGACGGAAGCATCATAATGTTTATAACTACAGGATGAAAATCGGGGTGTAAAATCATTCCATGAAAATTCTTTTGTAAGAGAATCGGTAATTATTTATTTTTAACTATTTATATATCAGGGATTAGCATTAAAATACCTTATTCCGAATTTTTTAATTTTTAGATTTTATTTACAATATGGGAGACGCACGCACATTCCTATTCCGGTTGTTGATTTTTTGAAAAATCTGCATTGAAGAAATTCATAATTATTGCATATTTTAGTTGAAATTAATCTCTTAAATGACCTAAAGCTTAGGCTATGAAACAACACATTTCTTGTTTTTCAATCCTGATGGCTTTTTTCCTGCTGGTGCCATTCGGAGCAGCACAGGCGCAAAAAGTATCAAAAACGGATCAATTTCAACCCTACTGGCAGGTAAATGCCAATGTGGGAAACAGCCTGTTTTTTGGAGATCTGAAACAGAAAAGTTTCATGCCGGCATCTATCAGCGGTCATACGGAATGGCGCATGGGCGCCGGGCTGATGCTAAACAGGCAGTTTACGCCGGTTTTCGGATTGCGCGCACAGGTGCTGTACGGACAGCTTTCAGGAATCAGTACCAGTGCCAACCGCTATTTCGAAGGGGATTATCTGGATTTTAACCTGAACGGAACTTTTAGCCTGAACAATCTGATCTCCGGTTACAATCCTGAAAGAAAACTGAATGTATATCTGGTGGCCGGTGTGGGCCTGACCAATTACAACTCCAGTTTATACAACCTGGCCAATGCCAGCCTTATTAACAAGATGGGAGACGGACATGGACATGGCCTCGGAGGCAGAACGCTGGAGGGAATAATGACCGGTGGTGCCGGACTGTCTTACAAAATCAATGATAAGTGGAACGTGAATCTTGAATCGGTAAGCCACGTGTTGAATTCGGATATGATGGATATGACTGTGGGAGGTTCAAAATATGACATGTACAACTACACCTCCCTGGGCGTTTCATTAAAATTCGGACAGCGAAAACATAGCAAACCGACCCCCCATGAAATGCCGTTACCGAAGCCTTTCACGCCCAACCCGGCCTTGATTGCACCTTCGAACAAAGAAAAGGCAGCACAGATGAATGAGAACATGCCTGTGCAGCCCCCGAAGGCTCAAGACACCACGCTGGAAACCATCAAAAAGGCACAGATGAAGAAAGCCCAACAAAAGGTTCAGGAGCCGGTCCGCAGCACCCAGCCGGTGCGACCGTTGCTGGAATATCGCGTACAGATCAGAGCACGGTATCAGAAATCCGTATCTTTGTCTTACCTGAGCAAGCACTATCGTATTCCGGAAGGCAGTATCCGGATAGATATGCACAACGGTTACTATATTTACACGGTTGGAGCTTACGATACTTACATGCAGGCCCGCACCGAACGTGATATTCTGAGAACAAAAAATGGGGTGTCGGACGCCTTTGTTGTGGCCTTCAAGAATGGAAGAAGAATGGACAAACTACCTAAATAGAAAAAAGAATGGAACATAATGATCTTGAATATAATCCGGAAACAGATAAATTATCCTCCAATATCACAGCTATCATCATCGGCGTATCTATCCTGGCGGCGATTTATTTGGGATTTTTCGTCGTAGTTTAGGCTGCGCCTGGATCTAACGGATTATACAGAGAAGTTTTGAAATATTTTAACAAATAAAAGTATAAAATCCGGGTAGAAAATGAATTCCTCTCCGAATTCTGAATGATTTATCTTACTTTTGTGCTGTATTAAAAGATGAAACCATGAATGCTTTACTATTGCAACAAGCCGGGATTATCGGCACTCCCGAAATCGTACTGATCGTGTTAGCTATCGTTTTGTTATTCGGAGGCCGTAAAATACCTGAATTAATGCGAGGTATCGGCAAAGGGGTTAAAGAATTTAAAGACGGTCTGGAAACGGGTGGAGAACAGGCCAAGCCTGAGGAAAAGGACAATACTACCGAAAAAAAATAGCGGAGGGCAACCCTTCCTTTATTTTCCGGAATAAGCCGTTTTCCCGTAAAGAAAAGGGCATTCGCCCAAATGAATGAATATTTTTATAACAAATATGCTTTTGCATCAAAGCCAGTGATAGGCACATTTGGCCTTCCTAAATGCTATGATTAGAATGAAATACATCTCGACTATTATCCTATCGTTAATATTGGGATTGTCTGTAAACCATGTCATGGCGCAAGACAGCCTTCCCGACTCCGACACGACCCTGCTTCAATCAGATTCTACCGTTGACGACCTCCCCTCGACGCTGGACACCATTACACTTCCAAAGCATATGAGCCTGCTGGACAGGGTAAACGACAGCATCCATAAGGTAGTGTATCACGACGGCCATTCCATCATTCAGGATTCTCCCGTGATGCGCACTTTAGACAGCCTGGCATATGTAAAATATTATAAAAAAGAATATCTGGTCCTCGACACAAATCTGGTAGACACCAACGAAGTAACTTCAGAGAAAATTCCCACTTTCCCTGATTCTGTGTATGCGAAACGGATTGCCGCGCTGAATGCTCAAACGCCTTTCGAGTTTATTTACAATAAACAAGTCAAGGCATTCATAAACTTATACGCTGTTAAGAAAAGACGTCTCACGGAAAAAGTCATGGGCCTGGCAAGGATTTATTTCCCCATGATTGAACAAGAGTTGGATAAATATAATCTGCCGCTGGAGCTGAAGTATCTTGCTGTGGTTGAATCGGCACTGAATCCGGCAGCAGGTTCCCCAAAAGGAGCCAAAGGTTTATGGCAGTTTATGTACGGAACGGGAAAAGTGTACGGACTTAAAGTCACCTCCCTGGTGGACGACCGTTATGATCCCTACAAGTCCACCATTGCAGCCTGTAAGCATTTGCAGGATCTGTATGATATTTACGGACAGTGGTCGCTGGCACTGGCGGCTTACAACTCGGGGGTCGGCAACGTAAACCGTGCCATCCGCAGAGCAGGTGGAACCCGGAATTACTGGGCTATCTGGCCTTATCTTCCCCGGGAAACCCGTGGTTATGTACCTGCTTTCATTGCGGTAAACTACATCATGCACTATTCCGCACAACACGACCTGCACCCCATAGTTCCCGGCATTTTCTTCTACGACATTGATACTGTTACGGTGCACAATGTGCTTTCTTTTGCGCAGCTTCACGACATGCTTGGTATCCCGGTGGACGAGCTGAAATTCCTGAATCCTGAATACAAACTCGGCATTATCCCGGCTTACGACGGTCAAACTTATGAGCTGAGATTACCCCGGCGTTTTACGGACGATTTCCTCAACAACGAAAAAGCATTGTATGCCTATAAAACCAAAGCCGGCATCGCTCACGACAAACTGATGGCCATCATCAAAAAAATGGGCAGTCGTGAGATTCACATTGTAAAATGGGGCGAAAATCTGGGCAGCATCGCCAGGATGTATCATGTTTATGTAAGCCAGCTGAGACGGTGGAACAGGCTGAGGAGTGACCGGATTTACAAGGGACAGCGACTTCTGGTTTACAGTGCAGGCAGCCCCCAGTTTTATCAGAAAACAAATGAACCCATTTCCCGGTCCAATACCAAAACACTTTACGAAGTGAAAAGTGGCGAAAATCTGGCATTGATCGCTAAAAAGTATAAATGTTCAACAACGGATCTGGTGGAGTGGAACAATCTGAAAAGTTCGACCATCTACCCTGGAGAAAAACTCTACGTTTATCAACCGGCAGACAAAAATACTTCTACGGTCAGAAAGGGAAAATACATTTATCATATTATAAAACGCGGTGATACCTTATGGGATATTGCTCAGGAATATGACGGGGTTACCGTCAGCCAGATAAAACGGCTGAACAATATCCGGAATACGCGCCATCTGGTACCAGGTCAGAAGCTTATTATTGCCGTGGCGAGTTAATCCGGTATCAACAATTAGTAAAATCTGTTAAAATACTCAGATTAAACTCTTTTAGGCATAAAAATTGAAGCGTTCTATAATAACTTTTCAGGGGATTTCGTTATTTTTAATGAAAAAAACACAGCCATGAAAAAGAAAAAAATTTTAAACATATTCCTCGCCTTTTCTTTCTTGTTGGCAGGCTTATCATCCTGTAATTCCACTCTGGTACAAAATAGTTCTTCAAAACCGGATTCCATTGGTAGTCTATCTGAAATTCTGGTTGTACTGCAGGATAACAGTCAGTGGAATGATCCCACCGGTTCGATTATCAAAAAATATTTCCAGGCCCCGGTTTACGGTTTACCTCAGTCCGAACCCACTTTCAAGCTGCTACACATTGATAACGACATGTTCAGTGAAATCTTCAAGACAGAACGGGATATTTTCGTGGTGAACATCAACCCCAAAGTTAAAGATCCTAAAATTCAAATTCAAAAGGACGTCTGGGCAGTACCCCAGGTCGTAATCACGCTGACAGCGCCTTCCGAGCAATCTTTTGTGGATGTGTTCAGCGACCGTCACGATCTTTTTATCGAGAGATATAAGAAGTCCGAAAGGAACAGAATTCAGGAGGTTTTCCGCACTGCCACTGCGCAAAAAGTGATGGCCAAGATCTATAATCAATTCGGGTTTAGCATGATCGTTCCGGATGGCTTTTATGCCGCCAAAATACAACCCGGATTTATGTGGGTAAGACACGAATCCAATACTTACAGCCAGGGCTTCATGATCATTTCACAGCCTTATGTGGATACGGCTCAGTTTTCAAGAGAAAGCATCCTGAAAAGAATTCAGAATTATCAGAGAAGATACATCCCCGGCCCCACCGAAGGATCATACATGACCATTGACAGAAAATATGTGATCCCTGAATACGCACAGGTCAATGATTTTCCAGCACCCTATACAGTCAAAATGGATGGGCTCTGGCGTGTGGAACACGATTTTATGGGCGGTCCGTTTATCAGTTATACCTTCACCGATCCACAGAGCAAACAGCTTATAACCTTGTTCGGTTATGTGTATTTTCCGAATAACAAGAAACGCGATCTCTTGCTACAGGTGGAATCTATCTTTTATTCGATTAATTATTCCGTGAAGCCGGTTGCAAAAACAACTGCGAAAAAGCCTTAATTCATTGGAACTTTTCGTCATCATGAACCCGATCGGGATCAACTTTGATGAAGGTTAAAACGCCCGCAATATTGCTAGATTTATCGTCCTTTCCGCAGGCATCATCCAACAAAATTACGGAAATATAACATTTTATTTCCGAATGTGAATTATTCTCCCGCTTATCTTATTACCACATTATCAGCTGTTTATTCGTTTTTAATCAGTTATAAACGAATGTTAAACGGAAGTAATTGATTATTAACCGAATATATAGAATACCCCATTATACATTTGTACAGTTGTTCTTAAAAATCATATCAACGGATTCGTGGAATATAAAAGTATACTGTGCTATGATCTTCCGCTGATAACTATAATTAATAACATTTAAATCACTACTATCATGACTACTTTAAGAAATTCCGTACAACTGATCGGCCATTTAGGCAACGACCCAGAAATGAAAAGCTTTGGTAACGACCGCAGCATGGCTCGTTTTTCTCTTGCGACCAACGAATATTACCGCGATGGGAACGGAAAGCAAACCCAGGAGACACAATGGCACAATATTGTTGCCTGGGGCAAAACTGCTGAAATTGCAGAAAAGATCCTTTCCAAAGGCAAGGAGGCCGCCATTCAGGGGAAGCTGATAAGCCGCTCCTGGGAAGACAAGGACGGCAACAAGCGTTATATTACCGAAGTGGTCGCTAACGAGATCCTGGTGTTTGGAAAAGACACCTGAGGTTTCCGACAAAAAATGTCTTGAAAACTTTTTGGGTTTCCGGGCAATTATGAAAACCCCGGGAGAATGAAGGGGGCACCTCATATCTAAGGTACCCCCTTTCTCAATTCTAACAAGAAAACTTCTAAAACAACCTCGGTGATACCGGTCGTTTCCCTAATGAAGACTATTTTGCAATTTCCCCAGCAATCCAGTCACCTACTTCGGATGTGGAACGGGCATTTTCTCTGGAAAGGTCCTCCGTAACAACATTTTTCTCCAGAGAATACATCACGGTATCACGAATCGCTTTCGCTTCTTCCTTGAGCTTGAAAGCATATTCAAACATCATTGCAACGGAAAGAATCGTGCCCAGCGGGTTGGCAATATTTTTCCCTTTGGCTTGCGGATAAGAACCATGGATGGGTTCAAAAACCGAGGTGAGCTGTCCGATGGAAGCCGAAGGCAGCAGTCCCAGGGAGCCGGTGATCACGCTGGCTTCATCCGTAAGGATGTCCCCGAACATATTTTCCGTTACGATAACATCAAATTTCTTTGGCCATTGAATGAGCTGCATGGCGGCGTTATCCACAAACATGAAATCCATGGTCACTTCCGGGAATTCTTTCGATATCTCACCGGCAATTTCGCGCCACAATCTGGAAGTTGCCAGTACGTTGGCTTTATCGACTACCGTCACCCGTTTCTCACGTTTCATGGCATATTCGCAAGCCAATCGTACAATCCGCTCCACTTCATAACGATGATACACCGAAGAATCATAGGCAGTGTTACCATCTTCGGAACGGCCTTGCGGTTTCCCGAAATAAATGCCGCCGGTCAATTCTCTCAAGACGACAAAATCCACACCTTCGACCAGGTCCTTCCGGATGGGTGATTTTTCGATCAGCGAAGGAAACGTAGTTACCGGCCTCACATTGGCAAACAGTCCCAGCTGTTTGCGCATCGCTAGCAAGCCCTGTTCGGGACGTACTTTTGCTTTGGGATCATTGTCGTATTTCGGGTCGCCTATAGCACCAAACAAAACGGCATCGGAATTCTTGCACAGTTCAAAGGTCTTATCCGGAAACGGGTCGCCGCAATCATCGATAGCACTGGCACCTACCACCCCATAATTAAACTCAAACTCATGATTAAACTTTTTCCCGATGGCCTGACACACTTTGATGCCCTGCTCCATGATTTCCGGCCCGATTCCATCTCCGGGCAACACGGCAATTGTTAATTTCATATTTTACGGTTTTTTTCCTGTTTTATAATTCGATAATATTCAACATTTTTTCCGTCGCCTTGATGGCCGCCACGGTCTGGTCTACATCCAGCCCTTTGGTAATAAACGACTTCCCTTTAAAATTCCAGCTGATAATGGTTTCAACCAACGCGTCGGTTTTTCCTCCCGGAGGGATGGTAACCCGGTAATCCGTCAGCTCAGGTTTTTCCTTCCCGATGGTATCGTAAATTTCCCACAGTGCCTTCATAAAAGCATCATATTGGCCATCGCCGATGGACATCCCTTCATGCAACACATCTTTGATCTGCAACTGCAAGCTGGCCGATGGCCGCATACCCAGTGACAATGAGAATGAATAATTTTTGATAAAAATATGGTAATTATTTTCACCGGTATGCAAAACATCAGCAATAATGAACGGTAAATCGTCAATGGTGATGGTCTCCTTTTTATCACCCAGTTCTATGATACGGTCGGTGACCTGTTTCAGAGAAGGCTCATCAAGCCTGAAACCCAGTTCCTCAAGATTTTTTACAATGCTGGCTTTGCCGGACAATTTTCCCAACGCATATTTCCTTTTCCGGCTGAAACGTTCCGGCAGGAGACCGTTGTAATACAGGTTGTCTTTGTTGTCGCCATCGGCATGGATGCCGGAAGTCTGGGTGAATACGTTTTCGCCTATGATAGGCTTGTTCACCGGCACCCGGAGGCCGGAAAATCTTTCCACCAACTGGCTGGCTTTGTGGATACCGGTTTCCCGGATGCTGGTTTTGACTTTTAGCTGGTCGTGAAGTACGCCCACTACACTGGACAAGGGCGCATTCCCGGCCCGCTCACCCAGGCCGTTCACCGTTGTATGAATTCCCTTAACCCCAGCTTTCACGGCAGCAAACACATTGGCAACCGACAGGTCATAATCGTTGTGCGCATGAAAATCAAAATGCAGGCTCGGATATCTGTCGACGATCTGTTTACAGAAATCATATGTCTGGTCCTGATTCAGGACTCCCAGCGTATCAGGAAGCATGAACCTTTGAATATTTTCATGCTGGAGGGCATCCAGCATAAAATAGACATAGTCCGGAGAATAGATCATCCCGTTGGACCAGTCTTCCAGATACAGGTTTACCGAAATCCCGCGGCTTTGAGCCGAAGCAACAACTTGTTTGATGTCTTCAGCATGTTGCTCCGGTGACTTTCTAAGTTGTTTTTCCAAATGGCGCAAGGAACCTTTGCTTAGCAGATTGAGTACCTTCAGCCCGGCATCCTGGATCCATTGCAATGATTTCTCTCCGTCAATGAAACCCAGCACTTCGATCTTATCGAGGAATTCGGTGTCCCCGGCCCAAGTTGCAATTCTTTTCGCCGCTTCAAATTCACCTTTGGAAACACGGGCGGAGGCGATTTCCACTCTGTTAACACGCAACTCAGTGAGCAGAAATTTCACCAGATGTAGTTTCTCAGGGGGTGAAAAAGAAATTCCCTGCGTTTGTTCTCCGTCACGCAGGGTTGTATCCATGATTTCTATCTTCATCAGCTTCCGTTTTGTGTTAGTTCAAATGCCAGGATTTTATCCTTCTTGCTGAGAAGAAAATCTATATCGTCATAGCCGTTGAGCAGGCAGGCCTTTTTGTAGCCGTTGATCTCAAAACCACAAGTCTCGCCTGTAGAAAGGAGAGTAACTTCCTGTTTTTTCAAATCAACTTTCAGCTTGGCAGCAGCATCCTTTTTGACAGCTTCAAATACCTTGGCCAGAAAATCTTCTGTTACCTGAACCGGAAGCAAGCCGTTGTTAAGGGCATTATTTTTGAAAATATCGGCAAAAAAGCTGGAAACGACAGCCCGGAATCCATAATCGAATATGGCCCAGGCTGCGTGTTCGCGGCTGGAACCGCTTCCAAAGTTCTTTCCCGCCACCAGGATCTTTCCTGAATATTGGGCATTATTTAACACAAAATCCGGCTTGGGATTGTTGTCTTTATCGTAACGCCAGTCGCGGAACAGATTTTCTCCAAAGCCATCACGGGAGGTCGCTTTTAAAAACCGGGCCGGAATAATCTGGTCGGTATCAACATTTTCTACTGGTAACGGAACACAACTTGATTCCAATATATTAAATTTCTCTATTGACATTTCTGTGATTTTTTAGTTCATCGATTACATTAAGTCTGCCGGATTAGTAATTTTTCCGGTGATGGCAGCAGCAGCGGCTGTCAGCGGGCTGGCCAGCAAAGTCCGTGCACCTGGTCCCTGGCGCCCTTCGAAATTCCGGTTGGAAGTAGAAACAGCATATTTCCCGGCGGGGATTTTATCTTCGTTCATGGCCAGACAGGCCGAACATCCCGGCTGACGCAGCTCGAATCCTGCTTCTTTCAGGATCAGATCCAGACCTTCCTCCCGGGCTTGTTTTTCGACCTGCCACGAACCCGGGACAAGCCAGGCCGTGACATGATCGGCTTTCTTTTTGCCTTTTACCAAAGAGGCAAACACCCTGAAATCTTCAATACGGCCGTTGGTGCAGCTTCCCAGGAAAACATAATCCACTTGGTGACCTAACAGCTTCGATCCTGGTTCAAATCCCATATAAGTCAGGGACTTTTTAAATGATTCCTGCTCGACAGCCGGCAAGGAATCCAGTCCGGGAATAGAATCATCAACGGAAATTCCCATTCCGGGATTGGTTCCGTAAGTGATCATGGGATGAATATCTTCGGCTTTCAGATTGAGTTCCTTGTCAAAAACAGCGCCTTCATCCGTTTTTAGTTTTTTCCAGTCTTTGACAGCCTGATCCCACGCTTCTCCCTGGGGTGCAAATTCGCGTCCCTTGATATATTCGAAGGTCACTTCATCCGGTGCGATCATCCCACCGCGGGCACCCATCTCGATACTCATGTTGCAGATGGTCATCCGTGCTTCCATGCTCAGCGAAGTAATGGTATCACCCGCATATTCCACAAAATAGCCTGTGGCACCACTGGCGGAGATCTTCGAGATGATATACAGGATGATATCTTTTGCGATCACGCCCTTGTTGAGTTTGCCATTGATACTGATGCGCATCTTTTTCGGCTTGGGCTGCAGAACACACTGGCTGGCAAAAACCATCTCCACCTCGCTGGTTCCGATGCCAAAAGCAATGGCACCGAAAGCGCCGTGCGTAGATGTATGGCTGTCGCCACAAACCAGGGTCATGCCCGGTTGTGTGATGCCGAGTTCAGCACCGATCACATGCACGATCCCATTGTAAGGGTGGGTCAGTCCGTAAAGCTTTACGCCGTGTTTTTCGCAATTGTCTTTTAATGTTGCCACCTGCACACGCGAAAGCTCTTCGCGAATGGGCAGATGCTGATTAAGTGTCGGGATGTTATGATCGGCGGTTGCCAGTGTTTTATCCGGGCGAAACAACGGAACGCCCCGGTTTTCAAGTCCGGTAAAAGCCTGAGGACTTGTAACCTCATGAATATAATGTTGATCGATGTATAAAATATCTGGACCATTTTCTACGGAATCCACCACATGGCCATCCCATATTTTGTCGAAAAGTGTTTTTGCTTCCAAAACTCTGCTTTTTTTAAATGAAACTTAAATGATTTTTGTTACTGCATCCACAAAAGCCTCCACCGCTCCCGTGATAATATCCGTGTTGGCAGAAAAGCCGTAATAAAGCTTGCCGCGGTTCTCAATCTGAACGTGCACTTTGCCCAAATCATCGCTGCCGCGGGTGATGGCCTGAATCAGAAATTCTTCCAGATGCACCTTACGTTTGATGATCAGTCTGACAGCATTAAAAGAGGCGTCAATAGGACCATTCCCGGAAGCGGTAGCCACCTGAACCTCTCCGTTAATACGCAGTGCAACGGTCGATACAGGCAAAGCGGTCTTGCCGCTTAACACCTGCAGGCGCTCCAGTTTGATCGATTTTTCGTTGTGGCCCACATTTCCTGCCAGGGCCTGTAAATCATCATCTTTGATGTCTTTTTTCTTGTCGGCCAGATCCAGAAAACGTTCATACAATTCATCCAGTTCCTTTTTGGTGAGCTTGTATCCCAGATTACTCAACCGGTGTTTCAGGGCTGCGCGGCCGCTTCGTGCCGTAAGTTCAATACTCGACTCTTTGATCCCTACGTCATGGGGGTCGATGATCTCATAATTCTCGCGGTTCTTCAGCACGCCGTCCTGATGGATCCCGGAAGAGTGGGCAAAAGCATTCCGCCCTACAATGGCTTTATTGGGCTGAATGGGCATCCGCATCAGCGAGGATACCAGACGGCTGGTCTTAGAAATAAGTTTACTGTTCACTTCGGTGAAAACGGGCAGGTCGTTGTGACTCTTGATGGCCATCACGACTTCTTCCAACGAAGTATTTCCGGCCCTTTCGCCAATCCCGTTCATGGTCACTTCGACCTGACGGGCACCGTTGAGCACGCCTTCCAGCGTGTTAGCTGTGGCCATGCCCAGGTCGTTGTGGCAATGTGTTGAGATGACCGCTTTATGGACGTTGGAAACGTTTTCCATCAGAAAACGAATCTTCTGCCCGAATTCTGTCGGAAGGCAATATCCGGTTGTATCCGGGATATTCACTACCGTAGCTCCCGCTGCAATCACAGCTTCCACCACACGGGCCAGATATTCATTGTCCGTCCGTCCGGCATCTTCAGCATAGAACTCCACATCTTCCACATATTTCTTGGCATACTTCACCGCTGCCACAGCCCTTTCGATAATTTTGTCAGGGGTGGAATTCAGTTTGAATTTTATATGATAAGGAGAGGTGCCGATCCCGGTGTGGATTCTTTTTCTTTTGGCATGTTGCAGTGCCTCGAAAGCCACATCAATGTCTTTTTCAACAGCACGTGTTAATCCGCAGATGACAGGTTGTGTCACTGCTTTTGAGATTTCGACCACCGACTGGAAATCGCCAGGGCTGGAGATAGGGAACCCTGCTTCGATGATATCCACCCCCAAAGCTTCCAGTGCCCTGGCCACTTCAATCTTCTCCACAGTGTTTAATTGACAACCCGGAACTTGCTCGCCATCCCGAAGGGTAGTATCAAAAACAAAAATCTTGTCATTCATTTTACACGTTTTAATTACAGTTAACCTTTAACATAATTTCAAAATATTCATCACCGTTTTTAATGACCCGTGTCGGTCCGCTGTAATTGTCCGGTGAAATCTTAAATCCAGGCAAAAAAAAATCCCGCCTTTGGAGCGAGAAGTCAAACATATGCCTGTATATATATTATCCTTGTCCTCGCTCCTTTTGGAAATGAATAAGAATGAGAATGTGAATAATAATAAGACTCCGCCTGTAGTAAAATAAACTGTCCATAGTTGTACTACTTTATGCAGACAAATGTAGCATTATTTTGAAATGACAAAAATTTTGTCAAAAAAAATGGAAATTTTTAACTGTTATAAAGGAACTGTAAGGGCAGGATACTGACTATGCAAAATCGCATAACAAACCTTATAAATCTGGGGTTACAGCAATCCAAGCTCTAATTTTCCCTCGTCAGAAATCATCTCCATATCCCAGGGCGGATCAAAGACAATTTCCACATCCACATCGGTCACTCCCGTCAAAAAGGCAATTTGTTCTTTTACCAGTTGCGGAAGTGAATCGGCTACCGGACAGTTGGGGGCCGTCAGCGTCATGACAATCTTCACTTTTCCGTCATCGCTGACGTTGTGTTCATACACCAGGCCCAGATCGTATATATTGACCGGAATTTCCGGATCGAAAACATTCTTTAAAACATTGATAATCTTTTCTTCTAATATCTTTTTCTCTTCAGCCGTCATGTTAATCTTTTTTACTGTTTCATTTTTAGCTGGTATGCCTTGGCATATAACTGAATTTGTTTGATCATGGAGGTGAGTCCATTGGCTCTTGTGGGCGAAAGATGTTCTTTCAACCCGATTGCTTCAAGGAAACCCAGATCTGTGTTCAGAATTTCATCGGGAGTGTGTCCTGACAGCACTTTGATCAGCAGGCTTACAATTCCTTTTGTAATCACCGCATCGCTGTCGGCAGAAAATACCACTTTGCCATCCACCAAATCGGCATACAGCCACACGCGGCTCTGACATCCCGAGATCAGATACTGGTTGGTTTTGTACTGAAGATCGATGATCGGAAGCTCTTTACCCAGTTCAATGAGATAGGCATATTTGTCCATCCAGTCATCAAACATGGAGAAAGTTTCCAGAATTTCCTGTTCCTTTTCGGCTATAGTCATGGTTTTATTCTTTTATCTTAACATGTTTACTGCCTTTCGGGTCGCTTCCACCAGCCTGTTTACTTCATCTTCCGTATTATAAAGTGCAAAGGAAGCCCTTACCGTTCCCGGGATTCCGTAAAAATCCATCAACGGGTCGGCACAATGATGGCCGGTTCTGACAGCTATGCCCATCTGGTCGAGTAAAGTACCCAGATCATAAGGGTGAATGCCTTCCACCAGAAAAGAAATTGTAGCCGTTTTCTCCGGAGCCTCTCCCACAAATTTCATTCCGTTGATTTGTGACAGTTTTTCCGTGGCCAATTTCAGCAGGCGATCTTCATGCTCAATGATGTTCTTCATTCCCAGGTTATCGATATAATGCAAAGCAGCTTCCAGCCCCAGTGCCCCTGCCACATTCGGCGTTCCTGCCTCATACTTGTACGGCAGATGATTGAATGTCGTGACATCAAAACTCACTTTTTCAATCATTTCACCGCCATACTGGTAAGGAGGCAAGCTGTTCAGCCAGCTTTCGCGGCCATACAAAACGCCGATGCCCATGGGTCCGTAGATTTTGTGGCCTGAAAAAGCATAAAAATCTGCATCGAGATCCTGCACATCCACATTGGCATGCACAATTCCCTGTGCGCCGTCAACCACAACGGGAATCCCTTTTTCATGGGCGAGTTTAACGACTTCTTTGACAGGATTGATGGTTCCCAGCACATTGGAAATATGCGTCACCGCCAGGATTTTCACTTTGGGATTGAGTGCCTTTTTCAGAAAATCCATATCCATTACGCCTTGCGCACTGACGGGGACAATTTTCAGATGGGCTTTCTTCCTGAGGCACAACTGCTGCCAGGGAACAAAATTGGAATGATGTTCCATGGCTGTTACCAGGATCTCATCTCCTTCGTCAATCCTTGATTCAACGATGGTGGCAGTCATGTTGATGGATTCCGTGGTTCCACGAGTGAAAATGATCTCGCGTTTGCTTCCGGCATGGATGAATTTCCGCACCGATTCCCGGGCATTTTCATACGCTTCCGTGGCCAACTGGCTCAGATGATGAACCCCACGATGCACATTGCTGTTTTCTTTCAGATAATAATCCGATATCCTGTTGATGACAGCCAGCGGTTTCTGGGTAGTGGCCGCATTATCGAAATAAACAAGAGGCTTTCCGTTTACTTTCTGGTCCAGCACCGGAAAATCTTTACGGATTTCATCAACAGGAAAATTCATGACATTATATTTTGCTCAGGTCGATATCAAAAATAATGGGTTGTTCCGGGTTGCTGCAGTGCAACACACAACGATCGCAGATTGAAAGTTCACCGCGCAGCCTACGTTTTACCATATCTTCGATGGTGATTCTCAGGGCGTCGATGGTGACTTCCTTCAGGATATCATCGGCAAAGGCATACATCAGCAGCATACGAGCGTCCTCAAATGGAATGCCTCGTTGCATCAGATAAAACAACGCTTCGTTGTCCAGCTGACCCACGGAGGCTCCGTGGCCGCATTTTACGTCATCGGCATAAATTTCCAGGTGCGGCATGGCGTCAATCCGGGCGCTGTCGCTCAGCAAAATGTTGCTGTTCTTCTGAAATGCATTGGTCTGCTGCGCATCTTTTTTCACGTAGGTAAATCCATTGAAAACCCCTGTTGCCTTGTTGTCCAGTACCCCTTTAAAAAGCTGGTTGCTGTTGCAACGCGGTGCGTTATGAAGCACGGTCACATGGTTATCTATATGCTGTTCTTTGTCAACCAGGTAAAGTCCGCGGATATCACAGGAAGCCTCTTCTCCGTTCAGGGCATCGGAAACTTCATTGCGGATCATGCCACCGTTCAGCGTCAACACATTTATTTTTACGTGGCTGTTGGCTGCCTGGTCGATGAACACCTGATTTACAAGTGCCGTCTCGTCATTGATGTTCTGCAACTTATAAAGCTCAAGTTGGGCATTTTCACCCACATAAATCTCACTGACGGTATTGATGAGTCCGGCATGATGGTTCACCGAATCGTCGCAATGCAGGAAAGAAAGTTTGGCATTCTTTCCCAGTACGATCAGGTTCCGGGTGTTCACCACCAGGTTGGGCTTGTTTAAAATATCGATCAGCTGCAAGGTGTCGCCGCTCAGTTCCACCCCGTCAGGGATATAAACAAAAGCACCGTCTCGGGCCATGGCTGTATTGATGGCCTTAAAACCGTCTTCGATGTGGTTGGGAAGTTTTCCGTAATATTTTTCAAAAAGCTCAGGATAAGCTTTCTGAGCACGGGCCAGGCTTCCGATGATAACACCTTCAGGACTCACTGTAAGTTTGGCCTCTTCCTTACTGTAATAACTGCCGTTAAGAACAGAAATCATCCGCGTGTGGAAACCGTGCACTTCGCATTCGAAAATCTCATCCACTTTTTTATCAAAAGGCGTCTCTTCATCAAAAACCGTCAGTTCTTCCTGATAAACGGCATCCATATCTGTGCCGCGCCATTTTTCCATTTTCAAATTTGGGAAGCCTTTTTTCTTGAAATATTCCATGGCTCCCTTCCGCTGCGAAGTCACCTCCGGCAGATCGTTCTTTTCCCATTCAGCCACATGCTCCGCAAAATGATTGATGAGAACGTTCTCCAAAGGATAATATGTTTTTTTTGTGTTTTCCATAACTTAACTCCTCCGGGTTTTACCCTTGATAAGGTTCTTTAAGCCATTCATAGCCTTTTTCTTCCAGTTCCAGGGCCAGCCCTTTACCACCCGATTTCACAATACGTCCTTCATACATCACGTGGACAAAATCAGGGATGATGTATTCCAAAAGCCGTTGATAGTGGGTAATGACCAAAAATCCGTTATCATTGGATTTCAGCTGGTTCACCCCGTTGGCAACCACTTTCAAGGCATCGATGTCCAATCCTGAATCGGTTTCATCGAGAATGGCAAGCTGCGGTTCCAGCATCGCCATCTGAAAAATTTCATTTTTCTTTTTCTCCCCGCCGGAAAAACCTTCATTTACCGAACGATTTGTCATCTTGGCGTTGATATCCACCAGCTTTTTCTTTTCTTCCATCTTCTTGAGGAATTCACCGGCCTGCAACGGAGGCAGATTTTTGTATTCCCTCATTGCATTCATGGCGGTCCTCATGAAATTGGTCATACTCACACCCGGAATTTCAATCGGGTACTGAAAGCTGAGAAAAATTCCCTGGTTGGCCCTTTTGTCCGGCGTCCAGTCCAGGATCGATTCCCCGTTGAAAAGAATGTCTCCTTTGGTGATTTCGTAACCTTCCCTTCCGGTGATGGCTGCTGCCAACGTACTCTTTCCGGTTCCGTTCGGCCCCATGATGGCGTGTATTTCACCTTTGTTGATACTCAGGTTCAATCCTTTGATGATCTCCTTGCCATCGATGGCTACATGTAAATCTTTGATATTTAACAACATGTTATTTACTTCTGTGTTTCCCCCGCTGGGAAAATATTTTCAATTATACTTTATTTTCTATTTTTTATCTTCTGGCTTTCATCATCATCCTACGCTTCCTTCGAGCGTGATCGCCAAAAGTTTCTGTGCCTCCACGGCAAATTCCATCGGCAACTTATTCAGCACCTGCTTTGCATATCCGTTCACGATCAAGCCGATGGATTTTTCCAGATCGATACCGCGCTGCTGGCAATAAAACAGCTGGTCGTCGGATATCTTAGATGTGGTGGCTTCGTGTTCCACGATTGCGGTGGGATTTCCCGTTTTGATGTAAGGAAATGTGTGCGCACCGCATTTGTCACCCAGCAACAATGAATCGCACTGCGAAAAATTCCGTGCATTCTTGGCATTCTTGGCCACACGCACAAGCCCACGATAGCTGTTGTTGCTCCTTCCTGCAGAAATCCCTTTGGAAATGATTGTGCTGGTGGTATTTTTCCCGATGTGCAGCATCTTGGTTCCCGTATCGGCCTGCTGAAAATGATTGGTCACCGCCACGGAATAAAATTCCCCGACTGAATAATCGCCTCTCAAAATGCAACTGGGATATTTCCATGTTATGGCCGAACCCGTTTCCACCTGCGTCCAGCTGATCTTGGAATGATGGCCTTTGCACAGTCCGCGTTTGGTAACGAAATTGTAAATCCCGCCTTTTCCATTTTTGTCGCCCGGATACCAGTTCTGAACGGTGGAATATTTAATTTCAGCGTTATCATGGGCGATAAGTTCCACGATAGCCGCATGCAGCTGATTTTCATCACGCATGGGAGCCGTACAACCTTCCAGGTAGCTGACATAACTTTCATCGTCCCCGATGATCAGCGTCCTCTCGAACTGTCCGGTGTTGGCAGCATTGATCCTGAAATAAGTGGAAAGCTCAATAGGGCAACGGACTCCTTTCGGAATATAACAGAAAGAACCGTCGGTGAAGACTGCCGAATTCAAAGCAGCAAAATAATTATCGGTATAAGGCACCACCGATCCGAGATATTTTTTCACCAGATCCGGGTGATTCTGCACCGCTTCACTGAAGGAACAAAAGATAATATCGTGTTTTTTCAATGTATCCTGAAAAGTGGTCTTCACGGAAACACTGTCGATAACTGCATCCACAGCTACACCAGCCAGATGTTTTTGCTCTTCGAGCGAAATCCCCAGCTTGTCAAACGTCTGTAGCAATTCGGGATCGACTTCGTCGAGGCTGTTCAACTTCTTTTTTTGTTTCGGAGCGGAGTAATAAATAATGTCCTGAAAATTGATGGGCGGATGATGGACATGAGCCCATTCGGGTTCTTCCATCGTAAGCCACTTCCTGTAGGCCTTTAAACGAAACTCCAAAAGCCAATCCGGCTCATTTTTCTTTTCCGAGATATACCGGATGATCTCTTCCGACAGGCCTTTGGGGGCCTGATCTGAATCAATATTTGTTACAAAACCGTATTTATATTCACCTGATGTGACCTCGTCCAAAGCAATATTTTCCTTCTTCTTGTCACTCATATTTCACTATTTAGAATAATTTCAAATTAGGCCACAAAAGTACAAAAAATTCAGACGTTATTCACTTTACAGGTTTCTAAATAGCGTCCAAACAAACGGCTGCAAAAACCACAATAAGTGGGATTTTTAAGAGGGGAATGACAAACTGTTCCCTTTCGGGGAGTTCTTTACTTTTGAGGAAAATCAACAACTATTTTTCCTTTTTTAACATGCGGTAAATAGTGGACTTGCCAACGCCCAATTTTCTCGCTGCTTCCACGACGTTTCCGTCGTATTTTTCCAGGTAGTAGAAAATAATCTTTTTGTTAAACTCGGCCAATGTGCTCTCCTGCCCCAGAAAATCCGTCACCATATGGGTGGAGCTGAAATTGATGTGCTGCTCATCGATGGTATTTTTGTCGGACATCACCACGGCAAGCTCTATGATGGAACGGAGCTCGCGGACGTTGCCAGGATATGCGTATTTCATCAGTTTTTCTTGTGCCACCGTGGTAAATTCTTTGACTTCCATACCATTTTCCAAAGCAAACTCGTCGGCAAAATACGAAGCCAGGATCAGGATATCATTACCCCGGGTCCTTAGCGGCGGTAAAATGATGGGGAGCCCCAGCAACCGGTAATAGAGATCCTGCCGGAACTTTCCCTGATGCACATGGTGGCTGAGATCCTTGTTGGTGGCCACAATCAGCCTTGTATCTACGGGAATTTCCTTGTTACCTCCCAGGCGGCTGATTTCTTTCTCCTGTAGCACACGAAGCAGCTTGGCCTGCATGTTTATGTCCATATCGGCGATTTCATCCAGGAACAGAGTACCTCCCGACGCCAGCTCGAACTTGCCAATTTTACGGGTATCCGCCCCGGTAAAAGCGCCTTTTTCATATCCGAAAAGTTCGCTTTCGATCAGCGTATCCGGGATGGCCGAAACATTGATGGCAATAAAGGGCTTTTTCGACCGGGAAGAGTTGTAATGAATGGCTTTGGCCACGAGTTCCTTGCCAGTTCCGGTCTCTCCGGTAATGGACACCGTAATGTTGGATTTCAGCGCCCGTTCCATCAGGTCGAAGACCTTTTTAATAGCCGGACTACTGCCTTTGATGATTTTCCTGAAAGCATATTTCTTTTCTACTTCCTGCTTCAGGTCTTCCAGTTCCTGGTTCAGGTTTTTGTGATCGCTGATCTTGTTGACCGCATTCCACAAACGGTCTTTGGTATCCTGATCTTTTACAAAATAGTCGTAGGCTCCTGCTCTGAGCAGGTCAATGGCAGTTTTCACATCTTCCTGACCTGAGACAATGATCACGGGAAGGTCGGGATAATCGGCTTTTATTCTCTGCAGACATTCCTTTCCTGATATGTCAGGGAGCATGTAATCCAAAGAAATAAGATCGGGTTTTCGATGCAGGTTATCCAGGCATTCTTTTCCTGTTCTGAATAAAACAACTTCGTTGGCCGGGTTTAATGATAAATGGTGTTTGAGCACTTCACCGTAAACGGTATCATCTTCGACCACGAAAATTTTTAAGGCACTCATAAACTATCTTTTAGATAATACTGGCAGTTCTTAACATTAAAAGTACTACTTTTTTTCATTCTTAGAACTTTATGTAAAATAATTCCAGATATCTCATATTGGGAATTACTTCTCAAAATTCACGAAAAAATCCAATCAAGCTTATCATAAAATCGCTATTTATTCTAAAAACGACTGAATGCCTGATTATTATGTACTAATGAAAGATTCGTGTCCGGTATGGATTGTTCTAAAAACATAACGGAAAAAAGGAAAGGATGGTCTCGAAATTTTTACAGTAACCGATGGGTATTATCGCAAAAAGGACCTTCCTTACTGTGTCTGCACATGCACCATTTGACAAAAGTCTGCTTTTCAAAAACTACTTTAACAGGACGAAAGGAGGTCCCCACATGGGATTTATCACAAAACGGCTGATTCTTGCTGCGGCCACAGGCACACCACAAATAGGTGCCCGGCTCCATAACCATTTTCATCGAATGTTTGTCTACAATAACAGGTTCTTCCATTGGTTTTATCGTATTATTATTTTTGAAACCGGGTCGAAAATAAAAAAAATACCGGTTGCCTTTGCAAAGGCAACCGGTATTTCAGGTATAAAGAATTTCTATTCTCCTCTTTTAAATACGATGGAGGTGACCGTTACATCATCACCCCCCATATTGATGGTAAGTCCGTAAGGACGGTTTTCATTGATCTTGATCTGTGCGTTGCCGGCATTACCGGTCAGCTGCTGCCAGATGGTCACCGCCTGATGCACACCGGTGCAGCCTGTCGGGTGTCCCCAACCAATCAATCCGCCCGTGGTATTGAAAGGAATTTCCGAACTTCTGGAAGTTTTTCCTGCATCCACGTAATCGGCACCTTCGCCTTTGGCAGCCAGGCCCAATGCTTCCACAGCCAGAATTCCTGCTATGGAAAAACAGTCATGTGTTTCGATGGTTCCCACCTGGTCAATGGTAATTCCAGCATTTTTCAAGGCTTCGTGAGCAGCGAATTTGATGGTTTCCAGCTCCGTCAAATCCGTGGGCTGCGAGGTAATATCTCTTACGGCATGTCCAAAGCCCATCACTTCTACTGCGTTCTTCTTTTCGATGCCGATGCGCCTCAGCCCTTCTTCCGAGCAAATAGCAATGGCAGAAGCCCCGTCGGAAACTTTGGAACAATCCAGTACCGTCAGATGGTCCACAAAGAATTTTCCGTTGGGTTGCATTTTCAATGCCGTCCCGTAAGGATCAGAATTGGTGTTATGATACTCCTGTGCCGTGGGGTCGAGCCGAGCATTTTCAATGGCGTTGGCATACCAGCGAGCCATCCCTTTTCGGGTTCTTTCGTAACCGTATTTTTCATAATAAGCTCCTGCACGATCGCTAAACTGTCCCGGAAAAAAATACGCATGGCCTGTTTTCCGCTTGTCAGCCCATCCGGCTAATGCCAGAATATCAGCTCCGTAAATGGCTTTTACCGTATTCTGCACTTCAAAGCCCAGCGACAGATTCACTTCGGCAGTTTCAGAAAGAACATTCCGGATACCCGTTACCAGCGAAAGTCCACCGGAAGCACAGGCGCCTTCGACACGTGTGGCCGGCTTCATGGCCAAACCTTTATCGATCATAGGAATAAAGCCATCCAGATGTCCCTGACGATTAAAGCGGCTGGCCATGAAGTTTCCAATCACCGACTCGTCCACATTCTGCGCACCGCCGATTTGGTTCAACACGCCTTGTCCGGCTTCTTTGATGTAATGCTCGATACCCGGACGGGGTTTTCTTGGATTAAATTCTTTTCGGCCGGTTCCCAGAGAAATGGTATTGTAACCGGCTGTCATATATACTTTTCTTCTTAATTTCTTCATGATTCCGCGTGTTATTCAAAAAAGTTATTGATCGGTCCGTAAGC
>CAYWBO010000036.1:0-2394 GCA_964456625.1 uncultured Lentimicrobiaceae bacterium | reverse complement strand
ATCAGTTGGAAAATACCCATCGGGCGCACCAGATAATCCTGTGTTACTTTATTGACCATATAAATGGCCTTATAAAGCGGCATATTTTTGCCTTTGGCCAGTTCTTCGGCTTCTTTGATGCCGTGCAAACCATCGCGCATAAAATGTCCGTTGCCGATAAATCCCGCAAAGTCATTGGAGGGGACCACTACTTTCTTCAGGTTTTTGGCATATTGCAAAGCAAATTCAACAACCTCTTTCTTTGTGTTATCGGTTTTGATCAACTCCACCAGCTTCTGTACGGCAGGGGGATTGTAAAAGTGGAAACCGATCACTTTTCCTTCCAGTCCGGCTTCTTCGTCGATCAGATGGATCGGTACGGAGGAAGTGTTGGTAAAGAACCAGACATCATTGGGATTGTTTTGCTTGATCCCGCCGAGCAGTTTCACTTTCAGTGCACGGTTCTCATTGACTGCTTCGAAAACCAGATGGGCTTTATTGGCAGCTTCCATCACCGTAACGGGATGCACGATGTTCAGCACATCATTAATATAAGCATCGATAATGTCGTAATTTTCGATAAGATCGTCACGGTCGGCGTACATCTGGCGCAGCCAAACGGCTTTTTTCTCAGCAATTTTCCGCACCTGAACCCGCAGATAACCCATCAGTCCGGCCAGGCCTTCTTCCGACACATCCACGGCATTCAAAACAAAAGTCTTGCCTTTGTTTTCCGGCTCAAGTGCCCGGTCGGCCATCTCTACGGCTGTCAGCAGCAGAATGCCGCTGCCCATTTTTCCGGCAGCGCCCAAAACCGCAACGTTTTGTAATCTTTCGTCGTATGTCATATTGAATAAATTTTTATTAAATGATTTCTTTAACTGTAGATTGCTACCAGTTTGGTTTTCTCTTTTCCAGAAAAGCCGACATCCCTTCGCGGCCTTCGCTATTGTCACCAAACAGGGAACCGAATTCAGCGGACTCAAGTTCTGAACCTTCTTCCAGGCTCATTTCATAACCTTTACGCACCACACGTTTCAGTTTCCTGACTGACTGCGGGCCTTTGGAAACGATGTTCTTTGCGATGGCCATGCTGGTTTCCATGAGCGCTTCCGGTTCCACCACTTTCTGCACCAAACCGATGCGCAGGGCTTCTTCTGCGGTGATCATATCAGCCGTCATTAAAAGATACAGGGCAGTGCCCATGTTGGTAAGACGAGAGAGTCGCTGTGTTCCGGCATAACCGGGAATCAGGCCGAGGTTTACTTCTGGCTGCCCGAATTTGGCTTTGCTGCTGGCAATCCTGAAATCGCAAGCCATAGTCAGTTCCATGCCGCCGCCCAGTGCGAATCCGTTCACGACAGCAATCACCGGGATATCCAGTTCCTCCAGACTCCTGAAAGTGTTTTGTCCCAGCCGGGAAAAAGCCGTTCCTTCTTCCTGATCTTTGTTTACCATTTCGGCGATATCCGCACCTGCTACGAAGGCTTTCCCCGAGCCTGTAATCATCATCAGATTGACCGCAGGATCCTTTTTCACAGAAGCCACCAGCTCATCGAGCTCATTAAAAAACCTGGTATTCAGCGCGTTCATCGCCTGGGGTCTGTTGATGGTCACCAACAGAATTCCTTCCTCAAATTTTGTTTCTAATACCTTGTCCATTATTCATTTTTTGATGCCCAAATTTAGTAATTATTCACCAAAGAAAATCCGGGTGCAAACCTTTTCGGTAAGATATCAGTTTTAAATTATGTTAAATGGGAATTGGTTCTCAATAAAACATTTTTGACTTCGGTAATGACGCAATGCATTGGGTCATTATAACCCAACAATTAATCAAAATTATTTTTGTCCATGAATGAATTCATGGACTACATTAAATCGTTCCGATGGGACGACAAAATAGATTATTTATCTTTGAATTGTAAAAGTCCTGTCATTGGTATCAAATGAGAAAAACACCCATGGAAAGTAAAATCGAAATATACAACCTATCGGAAAATCAAACAGAAGTCCAGGTTCGTTTTGATGAAGATACGGTCTGGCTGACACAGGCTCAAATGGCTGAACTGTTTGAGAAAGACGTTAGGACGATCAACGAACATATACAAAACATTTATAAGACAGGGGAGTTAATACGTGGGGCAACTATCCGGAAATTCCGGATAGTTCGCCA
Source organism: uncultured Lentimicrobiaceae bacterium (assembly GCA_964456625.1). GTDB lineage: Bacteria > Bacteroidota > Bacteroidia > Bacteroidales > F082 > Sulfidibacterium. The sequence goes on along the minus strand of CAYWBO010000036.1, from coordinate 239 downwards.
GGAAGGCAAAAGAAAGGTGTCCAGAAACATTGATCATTTCAATCTCGATATGATTATTTCCGTTGGATATCGTGTTAACTCGGTGATGGGAACCCGATTTCGCCAGTGGGCCACTCAAAGATTAAAAGACTATCTTGTTCAGGGCTATGTCATCAATGAAAAACGTCTTGCACAAAAACAGCAGGAAGTGGAATACCTGAAAACCGGAATCCGCATTCTAAACCGGGCCATAGAAGAAA
>CAYWBO010000035.1:24375-28112 GCA_964456625.1 uncultured Lentimicrobiaceae bacterium | reverse complement strand
GGTGGGAATATCAGCCGTGCAGCAAAAGAACTGGGCTTAACAAGGGCTTCGCTTTACCGCAGAATCGAAAAATATGGTTTATAAGAAATTCAGATTCCAGATCATTCTGCGGATAAGCCTGATCATCATCACCCTTTTTCTGATCTTCGCTTTTCAGGAGAAGTCGGCTTATATCATCAGTACGATCATCCTTTCGGTATTGTTGCTGGCTCAGGTGATTTTCCTCATCCGTTATACGGAACAGGCCAACCGCAAGCTCACTCAGTTTTTTGAATCCATTCGTCACTCGGATTTCATGGGATCTTTCGTGGACAACGAAATGGGAAAAAGTTTCGATGCGCTGAACCGGGAAATGAATGAGGTGATTGAAGCTTTTAAAAGGACCAAAACCGAAAAAGAGGAAAACTTCAACTATCTCCTTACGGTGATCCAGCATGTCAGCATCGGGGTGCTGGTTTTTAAACACGATGGAAAAGTCGATGTTTATAACAATGCTGTAAAAAGGTTGCTGCAGGTAAAACACGTTCGTAATATCCAGGAACTGAAGAAAATATCTGAAGAACTTTCCACTACCTTGATGGAAATCAAAGCCGGTGAAAAGAAACTGGTAAAACTCTATGTGGAAGATGAGTTACTGCAGCTTTCCATTCATGCGACGGAGTTTCTGATGCGCGGCGATAAATATCTGCTGGTTTCGCTGCAGGACATTCATCCCGAACTGGAACAAAAGGAAATCGAGTCGTGGCAGATGCTGATCCGCGTGCTCACACACGAAATCATGAACTCCATCACCCCGATTTCATCGCTGGCTTCTACGGTCCAAGATATCATCAGAGAATATCAGAAATCCCATGAATTCCCCAGTGAGGAGGATCAGGAGGATCTGGAAAATATCGAAAGTGCCATTGCAACCATCGAAAAAAGGAGTAAGGGCTTACTGAATTTTGTGGAATTGTATCGCAACCTGACCCGTATCCCGAAACCGCATTTCAGATATTTCTACATCGAAGAAATGTTTCAGCGCCAGTTGGAGCTGATGAACGCCAAGATCGAAAATCAGAATATTAAAGTTGTCAGCAGGATCTTTCCTTCCGACCTGAAGCTGCTGGCCGACCCGGATTTGATCGACCAGGTAATGATCAATTTGCTGTTGAACGCCATAGATGCCCTGAAAAATAACAACAACGGTCAGATCTCACTGACTGCTTCGGTGAACATGAATAACCGCACCGTGATCGAAGTGGCTGACAACGGCATCGGCATCAGCCCGGATGCGATGGATAAGATTTTTATGCCGTTTTTTACTTCCAAGAAAACCGGTTCCGGTATCGGCCTCAGCCTGTCAAGACAGATCATGCAGATGCACAAAGGCAGCATTTCCGTGAGGTCCCGCACCGGAAACGGAGCGACTTTTACACTGGTTTTCTAAAAATTCACAGATTGAGCACTACACTGATTGTTATGATATAACTGATTTGTCAGAATCAGTGAAGATTTTAATAATCAGTCAGATAGGATACTATTGTCACATCGTCACGTTGTACGTCGTCACCTACTAAATAGTCTTGGAATACATGGCGTCGGTGGTCTTCAACAACGGGTCAAAGGCCATGGCGATATTTCGTACTACAAAAAAGCCATCTTTGTGAACATTCACCGTATTTCCTTCGATACTCACCAGCTGGTCATCCATGAGTTCCTGTAATTTTTCAGGCGCAAATTGCGTGATGTTCTTGATCTCGTCGGCACTGATACCGAACTGAGCCCCTACTTCGTCGAAATCCATGCGTCCGTTGCACATGATTTCCGTGATCACTTCACGAACGACGAGGTTTTCAGTCGTCATCACATAAGCTTTATCCGGTGCCAGCCCTTGTTTGTTGATCTCTTCGATGTATTGTTTAAAGGTTTTGACATTCTGGATGTAAGCGCCCCAAAGCTGGGTGATGGAAGAGCTTCCGAATCCATACACCTGCCCCGTGGTCTCGCGGGTCACGTAGCCCTGGAAATTCCGGTGCAGCGTTTTGTTTTTGAGTGCCAGGCTTAAATCATCGTTTTCTTTGGCATAATGGTCCATGCCGATAGCCACGTATCCGGCGTTGGTTAATCCGTTCAGGCCTTCGAGGAACATCTCCAGTTTTTCGTCAGGTGTCGGTAAGCCTCTTTTTTCCAGGATCTTCTGTGCTGATTTTACCCACGGCACATGAGCGTAGGAAAATGTTGCCAGCCGGTCGGGAGAAACTTCAATCGCCTTCCGGATATTTTCGGCAAAGCTTTCGCGCGTCTGTCCGGGTAAACCGTAGATCAGATCCAGGTTAACACCGTTGAAGCCTATTTCTTTCATGTGGGCTACCAATTCTTCTACAGGTAGTTTCGAAGGTGCCCGATTCACAAGTTTCAGGATGGCCGGGTCAAAATCCTGAACCCCCAGACTGATGCGGTTAAATCCTACAGCAGCCATGCGATCGATATCTTCAAGATCCAGTTCTCCGGGGTGACACTCAGCAGCGATTTCAGGCTTTTCGATGAAGTTGAAATTGTCATGGAAAACCTGCATGATTTCTTCGATATACGACATATTGATGGCATTGGGAGTACCGCCGCCCCAATGGATCTGACTCACCTTCCGGTTGGGATCCAGGTATTTGGCAACCATCTTTATTTCCTTGATGATGGCATCGATGTAGGCACGGATCACCTCCTCCTTCTGGGAAATTCCCGTGTTGCAACCGCAGAAATGACAAAGTCTGTTGCAGAAAGGAATATGCACATAGAAAGAAATATTCTGAGGCTTGTCGTGGTTGGAGATCCCGATTTGTTCGATGTACTGGGCCGGGGTAAATCCGCCCTGAAAAAATGTTGCCGGGGGATAGCTCGTGTAACGCGGCCCGGGCCTGTTGTATTTTTTAAAAATCTCTAAGTTCATAACTTAATCTTTATTCTTGATCAAAATCACTTTCGTTATTTCCAATCCTGGTTTTTGGCCCAGTCGGTAATAAAACGGGCATTCTCAAAGGGCGTTCCCGGCATAAAGCCGTGCCCCAGATTGAAAATCCAGTCCTGATGTTTTCTTCCGAAAGCGACAAATTTTTCCAGTTCTTTTTCGACGGCTTCTTTCGAGGCAAAAAGCACTCGCGGATCCAGGTTTCCCTGAAGACCGACTTTATCATCTACAATACTTCTAGCTTCTTCGATCGACGTGAGCCAGTCGACACTCAGAAAATCACAGACATCAAAATCCACCATGGTGATCCCGTTTCCCAGCCCTTTCGGGAAAAAGATAAACGGAATGCCTTCCGAACGTACGGCTGCAGCGATCTTCTTTACCGAAGGCAGGAAAAATTCTTTGTAAAAATCGTTAGGAATCAGCCCGGCGTTGGTTTCAAAAAGCTGAAAAGCTTCGATGCCGTGTTTGATCTGATTTTTGACATAAACCAGCGTCATTTCCGTAACGGCATCAATCAGTTGCGGCAAAGTCTCCCGGTTCGCAAACATCCATTTCACGGCATCCGAGAAATCGGAACGGCTGCCCAGCCCCTGGATCATAAAACTCAGCACCGTCAGCGGTGCACCGCAGAAGCCGATCAACGGCGTGTTTTCCGGCCGGGTGGCCAGAATTTCATCGATCACACGATAAATATAATTCAGCTTTTCCGGATCGGGGCCCATGTTTTTCAGCGGATCGGACATCACTTTAATGGGCTTTTCAAATACAGGGCCGTTGTCGGTGAAATCCA
>CAYWBO010000035.1:3471-24275 GCA_964456625.1 uncultured Lentimicrobiaceae bacterium | reverse complement strand
TCTAGAAAAACTGAAGTCATTTGCTGTAATAAAATTTATAAATCTATTGTCTGATTATTTTATAAATGCTATTTGTTTATGGCCATTTTTTCCAGCGCTGCCCGGTTGGCCTGGATGGTTCTTTCAATATCCTGAGGTGTATGCGCATCGCTGACAAAAGCACATTCAAACTGTGAAGGCGCCAGGTAAATACCATTTTCCAGCGACAATCTGAAATATTCGGCAAAGCGACCGGTATCTGATTTTGCCGCCTGCTCGAATGAACTGACTTCCACCTCGTCGGTGAAGAACACCGTCAGCAGGGAACCAATTTGATTTACGACGGCGTTTACACCTGTTTCTGCTATATTCTTCCGGAATCCTTCAGCCAGCTTTTCGGCTTTCTTTTCCAGACTTTCGTAGATGCCTGGACTTCCGTTGAGGATCTTCAACGCGGTGTAACCGGCGGCCATGGCCAGCGGATTCCCCGAAAGAGTACCGGCCTGGTAAACCGGGCCGTTGGGAGCCAGCATGTCCATAATTTCTTTTCTTCCGCCGTAAGCGCCCACCGGCAAACCACCGCCAATGATCTTTCCAAGTGTCGTCAGATCGGGATTGATGCCAAAATATTCCTGTGCGCCGCCTCGTGCCAGACGGAATCCGGTAATCACCTCATCAAAGATCAGTAAGGTATGGTGATTTTTGGTGATGTCGCGCAGTGCCTGCAAGAAATCTTTTTGAGGTGGCACAAGCCCCATGTTGGCTGCCACCGGTTCCACGATCACCGCTGCGATCTGGTTCGGAAAATTGGCAAACAGCTTCTCAACAGCTTCGGCATCGTTGTACGGAGCCACCAGGGTATTTCCGGCTGTGCCTTTGGTAACGCCCGGGCTGTCGGGAACACCGAGGGTCATGGCGCCCGACCCTGCCTGGATCAGAAAGCTGTCGGCATGGCCATGATAATTTCCTTCGAATTTGATGATCCTTTCCCTTCCGGTGAAAGCTCGTGCCAGGCGGATGGCACTCATGGTGGCTTCGGTTCCCGAATTGACCATTCTGACTTTTTCAACCGAAGGCACCATGTCAACGATCAGCTGCGCCATTTTGGTTTCCATCAGTGTGGGAGCGCCGAAAGAGGTCCCTTTTTTTGCCGTTTCGTTGATGGCTTTCAGGATCTCTTCATGGGCATGACCCAGGATCAAAGGCCCCCATGAGGAAACGAAATCAATGTATTCGTTGCCGTCGATATCATACACTTTCGACCCTTTGCCGTGGTCGATGAAAACGGGCGGAATTCCCACACTTTTAAAAGCCCTTACCGGGGAGTTGACGCCCCCCGGGATCAGCTGTTGTGCGTTCTGAAACGCGTTGATGCTTTGGCTATAATCCATAAATAATCAATTCTTTCTGTTAAAATTCTTTATTTCAGCAACATTTCTGCAAAATGTTTTGAGTGATAGGTCAGAATCAGGTCACTGCCGGCTCTTTTGATGGAAGTGAGAATTTCTTTCACGATACGGTCCTCGTCAATCCATCCTTTTTCTGCAGCAGCTTTCACCATGGAAAATTCACCACTGACGTTGTAGGCTGCAATCGGCAGGTCGAAGCGATCTCTTGCTCTGCGGATGATATCCAGGTAACTCAGTGCCGGTTTCACCATGATGATGTCGGCGCCTTCGATGATATCCAGCTCGATTTCGCGCATGGCTTCATTGGATTGGGGCGGATTCATCTGATAGGTGGCGCGGTTTCCGAACTTCGGTGCGCTTTCGGCAGCGTCCCGGAAAGGTCCGTAGAAAGCGGAAGCATATTTGGCGGAATAAGCCATGATGGGCGTCATATAATATCCTTCTTTGTCGAGGCCTTCGCGGATGGCTTTCACGCGGCCGTCCATCATATCGCTGGGAGCGACCATGTCCACGCCGTGTTTGGCAAATGTAATGCACTGGGCTACCAGTGAATTCAGGGTCTGATCGTTTTCCACGTCGCCGTCGACAATCACGCCACAATGCCCGTGGGTGGTGTATTCGCAGTTGCAGACGTCGGCAATGACGTACATGCCGGGAACATTTTTCTTGATGGCATCGATAGCACGCGGAATAATGGCGTCGTCATGAGCGGCGATCATACCGGTTTCGTCTTTTTCTTCCGGAATTCCAAACAGGATGATAGCACGAATGCCTACATCCATCAGTGATTTACATTCTTCAACCAATAAGTCGATGGAAAGTTGATAATTTCCGGGCATGGAAACAATTGGATTTTTCACGCCTTTTCCGGGACAGGCAAACAACGGCATGATGAGGTCGTCGGTCGTCACTTTGGTTTCGGTTACCATATCCCGTAAAACGGGGTTGTAACGCAATCTTCTTAGTCTTGTTGTTGGAAAGCTCATGATTTAAATTTTTTAATGGAAATAATTTAAAATTTCATTTTTCAAGCCCAATGTATCCGGTTTTTGGGCGGTGATGATGTCTGCTTTGCAAATCCCGGAAATGGCTTCTGTGGTGGTATTCCCGATAGATAAAATTCTGAGCGGAAATTTTTCTTCTGCACCACGTTGGTAAAATCTGTAAAAATTCGAAAAGCCGGAAGGGCTGCTGAAAACCAGTAATCCGTAACGGTTGTTCCGGATTTCGTTTAATATATTTTCATCGCAGGTTTCTTCTGGTACGGTCCGGTAAACATCTATCCTCTTCACCTCTGCGATTTTATTCAGTTCGTTCAACAGAAAATCGGGAGCCAGGTTTCCCTGAACCAGCAACACATTGTCCCTTTCGCTGAGAATGCCCGATTTTAAATAAGCCGCAAAATCCGTGGAGGTCTTTCCTTCATTCATGAAGTCGGGATCGCCATGATATTTTTGCAGCGCTTTTGCCGTTCCCCTGCCGATCACAGCGGTCTTTAAGCTTGCCGGGAAAATGATCTTCATCTGTTCCAACGCTTTCCAGAATGCCCCGACCCCATTTTTGCTGGTAAAGATCACCAGGCTGAAGTGGCTCAGGTTCTGGATAACATCGATAATTTCTCTGGATAGAGGCAAGGCCTCGGTATGGATCATCGGCAGATTAAAAAAGGAAATATCACTGCCTTCCAAAGCCGTTTTTAGTTTCTCGGCTTGTTCGAAGGGCTGTGTGCTAATGACAGACTTTCCCCCCGGGATACTATTTAGTTGTTTGGCGCTCAATGCTTCCTAAGATTTCTAAGGCTCCCCGTTGCAAGAAGGAAGCGGCCAGTTTTTGCGCGGTTTCTACTGCCTGGGCAGTATTACTTTTTACGGTATCTTTTATCGACCGGCTTCCGTCGGGCGAAAGTACTTGTGCGGTAATGCTGATTTCTTCTCCATTCACCTCAGAGTGACATGCTATTGGGACCTGGCAGCCTCCTTCGAGGGCTGCCAGGAAAGCATATTCTGCCTGGGCCATAATCCAGGACTCTTTGTGATTAATTTCTGCCATCAAGGAATCTACAAATGCATCCTTTTCCCTTGTTTCGATGGCTATGATCCCCTGCGCAGGTGCATGAATCATCTTATCAAGACTCACCAGCTCGCTAATAACCTCCCCCAGTTCCAGTCTCTGAATGCCTGCTGCAGCCATGATTGTAGCAGTGCAATAACCTGAACTCCACTTCTTTAAGCGAGTCTGGACGTTTCCACGAATATCAACAACCTTAAATTTAGGATTCATCTTCAGAAGTTGGGCTCTACGCCTTACACTGGAGGTGCCTATTATATCGTTTTCATTTAAATCTTCTAATTTTCTGCCTTTCTGAGCAATCAAGGCTTCACGACACTCAGCACGTTCCAAAACGGCTCCCAGTTTCAGGGATTTGGGAAATGCTGTGGGCAGATCTTTCATGCTGTGAACAGCCATGTCAATATGACCATCCAGCAATGCTTGTTCTATTTCTTTGGTAAATAGCCCTTTATCTCCTATTTTGGATAAAGCAATGTCTTGGATTTTATCTCCTTTGGTATGAATAATCTCCAGTGAAAACTTGATCTCCGGAAATTTTTCTTCCAGAGTACTTTTTGTTTTTTCAGCCTGATACAATGCCAGCTTGCTGCCGCGCGTTCCGATTTTTACCTCTTTACTCATATTTCCTACAATTCAAAAAAACCCTCAGCCATCGAGATGAAATCTTTGCTGTTGTCGACTTCCTTGGAGATGCTTTTAAGGTTTTTAATGAAAACCCGGGCAAACTTATCTGTGATGTGTTTTGAATATTCTTCTAATAACTCGTGTTCTTTTAAGGAACGGATTTTCATGAACTCTTCCATTTCTGCCTGATTGAGTTCGTGAAAATTCTTTTTGATCTTCAGGATCATGGGAACCAGCTCTTGTTCATGCTCCCATTCTGTGAAGTTTTCAGTAGCATTGTCGATGATTTCCATGGCCGTGGTAATTTCCTTCTGTCTGTTGTTGTTTGTATTGTGAACAATGCTTTGCAGATCGTCGATGGTGAAAAGTTCCACGCCTTCGATTTCGGCAATGCTGTCTTCAATATTGCGCGGAACAGAAAGGTCGAAATACGACTGCGTTTTGTTGCCTCTTTGTCGAATAACTTTCTTAACCGTTTCCAGTTTTACAATGGGTTCCTTGGCATCGGTGGCAATGAAGATCATATCGCATCCCGGAAGGTACTGCTCAATGTCATCTATTTTAATGGCTTTTCCGCCATAAATTTCAGCCACCTCCTGGGCTCTCGACAAAGTGCGGTTCGCAACGGTCAGCGAAGCAAATTTTGTTTTTCTCAGGTTGTTCAGCACCAGCTGCCCGGTCTGACCTGCGCCGATCATCATTACATGAAGTTCCGGCATGCGGACAAAGCGCTGATGTGCCAGGTTCACGGCTGCTGCACTGGCAGAAGCGGAGCCACGACTGATTTCGGTCCTGGTACGAACCCTTTTGCCAATTTCGAATGCTTTGGTAAAAAGCCGCCTTAAGATCTTGTCGGTTGACTTTATTTCTTCAGCATAGCTGAATGCTTCTTTTGTTTGACCGATAATCTGGTCTTCTCCGAGAATCATAGAGTCTATACCGGAAACTACCTTAAACAGATGTTCCACCATTTCCGAATTTTCCTTGAAATAAAAATAGGATGAAAGTGAACTATTGTAATTTTTCTTTTCGGCCAGCTCGTTCAAAATGGTGTCTGCAGCTTCTTTGGTTTTTTCCTTTGGGCAATTGTAATAGATTTCGCTGCGGTTGCAAGTGGAAAGAATGACCATTCCGTTGATGTATCCGCTTTTCAAACAGTTTTCAGCTATCTCAGAAATTTCTTCCCTGCTAAAGGAAAAACGTTCTCTGACTACTAAGTCTGCTGATTTATAGCTGATTCCTATTAAACCTGTCATTTTCCTTTTTTAGAATTTTTGTAGTGCAAAGAACGTGGGAGAATCTGTATGAATTCTGAAATTACGTAGAAAAATATGTAGATTTCTTAATTTATAAAAATTACAAATAAAGACCTGGTTTGCTTGATATAAGCTGTGCAGGCTATCACAGTAAAAGGGTTCCGGTGAATATTATGAAAATGTGATGACAAACCGGTGTTCTGAGTTTTGATGGTGATATTCGTAGGTGACTTTTAACCCGTAGTAATCCGTGATCTTTCGGACAATGGCCAGCCCGATGCCCATGTACCCGTCCTTCGAAGCCCGCGAAAATTGTTCGAAAAGCTCTTCGGTGGGAACACCCGGATCGTCTCCTGAATTGGAAAGCTGTATCGATTTTTCGGTGATGATAATGTTGATGAATCCTTTTTCCACATTGTGCCTGACGGCGTTTTTGATCAGGTTGTTGATGAGGATCTCCGCCAGGTTTTTATCCATGATAAGTGTCGGCCGGCTTTCGATGTTGACGGTTACTTTAATCTTTCTGGATTCAATCAGCGAATCAAAATTCTCAAGCTGTTCCCTGATAATGCCATCCAGATCGATGCTGGTAAGGTTGGTAAACTGATTCTTGTCGATGCGGGCGATCAGTCCGAGACTTCTCACGATCTCCGACAGCCGGTTGGTGGCGGAATAGATCGAACCTGCCAGCTTGAATTGCTCTTCATTCAACGATTCCTGGAAAAGCAGGTCGGTTTTGTTTTTGATGACCGCCAGCGGTGTCTGTACTTCGTGCGACAGGTTTCCGGTAAATTCTTTCACGCCTTCGTAATCGTTGATGATCTTATCTATCATCTTGTTCAGCACGCGGTTCAGCTCGTTGAATTCGATGATCTCCGAAGAAGAAAATGCTTCTTTCTGCGGATTGCTCAAACTGAATTCCTGAATCTTATGAAGTGAATCGAAAAAGTCGGCCCAGATCTTTCCGAAAATATACCGGTTCAGGAAGTAGGCCAGCAAAATAAACAGCAGCAGCATGAGCGTGGTGATCAGCGCTACCCGCTCGATCAGAATGTTAGAAGCGATCAGCGATTTATAAATGCTGATACGGTAGTAATTCCCGTCTTTGGTTTGCACGACCGTTGTCAACCGGCGATAAGGCGAATAGAAACGTTGCACACTATTGAAAAGCACTGTATCCTTTAACTCAAATGTCGTCGCACGATGCGGATTTTCAACTTTTTCTATATCGATGGGTTCGCTGGCAATAAACTTGACATTTTTCATGGTGCTGGTCTGATAGACTTCACTTAGCACGAAATGGATGCGGTCGTACAACTCATTGTTTACCTCCTTTTCTACCAGGTTTTGCATAATGACGTAGAGGCCGATTCCGCCCAGAAAGAATACGACGAGCGTGATCGTCACAAAATAAAGCGTGGTTTTGGTCAGTAATTTCATTCGGCCTCAAATTTATAACCCACTCCGTAAATGGTCTGGAAATAGTCTTTGGCTCCTTTGTCACGGAGTTTTTTCCGTAGGTTCTTTATCTGGGCGTAGACAAAATCGAAGGAATAGGAAAAGTCCATGTTTTCACCCCAAAGCTGACTGGCAAGGCTTTCTTTGGCAATCACACGTCCTGAGTTGGAAGCAAAGAAAACCAACAGTTCGAATTCCTTTTTGGTCAGCTCCAGCGGTTTGCCTTTCACCGTCACCTTGAAATTATCCGGAAAGATGATCAGATCACCTGCTACAATCTGGCTTTCTCCGTTGAAATTGATGCGTCGGATCAGGGACTTGATACGGGCGTTCAGTTCCGCCAGATTAAAGGGTTTTACAAGATAGTCGTCCGCACCGAATTCCAGGGCTTTCACCCGGTCGTTGATGGCATCGCGCGCCGTGATCACAATAATGCCGCATTGCTTCTTCATCCTTTTCAGCGCCTTGATCAGCTCTACTCCGCTGCCATCCGGCAGGTTGATATCGATCAAAACACAATCGTAATTGAAAAAGTCGATTTTATTCAGTCCCTCTTTGAAATTAAAAGCCTGTTCGCAGGTATAACCCTCCGGTTTCAGATAAGCCAGAATGGATTCCTGAATTTCATGATCGTCTTCAACAATGAGTAGCTTCATAAGCTGCAAATTTATCATTTTAATGATTATCAGCGTGACGAGTCGGAAATCCCGTAATTGTTAAAAATCCCAAAGGTCTCCCGCCAAACGGGTCAATTTATTAATTTAGCACAACGCGCTAAACCTAAAATATACAAGTTATGGAAAAGAAAAAGTTTGCCGTAGTCCTTTCGGGATGTGGCGTTTACGACGGAGCCGAAATTCATGAAGCCACCATGACCCTGCTTTCCATTATGGAAGCCGGAGCCGTGTACCAGTGCTTTGCCCCGGATGTTGAGCAATATCATGTTGTGAATCACCTTACGGGAAAAGAGATGAATGAAAAGCGAAATGTGCTGGTAGAATCGGCAAGAATTGCCCGTGGCGATATAAAACCGCTGAGTGCTTTCCATGCGAAAGATTACGATGCCTTGATCTTTCCCGGCGGTTTCGGAGCTGCCAAAAATCTGTCCACCGTAGCTTTTGACGGTGCCGATGCCACGGTAAACCCGGATGTGGAACGTGCCATCAAGCTCATGCTTGAAAATCACAAACCCATTGGAGCACTCTGTATTGCTCCGGCAGCCGTTGCCAAGGTCATCCAGGGGGTGGAAGTAACCATAGGAAGCGATCCTGGAACCGCCGATACCATCCGGAAGATGGGCGGAAAGCATGTGGTTACTTCACACGGCCAGGTGGTTCACGATACAAAATACAATGTTTTCACCACGCCTTGCTACATGCTCGAAGCCACGATTCTGGATATCCGGCAGGATGCAAGTTTGGTGGTAGGAGAGATGATGAAGTCAATGTAATAAACGATTGTCAAACAGTCGTCTTACGATAGCGCAAAACCCCGCTGATCAAAAAACAGACCGAAATTATATGAACAGAATCACCTCCCTATTTAATATAAAGTATCCGGTAATCCAGGCCGGGATGATCTGGTGCAGCGGTTGGAAACTGGCTTCAGCGGTGAGCAATGCCGGGGGGCTGGGCCTCATCGGCTCGGGGTCCATGTACCCCGAAGTACTGGAGGAACATATTATCAAATGTAAAAAAGCGACCGACAGGCCTTTTGGTGTCAATGTGCCGCTGCTGTATCCGCAGACGGACGAACTGATGGAAATCATCGTACGTCAGGGTGTGAAGATCGTTTTTACCTCGGCAGGCAATCCGAAGAAATATACGCCCTTTCTCAAAGAAAAAGGGATCACGGTGGTGCATGTGGTGGCAAACAGGAAATTTGCCCTGAAATCGGTGGAAGCCGGGGTGGACGCCATCGTGGCCGAAGGTTTTGAAGCCGGCGGCCATGACGGTTTGGAGGAAACTACCACCATGGTGCTGATCCCGATGATCCGCGAGATCATAGATATTCCTCTGATCGCGGCAGGAGGTATCGCCTCCGGAAAAGCAGCTTTTGCTGCCATGGCCCTGGGTGCGGACGGAGTGCAGATTGGAAGTCTCTTTGCCTCCTCCACTGAGTCCTCGGCCCATGAAGCGTTCAAGAATAAGATTGTCGCCTCTGACGACGGGGATACCTTTCTCTCCATGAAAAAACTGGTCCCGGTAAGGTTGCTGCGGAATGCTTTCTTCGAAAAAGTTCGCAAAGCGGAACTTTCCGGTGCCGCCAGGGAGGAGCTCATTGAATTGCTGGGACACGGACGGGCCAAAAAAGGCATGTTCGAAGGCGATCTGGAAGAAGGCGAACTGGAGATCGGACAGGTCGCAGCCATCATTCATGAGGTGAAGCCTGCAGAACAAATTGTACAGGAAATCGTTGCCGATTTTAACCGGACGGCCGACCGGTTATTGGAACAGCGCTGGTGAAATTTAGACACGTTAAAAAATAAATATTTCGTAGGTTTGTAACCGGACAATAACAGTAATATTTCAAACCATGAATTTTGAATTTACGGAAGAGCAGCTTATGATTCAGCAGGCTGCCCGCGACTATGCTCAGCGCGAACTGATCCAGGATGTACTGGAACGCGAAGAGAAAGCTGAATTCCCGGCACGACATGTTAAAAACCTGGCAGAACTGGGATTTCTGGGCATGATGGTTTCCCCGGAATACGACGGCGCCGGCATGGATACCGTTTCCTACGTGCTGGCCTTGCAGGAGATTGCCAAGGTGGATGCCTCCGTGGCGGTGATCATGTCGGTGAACAATTCATTGGTATGTTACGGTCTGGATCGGTTCGGAAATGAAGCACAGAAACAGAAATATTTAAAACCATTGGCACGTGGAGCGGTGATCGGCGCTTTCCTGCTTTCGGAGCCTGAAGCAGGTTCCGATGCCACGCATCAGCATACGGTGGCCGAAGATAAAGGCGATTATTACGTGCTTAACGGAACCAAAAACTGGATCACCAACGCATCTTCCGCATCGGTTTATATCGTGATGGCACAAACCCATCCTGACAAAAAATCACGTGGCATCAATGCCTTTATCGTAGACAAAAATACACCGGGCATCACATTGGGGCCGCATGAAAATAAAATGGGGATGCGCAGTTCCGATACCCATTCCGTGATGTTTTCAGATGTGAAAGTGCCCAAAGAAAACCGGATCGGGGAGGATGGATTCGGTTTCAAATTTGCCATGATGGTGCTCGAAGCGGGCCGTATCGGCATCGCAGCGCAGGCACTGGGAATTGCTTCCGGTGCTTTTGAAAGAGCCGTAGCTTATTCTCAGGAAAGAAAGGCTTTCGGTACCGTGATCTTCAATCATCAGTCGCTGGCATTCAAACTTTCCGATATGGCCGTGAAAATTGAAAATGCCCGGAATCTGTGCCTGAAAGCTGCCTGGCTGAAAGACAACCATCAGTCGATTACCGTGGCCGGGGCCATGGCCAAACAATATGCTGCTGATATTGCGATGGAGGTAACAACGGAAGCCGTGCAGATCCACGGCGGTTACGGTTACGTGAAAGAGTATCATGTGGAGCGCCTGATGCGCGAAGCCAAACTCACGCAGATCTATGAAGGGACTTCTGAAATTCAGAAGATCATTATCTCCCGAAGTCTGCTGAAGAAATAACCGGATTTGTCGTCGTGTTCCATCTGCTGAAGCAGAGAATCCGGGCCGGGTGTCATTGAGGATATTACAAGGATTATAACATTGTATCGGGAGTATTTTTTTGAGAAAGAATTTTGTCAAAAAACATTATTTTTTCTTAAAAAATAGTTTGCATGCGTAATAATTTGTAATTTTTTTTTATATTTGAACGATAAACTGAATTATACAATTTACAGATCATGAAAATACTGGTATTAATAAGCAACGTACCTGACACGACTACCAAGATCAGGTTTACCGGGGACAACAAAGCCTTTGATACGAATGGCGTACAATGGATCATCAATCCCTGGGATGAGTTGGCACTGACCCGGGCCATGGAATTAAAGGAAGCCGGGGCGGTGGAGTCCATTACAGTGGCCAACGTAGGAACAGCAATCACAGAAAGTACGCTTCGTAAAGCCCTGGCAGTGGGAGCAGACGACGCCATCCGCGTGGATGCTTTACCGCAGGATGCTTTCTTTGTCGCAAGTCAGCTGGCGAAAGTAGCCGAAGGTTACGATGTGATCCTGGCCGGTATCGAAGCTTCAGATTATAACGGTGCCGGCGTCGGTGGCATGCTGGCAGAACTGCTGGGCATCAACTCCGTTTCGGCCGTCTCGGGACTGGAAATCGAAAACGGCGCCCTAAAGGTACACCGCGATATCGACGGCGGCTCACAGATCCTGTCGGTTCCGGCGCCGGTGGTGCTGATCGTTCAGAAAGGGATCGCCATTGAGCCCAGGATCCCCGCCATGCGCGGCATTATGATGGCCCGGAAAAAACCGCTGAATGTAGTAGCTCCGGCAGATGCGGAAGCTAAAACCGAATTCCTCGGCTTTGAGCTTCCTGAACCGAAGGCAGCCTGCAAGATGGTGGAAGAAGACAATGCGAAAGAACTCATCCGCTTGTTGCACGAAGAAGCCAAAGTACTTTAATCTTAACCTAAAAACGTAGAAAAATGTCAGTTTTAGTATATACAGAAAATTGGGATGGCAAATTCAAAAAGCTGAGTTACGAGATGGTCTCGCTGGCTTCCGCCATTGCAAAACAAATGGGCATCACAGCAACGGCACTTTCCATAGGCCATGTGGCTGATGATGAGTTGAAATCGTTGGGAAAATACGGTGCCGGCAAAGTGTTGAACGTCCAGGACAACCGTTTTGAGTCGCTCGACAACAAAGCGCTGGCAGATGCGGTAGCCAAAGCTGCTGCCAAAGAAGGAGCCAAAGTAATTATTCTGGCCCACAACAACGAAGGCAAAGCCATTGCGCCGCGGGTTTCCGTAAAACTGAATGCCGGGCTGGTTTCCGGAATCATTGGACTTCCGGTAAGCGTGGATCCTTTTGTGGTCCGCAAGAAAGTCTTTACACAAAAAGCTTTTGCCAACATTCAGATCAAATCCGATATCCGGGTACTGACCTTTGCCCAGAATTCTTTCGAGATCGTCGAAAATCCCGTTGACACCGCCATCGAAGTTTACGATCCTCAGATCGCAGACGGCGAATTCAACACCAAAGTGGTGGATACACACAAGATTACCGGAAAGGTGCTGCTGACAGATGCAGAAATCGTGGTTTCCGGCGGCCGTGGTATGAAAGGCCCTGAAAACTGGGGCGGCCTGGAAGAACTCGGCGATTTGCTTGGCGCCGGTATGGCCTGTTCGAGACCGGTGTCTGATGAAGGATGGCGTTCGCATGAAGAACATGTGGGACAGACCGGAAAGATCATTGCACCGAACCTGTACCTGGCCTTTGGAATTTCGGGTGCTATCCAGCATCTGGGAGGCGTCAGCTCTTCCAAAGTGATCGTAGCCGTCAACAAGGACCCGGAAGCTCCGATTTTCGAAGCTGCCGATTACGGTATCGTGGGCGATGCCTTTAAAGTGATACCTCAATTAATTGAAGCTGTCAAGGAAATGAAGACAGCTTAATAGCCCTCAATATTAACCTCAAACTGAAACGGGCCGGAAATTTTCCGGCCCGTTTTTTTATCATTGCGGCTTGGTTTTCTGATACACTTTGACGGCGTGGTTGTCTTTGTACAAAATCCATTCTTTTATTTTTCCATCCGGCAATTTTAACACCGCCATTCCGTTTAATTTGTCGTTCTTCCATACGCCTTCCAATCGTTCGCCATTTGGGTTGAAAAGCGTCCCCTTTCCGCTTCTCAGATTGTTTTTCCAATTTCCTTCGTATTTCATCCCGTTTACCCATTGGAAAGTGCCGAAACCGTTTCGCATGTTGTTTTTCCACTGTCCCCAGTAACCCACGTGAGGATAGAATTGAAGCAGATAGGTGTCCGGATTTTTCAAATGCACGATTTCCTTAAATTTATTCGGATATTTTTTTATAGCCGGAAACAGGTACAGCGCGGTAGATGAATAACCCAAGTGGTCAAGTATCACATAATTTGTTCCCACTTTTTCAAGATACTTGATTTCTTCTTCCACGTTGTTCGTATTTTCAAATCCGGTTACATATTTCCCGGAATATAGATAGAACAGTGCTCCTTTTCTACAACAGGTCACGGATGTAGGGGAGGCGTTTTTCTTAATCCATTCGGCTAGCTTGAAATAATTTTGGTAATTGTTGCCAAATCTGCCTTTGGCATCGAATTTCAGCGTTTTAAGAGCTCCTTTTCCATAGCTGTTCATTGACAAAAGGCTCAACGCAACCAGGGTCAGATAAATGGCGTTCTGGCTTTTGATTTTCAAAACCCTGAATCCAAGCAAGCTGATCAATTCAACAGCGCCGTTTATAAACAGAAAGGAAAGCAAGGGGATCAAAGGCAGCACAAACCGCGTTCCGACCCATACTTCAGGCCAAAGCAATAAAATTCCGAAGGCGGCAATCAAATAAAAAAGAAAGAGTTTGAAAAATTTTTTGAGTCTGATCAGTCCATAGATCATTACCAGAATAATAATAATTCCGACGACCCATTCGCCGGCTGTGATAGGTTGCTTATAGTTTGTGATGCGTATGAAATCGAAAGTCCCGGTGGGGATTTCGCGGGTGATATATCTTTCAAGGTTTTGCCAGAACCGGGTAAACCAGTCAAGAAAACCCATTTTCCCCAATTCGGGGCGATAGGGATTTTTTTGAAGCAGTTCGCTGATGTACGCGTTACCGCCAATGCTTTTGGATCGAATATACCACGGTAAGGCCAGCAAAATAAATCCCGCGACAAGCGTTGCCATGTATTTCCAGCGTTTATGAAAAGCTAAAAACAAAGCAATTCCTATTAAAAGCGCCAAACCAAAGGAACGTATCTGATAAGTAAAAGCTACGCAGACGATCAGGATGAAAAAGAGCCAGTTCTTTTGAACCGGCCGCGTGAAATCTGTTTTCATGACGAGCCACAGGCACAGGGTTGAAAAAAACAGAAAAGGAATCTCGCTCATCATGATGGTGGAATAACGCAATATAAAGAAATTAAACAGGATGAAAAGGCTGGTGATAAACGGAATATGGTAATTCCCCGTGAGCTCGTAAACCACCAGAAACAGTAATCCAACCGATAAAAAAAGAAAGAAACCGTTTACCTTTTTGATAAACAAGATGTTGTTGGAAAACAATTTTGAAGCAGCTGCGATAATCAGGGGATAGCCGGGAGGGAAATGGGTATTGGCTATTTTCTCCTTGGTTTGGATATTGGTGTAACCCTGACCGGTTGCAATGGAATTGCCCAAAATATAATAAGCCGCATTGTCCCCGCCCAAATCAATTTTCCGATCGAAGACATGATTGTAGTGGTAAAAGAACGTAAAAATCAGTATGGGAATATATAAGATTAAAAACAGTTTTGGCGAGAATTTGCGCTGCTTGCCGGATGCGGTTTTTTGTTTTTTCTTGTTCATGGTCAACACAGAATTGAAGTTACACAATGCTTTTCTTTGTCTAAAGCTCCGGCTGCTTTACCATTTACGCTTCAAGTCGCTTATCCACGATGTGTTACTCGACAGAGACCGGGCAGAAATTTTCCCCGTATTTTTATACATCTTGGAAATATGGAAAAGATCGGGCATGATCTGGCTATTGCGCTGTTTCATGTTTGGTTATTCGGCGCCAAATTAGCGAATTTTTTGGAAACCGGTCGCCCTTTGATTTTTTAAAAATACCAAATCACGAAAAAAGTTACGGTAACGGGACAGCCAATCTGATGGCGATCTCTAATTTGTCTGATGGGGATTGCTTTTCAAAGCTTCTCTGACGGCTTCCCGGTAGCTGCGTCCAATGTTCAGATAAAGTTCTCCTACCTGAACTTCATTGTAAGAGAAACTCCTTATCTTTTCCGTATTCACGATAAACGACCGATGGATCCGCAAAAACAATTCCGGCAGCCTGGAAGCCAGATGGCTGATCTTCTCCTTGCTGATGATCTCACCGTTTGTCGTAATGATTTTAATATAATCGGCAAGGCTTTCGATGTAAAGGATCTCTTGGTAAGGGATTTTGGTCACCTTCCGGTTAGACATGATCTCGAGAAAAGCCTTCTTCATTTTCTCCTTCTCTACCATAAGTTGTTGAATAAGTTGTTGCTTTTCTTTGATCTGACGTGCCATGAGCAAAATAGAACCCAGAAATACAATCAGATACAGGATAACTGCCAGCAACAGTGTGTCTGAAGCATTTGGGTTCATGTTGCTGAAGCTGTAGTTCGTTATATAGATCAGAGAAAATAGGAGAACTACTGTTTCCAGATACAGCGAAATAATAAAAGTGTAAAGGGTATAAAGTCCGAACCGGAAATATTTCTTCTTCAGATAAAACCGGGGTACCAGCACATAATTAAAGAAGTATGATGTTCCCAGAACAACGGGAAGGAGCATGCTTATAAAATAAAAAGCTGCCATCTTGTTGTTCCACGACAATCCGAAAACCAACGTTAAGATCAGAATTACAAAAATAATGTACAGAATATGGTAAAGCGGATTATTCGATTTTATCTTCATGTTTTTTGAATATTTACCACTAAATTCGTTAAAAAAGTCATTCTTGCAAGCGTAAATCGACAGACAACCGTTTAAGAACCGGATTTGACCTTGAACTGCCCCAACGCAGGTTATAACTTAGTGCCAGTATTAACAAAAATTAAAGTCATGAAAGCATTAGGAGAATTTTTTTACATGGGAGGCCCCCTTTTTATGAGTCTTCTGTCAATTTTGTTCCTTATAATGGTAGCGTGGATGATTTACCATTTTATTATGGGTAATGTTGACCGGAAAATGACTACGGAAACAGCCATGCGAAAATTGGGATACGGAAAATCCATCGGGCTGTTTGCCCTGGTGACAGGAGTTTTGGGACAACTGATCGGCCTTTATTCGGCATTTTCATACGTTGCACAAATGGGCGGGGTTTCTCCGAAGATGATGTTTGGTGGGATCAGAGTGTCCATGATTAGTACACTTTATGGGATTTTCATCTATCTGATTTCCTTGTTGCTATGGTTCATAGCTACTACCATGCTTGAAAAAAAGCTAAAATAAAACAGGGATAAATTTGTTATAGTGTCCGGTCGTCCTGTTCCATAAACCTGAACAAGACGGCCGGTTTAACATGGATAGCTCAATTCGCTACTGGTTGTAAACGATCGTCAGCATTACCTGGCCGACGGCTTTCAGTGTGTTTTTGTCGATCTTATCCATCGTGTCGTGTGAAGTATGCCAGTACTTCCAGAACGTGCCGTTGGGACTGGACCCGTCCTGCTGAATAATATCTACCGTCGGGATTCCGGCGATTTTGTTAATGAAGATATGGTCATCGTCGATGTAAAAACCGGTTTTATTCACGAAATAATTGTCATACCCCAGACCTGCTGCGGTATTCCAGATCAGGTTTACGTAATACGCGGCATATTCGATCGAAAATTTCTCTTTCAAAAAGGTGGGATTTTTGGCGCCAACCATATCCAGCAACACCCCGAACTTGGCCGAATAGCCCGGAACCTGAGGATGATGTGCCCAGTATTGGGCCCCCAGCGCCCAATCGCTTTCTTTTCCCGGTTTATGCAAAAATGCCGGTGGTCCCCAGTCTTCCAGGTCCGTTAAAACAATGTCCACACCGATATTCGGATGATGTGCGTGAAACTGTCTTGCCATATCCATCAGGATCGCTACGCCGCTGGCCCCGTCGTTGGCAGCATCAATGGGATGATGCCATTTGGACTGATCCGGGTCGTGATCGGCAAAAGGCCGAGAATCCCAGTGTGCCAGCAACAGGATCCGGTTCGGGTTCCGGGGCGAAAACGAAGCGATGATATTTTGTCCTTTCCGCATCACGCCATCGTAAGTCCGGGCTTCAAAAGGTTGCACGATCACCGTATCGCTCCACTGTTTCAGTTTCCCCACAATCCAGTCTTCACAGGCATCATGGGCTTTGGTTCCCGGCACACGCGGCCCGAAGGACACCTGTTTGGCCGTGTAGGCATAGGCCGAATCGGCATTAAAATCCGGGATCACATGCGTGGTTTTTTGATGATTTTCCGCCCGGTTGTTACCGGAATGATGGCTCTGTCCGCAGGATGTCAGCACAAAGGCAAATACCAAGAGGAATAGATTTACTTTTCTGATAGGGCCGGTTTTCTTCATGATAAAGTGAATAAGATTCAAAATTATAAAAGCAGATCTTCGATGGGTTTGCGTTCCCGGATGCGGTGCTCCTGCTTGTAATAGTATTCCGGCAGCTGTTTGTCGTCGCCGTGGTACCCGAATACGGTGACCGAAACCGGCTCATATTCGTCGGAGAGACCCAGCAATTCCAGCATCTTTGGGTGGTCGAAGCCGCTCATCTCATGGGCGATCATGCCCAGATGGAAGGCCTCCAGTACCATGGCAAAAACCGCCTGACCCAGGTCATACTCTGCCGTCGGGTTGACACGCCCGCTGTGCATGGTGTGTTTCTTTGCCAGATTAAGCACCAATATCGGCGGGATCTCCTGAATCCATTTCTTGTTCCAGTCGTCCAGTGCCTCATAGATCTTCTGATATTTCTCGTCGCCTTTTCTCCCAACTACAAACCTCCAGGGCTGCTCGTTGGAAGCCGAGGGTGACCATCGGGCGGCTTCCAACAGGCTCAGGATTTTGTACTCTTCCACTGCCTGTGTGCTGAAAGCCCTCGGACTCCATCTTTCCCTGATCAGCGGAAAGACATCAAGACTTTCTTGCGTATTCTGATTCATGCGATAAACTTTTTACAAAAGTACGAATAAGTAATTTTTAACGCCGTTTCCTGCAGGATTAAAAAACTTTAAAAATGAAATGCCTGATAAAATCAAATGTTTACTTTTGAACAAGCTAAAAAAATGTACACAG
The DNA here is from genome assembly GCA_964456625.1 of uncultured Lentimicrobiaceae bacterium. Classification (GTDB taxonomy): domain Bacteria; phylum Bacteroidota; class Bacteroidia; order Bacteroidales; family F082; genus Sulfidibacterium. Next base: position 6,468 of record CAYWBO010000035.1, on the reverse strand, counting down.
TCATCCTCAATATTCATATCTGGACCAGCGCGCTGTTCATGCTGGTGTCGCTGGTGTTGACTTTTTTGCTGTTCCGCGGCACCTTCAAACGGAACAAAGTCTACACCCGCAATTATGTCTATCTGGAGAATTCGTTCATCATCCTGCTTTACCTGGGACTGATCCTGGGGATCATCCTGTATCTGATGATGCCCGCCAACCGCTATCAGATGACTTCCCCGACCGAAGTCAGCCACATCATGTCGTTGCGGTTCTGGTCGGTAGAGCACTTCAGCGTGATGTTGTTCGCCGTGGTGCTGGCACAAATCGGCAAGATCTTTACTTCCAAATCCCACTCCGACAGAAATAAATTCAAATACGCGCTGATCTATTACGGTTTTGCCACCCTCATCACCCTGACCTCCATGACATTTTACATGATCTACAAAGGATAATCCTGCTGGGTTATGATTTTTTTGAAAACCCTGTCAGGGCTGGTTTCTTTGGACGCAGCAAAGAAATGAACAGGTAAAATCCGAATGTAGATCACGCATCATTACTTTCTTTACCCCGCCCCTATACCTACCGAATGAATTCGGGACAGGCACTCCGGGAGGGAATTTTATTCATAGAACAAAAAATAACGGGCACAAAATCTGTGAGCCACTTCTTTTATGGCTAAGCAAATTTTTTAATGATATCTTTTAACAGCGGGTCGGCCCGGGCAAAGTCTTTCTCGTGAATGGAAACTTCCGCCTCAAAATTATCCGCCAACGGCGCACGGGCCTGCCTCCAGCCTTCTCTGATCTCTACCTGATAATCGATGCCGTTTTCATCCAGGCAGATCTCTTCTTTTCTTAACAGTTCCCGGTCGTAACAAGTGTTGTGAAAAATATACTTTTGGTCCATTTGTATGTTGATTTTATATTCGTCAGCGCAATGGGTCACAATCGCACTCAACCTGCAAAACGGCCTCCCGGCTCACAGGTTATTGGGATCAGGATAAGGTATTGTAAACTTAAAATCGCTGCCTTTTCCCGGTTCACTTGCCACCGATATTTCCCCGCCAAGTAATTTTGCAAAGTCCCTGCAAAGAATCAGTCCCAGACCCGAGCCTCCTTCGTTGGCCGTTCCGGAAGTGCTAATGTTGGCAGAAATACCGAACAACTTTTTTCGCGTTTCCTCCGGTATTCCAATCCCGTTGTCGGAAACCGTGATCTTAATCCGGTTTTGTTCCGTAACCGCTGAAATCGTTACATTCCCTCCTGTTTCCGTGAATTTGATGGCATTGGAAACAAGATTGCGCAAGATAGTCTTTACCATATTCTCATCTGTGGAAACAATAATATCCTCCTGCTGTATCTGTGTCAGGGAAATCTTTTTACGGTTTGCTGCTGATTCTGATTGTTTGATGATTTCCTGAATAACCGCAGCTAAATCTGTTTTCCTTGGTGTGAAAATAATTTGTCCGGTCTGGCTTTTTGACCAGTTTAGTAGGTTGTCGAGTAAGATAAGCGTGTTTTTTGCTGATACACTGATCAGTTCCAGATACATTTTTGATTCTTCAAGCTTAAAGTCCTCTACGTTTTTCACCAATATTTCTGAAATGCCCAGAATGTTGTTAAACGGACTTCGTAAATCGTGTGCAATGATTGAAAAGAGTTTGTCTTTTGTCTGGTTTGATTCGGTCAACTTTTGGTTAGAATCCTTGAGTTCGGCGTAAAGCCGTTCAATATTTGCCTTCTGTACCTCAGCCTGTTCTTTTTGTTTTGTAAGGCGATCATTCAGTTGAACCTGGTAAATGTGCATCCTTTCAATAGTATCGAATATGTAATAAAATGCAACCATGTACAAAACCGCACCAAAAATGATCACTGGTGCATTCCTGTTTAAAATGGGATTGTTTGCACGAAAAAGTGTCTCGATATACAGTAGAATATAGATAAGCCCGATGATGAAAAGCTGTTTTTTGCCGGAAAACAACCCATACACAGGAATAAGCATAAACAGAAGAATCGTATTACGCAGAAAAGAACTCACAAAACCCGGGGCATTTAATGGGTTGATAAAACTGCATGCGATGATGTTTGCCAGAAATACAAGGATCTGCAGTTTTACCACCGTGTTGATGGAAAAGGCACGAAAAAAGAAAGCAACAAGAATCGTTATCGTAAGTAAAATGCTCACCACATCAACGTAGTAAATCAGATTACTGGATTTGATAAAGATTAAATCCATAACATACCCGATGATGAAAATTATACAGAATAAGTAAATAATAATTCTGTTCTTCAGTGGGTTAAATATCTTCTCATCACCGGTTAGCAAATCTGATATTGGCGTGCTGTGATTTATCTTAGCCATCTTTTTGTGTTATAAATTTGCTGTCGTCCGTATTTTTTTCACTAATTGTGCTGTTAACAAAATTCATGTTTCATGAGCAGAAATTTTATGCCTGACAGTCGGAAGCTACTGTTGCCAGGATTGGAACCTATGCAACTTCTCACTTTCTATAGACTTACTAAAGTATGAAAATTTCTCGAAGATATTCTTCAACTCTGGCTGTTTTTTTAAGTCCTGGCCACTGTTACGGTTTTCAGCTTTGCAGGTCCAAGTACAAAAAAACGCCCCTGCAAAATACAGGGGCGCTGTGACAAAAGGGTGTTGCGGTCTAAAGTTCCGGCAACAGGGCATCCAGGTTCTCCATTCCCATGGTAAAGCCTTCTTTGAAGCCCATAGCAACGATATGTTCCAGGTTGGCGAGTTGCTCAAATTCCATTTCGATGGTCACCAGCGTGCCGGTTTCCGTGGCACGAAACCGGTTGCGCAAGTTTTTTTTCAGAAATTTTCCTGATAAAAGCGCAGTTTACCGGTCACAGAGCCGATGAATCGGGACAGGCTTTGCGGGAATCGGGCACGTGCACCTATCCGCAGGTCAGGCACAACAGGAAACACAAAAAGGAACGAAAAAAACCGGGAAAGGAACGAAAAAAATCAAAAAGGGAAAGGAAAAAACGC
>CAYWBO010000035.1:0-3371 GCA_964456625.1 uncultured Lentimicrobiaceae bacterium | reverse complement strand
GAAAGGAAAAAACGCAGACCGGACAGTAAAAAACGCAAATCGGACAGGAAAAAACACAGACCGGACAGTAAAAAATACAAATCGGACAGTAAAAAAACACAGATCGGACAGGAAAAAATACAAATCGGACAGTAAAAAACGCAAATTGGACAGGAAAAAGGACAAAAAGGAAAGGTAAATTCAATATTGGGAGAGGAAATTTGCAAAAAGGGACAGCAAAATGACGCTTTGGGAGCGCCGATTTGTAAAAAACGCCGCTCATCCGGGCTGCAAATTCGTTAACGCAATGGGTTTACCTGCCGGTCGGCAGTCGTGCATATCCGGACCGGCAGTATAAAGGAAGTCGTCATTGCGATCCCGATTTATCGGGAGAAGCAATCTCCGCTCATTCAGATTAGTTTCCCAGGGCGGGCTTTTTCAGGGTAATGACCACCACGCCGTCGTAATCCCCGGAAGTATATAGGGCGATCGCGCCTTTGTTTTTGATGACTGAGATGGATGCAATGTCTTTCGCGTTGATGTTTTTTAACTGTTCATAACTGATGGGTCTGTGATCCACCAGATACAACGTTTTGCCGAAGGCTGGTCCCGGGGCAAATTTTGTTTGAAGTTGTGCCTGTGCCTTTTTGGTGGTGATCAGAACGACACCGTTCTTTCCCTGCTCCCCGTACAATGTTGTCGCTTCCTTGCTGCCTTTTGCAAAATAAGTGATTTTGTCGATATCGCTTTTAGCCGGGATCTTATTCTCTACATAATTCGTTCCCAACACGGATCCGTCAACCACGACCAGCGGATGACGGGTGATGACGCCCTGGTGCTTCAGGCTGCGGATCGTATCAGCCAGGTATTTACCGGTTTTGTGAGGGCCTGCCAACAAGGACTGGTTCGGGGTAAAACTGATGGCCATTCCCAACATTAAAATCCAGAGAATTTTTTTCATGGTGTTTGTTGTTTGGTTTTCGTTTCGCTTGTCTTTGCGGGCCTCCGGTCGGGCGGTCTGTTCGGGCAAACAGTGTATATGCGGAGCTAAAGGTAGTGATTTATTTCATACACAGGTTACAGGCTTTGCTGGAGCGGGAGTTTTTATTCAACGAACATTACAAATGTTCTTCTTAGATGCGTCCTCGTTTGCAAACGAGGACGAGGGAAGAGGGGGAGTGGTCTTTTTATGTTTCAATTGCTTTAGCAACAGGTGTGCCATCTAAACTTAATTTAACTAATTCAGATATGAACAAAGCAAAAGGTTCTATATTACCATTAACACTCGCTTCTTCCAGTGCCTCCATATAGTCATCTCTTCTTTCAACTGGAATAACTGTCCAAGGATAATTTCCTGATGCTAACATAGTATTCATTAGAAATCTAGCCATTCTTCCATTGCCATCTATATATGGATGTATATAGACGAAGAAAAAGTGACCGAGAACGACCCTAACACCTGCATGTTTTTCTTTTATTAATAATTCAAAAAAAGTTGGAACTACGTCCCTGACAGCCTCTGCACTCATCGGCACATGTCTTGAATTTGATATAAAGACAGGCCTATTTCTGTAACCAGCTAGATCTGATGGTCTACAGATTCCGGCGGTAACACTTGGAGCAAATAATTCACGGTACCAAGTTGAAAGGTCTTGGTCCACAACCGTACCAGCATTGGCCCCATTTATAATTTTTTCAATGGATTGTTTAACAAATTGCGTAGCCATATAGTAACCTCGAGCAGCCATAGCGTTTTTAGCTTCTCTATGGACCTCATTTTCTAAATCCCAATTACCACTGCTTACAAGTTCAATTAACTCTGCCGATACTCTATACCTTTCAATAGAAAGTGAGTGATATGCATCAGTGACATATATCTGGTCCACCGAAGCTAAATAATCTTTGGAATTAATTTTTTTGGTTGGACCTTTTGGAAAATATTTTATTACAGTTTTTCTGTATTCATCCCACATTAATTGGATTCGATTAACATAAGGAGAATGTATTTTATTTATAGATTCTGTTGAAATTCGCTCTTCAAAAGGATCATTTTCTCTAACATCGTGATCCAAAGAGCGCATTGTATTTACTATCTCATCTGCAATTTTACTTTGCCCAATATTTCTAAAAGCTCCAGCTAGTCTACCTGCTTGTCTTGTATGCGATCCATCAAGTAAAGGAGCAAGAATCTGTGAAGCATCTTTTATCATAAATAGAGCGGCTCTTACATCTGTGGGATTGCTTTTAAACATTTTTGGTTGAATATTAATCAAGGAATGTTCTAAATTAAATACTCTTACTCCATTGATTTTATCTAAATAGCTTTTGCTAGGTAGCTCCGCTTTTAATTCTAATAAACTTGTATTATGTAATAATTGTATGACCTTATTTGGACCTTTAGGAGATTTAGTAACTAATTGTCTTGGAACGATAATATTTCCAACGTGAAGTAGTAATGATTGTTCAGGCGAAATACAATAATTACTTTCATATTTGTCTTCTAAATATCTAGAGCAAAAGTTCCAATAAGAGGTATACCAAGATGTTGAATTTCCCTGTATATCTTCAGGGTTTGTAACAATATACCATCCTTTAGATACCTCTTTTAGATATCCATTTTTAATCAACCGTTCTCTATGTGTACGACTTATTTCAGAAGTTTTGATTGCAACTATATTTGTGTCATCCTGTAGCAGACGTAATTCTTTCAGTGAATCTGCAAGTTTTTCTCCTGGTGTTGCCATATAATATTCTTTAATATCTTCTTTTTATATGCATCTATTAGCTTATCTTGTTGTACATCTATTAGCTTATCTTGTTGTACATCTATTAGCTTATCTTGTTGTACATTCATTAGCCTATCTTGTTGTACATCTATTAGCTTATCTTGTTGTACATTCATTAGCCTACTATGCAAATATATATATAAAACATTTATTATTAGGAATTTTAGATAGGATTCAATTAAGATTTTTAATTGCAGTTTAATAAACAAATTAGGTCTGGCCGTCTATAAATATTTGTTTGAAAACACTTCCTTCTTCAGGTTCCGTATGTTGCTGCGAATCTTTACTCATTTTTCTATTGGTTTTTTGTTTTAAAGGATGCCGCAATTTGCGATATCCTCGGGCTTCTTTTCTTTGGCTCACAAGTCACAGCCCCCGATTTATCGGGACAGGCTTGGCAAGAGTGGGGATTGCCATATAAAGTTGCCTCATTATTTTAATCACCTCAAGCCCCATTACATTTTTACATCATGTATTTGGTCTTCTATATTTCTTGCTATTTCTGTCAAAACTTTTAATCCGAAGTCTGTTAAGAATCTCTCTTCATTCATTAAATCATACTTCTCTAAATCTGCTATAAAACCAGGATGAAATTTCTTAGAGATG
>CAYWBO010000034.1:4250-29262 GCA_964456625.1 uncultured Lentimicrobiaceae bacterium | reverse complement strand
TAGTTGTAACAGGAATTGGAGCAATCACTCCCATTGGGAATACTGCAAGGGAGTTTTGGGGATCGTTACTGCTTGGTAAAAGTGGTGCGGCTCCCATTACTTCATTTGACGCCACAAATTTCAAAACCCAGTTTGCCTGCGAAGTAAAAAATTTTGATGCCGGACAATTTTTTGACAGAAAAGAAGCCAGAAAATATGATCGGTACGCGCAATTCGGGATGGTCGCTGCTTCTGAAGCTGTCGAAGATTCGAAGTTACTGGAAGGAAACGTTAACAAAGACCGTATCGGTGTAATTTGGGCGTCAGGGATCGGGGGAATACAGAGTTTTCATAACGAAGTAGAAAATTTTGTAACCGGAGACGGAACACCAAAGTATAATCCGTTTTTTATTCCCAAGATGATTGCTGATATTGCCTCAGGACACATTTCCATCAAGTATGAATTGCACGGGCCCAATTTTGCTACCGTTTCGGCATGTGCCTCTTCCGCTAATGCGTTAGCCGATGCCTATAATTACATCCGTTTGGGAAAAGCAGATGCTTTTGTTTGCGGAGGTTCCGAGGCTGCTATTACCTTTGACGGGGTAGGCGGATTCAATGCCATGCACGCCATTTCCACCAGAAATGATGACCCGCTGACAGCTTCCAGACCCTTTGACAAAGACCGTGATGGTTTTGTGATCGGTGAGGGTGGTGGCGCTTTGATTTTCGAAGAACTGGAACATGCGCTGGCTCGCGGCGCTACCATCTATGCCGAAGTAGCCGGTACCGGCCTTTCCGGTGACGGATATCACATGACCGCTCCGCATCCCGAAGGTTACGGTGCTTACCTGTGTATGAAAGCAGCTGTGGAAGATTCTGAGCTGAACATAACGGATATAGACCATGTTAACACACACGGCACCTCCACTCCGGTAGGTGATGTTGTTGAACCGAAAGCCATTGTGAGACTTTTTGAGGATCATGCTTATAAGATCAACATCAACTCTACCAAGTCAATGACCGGCCACTTGTTGGGTGGAGCAGGTGCTATAGAAGCCATCGCAACCTTACTGGCTGTGAGAAATGACATCATTCCTCCGACCATCAACCATTTTACCGATGATCCGGAAATCGATAATCGTTTGAACTTTACTTATGGAAAAGCCGTTGAGAGGAAAGTAAATGCCGCTCTCAGCAACACTTTTGGTTTTGGAGGTCATAATGCTTCCATCATTTTTAAGAAATTTACCAAGTAAAGAATACTGGTTTTGTTAGTCAAAGATTTTCTAAGCCTTTATATTTCTCCCGACAGGGAGTTAAGAAAAGCCATAAAAAATGTTTTCGGGTTTTATCCCGGAAATATTTTTTTATATAAACAGGCCTTCCGACACAAGTCCGCCAGCATCACGCACAAAAGCGGACTGAAGATCAACAACGAGCGACAGGAATACCTGGGAGATGCCATATTGAGCTCTGTCGTAGCTCATTATCTTTTTAAACGGTTTCCCGGAAAAGACGAAGGTTTCCTCACGGAAATGCGTTCCAAGATCGTCAGCCGCTCTTCGTTGAACAAGCTGGCCTATAAAATGGGATTGATGCAGTTTATCAAGATCTCCGCTGCGGATACCCATCTGATGAAATCAGCAGGGGGGAATGCCTTTGAGGCCTTTATCGGAGCACTTTATCTTGATAAAGGATACCAGTTTACAAGGAAAATCATTATCAAGCGTATCCTGAATCAGCATTTCGACCTGGAAGAGCTGATGAACACAGAGATCAGCTATAAAAGCAAAGTGATCGAATGGGCCCAGAAAGAAAAGATCAACGTGCAGTTCTCAGTGATCGAAGAGCAGAATGTGAAGGGTCAGAAACAATTCCATGTTGCCCTTACGGTGGATGAAAAGCCTATGGCCAAAGCTTTTGACTATTCCATCAAAGGTGCCGAGAACCTGGCCGCAGAAAAAGCCTGGAATCAGCTTTTTGCTTAAAAGATCACTTTCTAACTCGTGACATCCCATACGAATATACCGTTTCCGAAAACACCGTTTTCCTAAGTCAAATACTGCTATCTTTGTAAGAGTCTTAGTGATCATCCATGGCCAAGAAATTACAAGTATCGGGCGACATTAGGGAAGGTTTTCATCTGCTTTCCATGGTCAGCAGCTTTGCGGATTACCGGATCAGTTTTTTCATCAACAACAATCTGGGCATCATGCTGAAAAAGTACGCCGATTTTGTTCCGGAGCCGGATAAGACACCATTTTCCTGGTTTTATTTCTATGATACGGACCTGCACATTTACTATTACCTTTTTGCCAACAAAAGCCAGGGCAGAAATTTAATTCCCGAGTTAAAGCAGTTCGATTATCTGCTTTTTATCAAAGGAAGCCTGCCGGAGGATCTTTACAATGAAAAAGCTGCAAAACTCAGAGCTACACAAGGCATTCAGGCTGTATTCAGGCAGGATATTATGAAAATAAAAAATACGGACTTATTACTGGAAGTGCTGGAACTTCATGAACTCAACGAGGTCATTATCCCGGCCAGGGGACAAAAGTTTCACTTTAAAAAACCATGACATTGAAGTTTTAACAAAAAAGCCGATAAAGAAATTCTTTACCGGCTTTTTCACGCTGTAAATCTGTCTCTTATTTCACCCACTTCTTCAAGGCAGCCACAAAGCCTTCAATATCCTCGGGAGCCGTATCCCAGGAACACATCAACCTTACTTCGGAAGTAACTTCATCCCATACATGGAAGAAATATTCCTGCTGTACTTTGGAAAGCACTTCTTTGGGAATAATGGCAAAAACGCCGTTGGCTTCCGTTTTCCGGGTCACTTTTACCTGCTCGAATTGCTGGAGTTTTTCGCTCAGCATCTGTGCCATTTTATTGGCATGGGAAGCGTTTTTCTTCCACAGCTCATCCGTCAGGTAACGGTCGAACTGGGCTGAGATAAAGCGCATTTTCGAATGAAGCTGCATGCCCTGTTTACGGGTATATTCAAAATCAACCGCCAGCTTTTTGTTAAGGAAAACCACAGCTTCACCGAACATCAGCCCGTTTTTAGTGCCGCCGAACGACAGGACATCCACACCGACATCCACGGTAAAGCTTTTAAAATCCAATCCCAGCGAAACTGCAGCATTGCTGATGCGGGCCCCGTCCATGTGCAGATACATATCATGAGCATGGGCAAAATCTGCAAGGGCCTTCACTTCTTCTGGCTTGTAAACCGTTCCCAGTTCCGTCACCTGCGAAATGGAAATAATTTTAGGTTGTGAGTGGTGCTGAAATCCAATGCTGCTTAAAAAAGGCAGTATTTGTTCAGGGCGGATCTTACCGTCTTTCGTTTCCAACTGCAATATTTTAGAGCCGCTGAATTTTTCCGGAGCACCGCACTCATCCTCATTCAAATGGGCGGAATGCGCCGACACAATCGCCTGGTAAGAACGAATCACATGACCGGTCCCAAGCACATTGGCGGAAGTTCCGTTGTAAACAAAAAATACGGCAATGTCGTCCCCGAAATATTTTTTGAACTTCCCAATGGCTGCTGCCGTAACAGCTTCATCAAGCTCCCCGTAAGCAGCGATGTGTCCATGGTTCACCCTGGCAAGGGCTTCCATCGCCTCAGGGCAAACACCCGACCAGTTATCGCTGGCAAAAGATTTTATTTCATTCATTGTGTTATGGTTTTATTTTCTGTATCAATATCTAATTTCAAGTCGCCCACCACGGTATTTTTCATCTCCCGGGTGCTCAGCAATCCGCAGGCAGCGTCGATATCCTGTCCCCGCGAAGCCCTTATGGTTGTAACGATCCCTTTTGCGTTAAGTGCCTCTTTGAACTGCAGGATACTTTCTTCCGTGGTTCCGTGAAGCGGTGTATTCGGGATGCTGTGGAAACGAATTAAGTTGATGCGGCATTTCAGTCCATTCAGGATCCGTGCCAGTTCTTTCACGTGCGCCGGAGTGTCATTTAGTCCGCTGAAAACAATGTATTCAAAGGAAACACGCCGCTGACGGTCGAAAGTATGCTTTTTTAGTTCGCCCAGGATGTCCTGGATGGAGTACTTCTGCGAAATCGGCATCAGCATGCGGCGTTCTTTTTCAAATGGAGAATGCAGGCTGACCGCCAGATGACAATCGCTGCTTTCCAGAAAACGGCTCATGGCTGGGACAAGCCCGATGGTAGAAACTGTGATTTTCTTTGGGTTCCAACCATAGCCCCAGTCAGCAGTGAGTATCTTCAGGCTTTTCATCAATGCCTCCAGATTATCCATGGGCTCACCCATACCCATGAAAACCAGGTTGGTAAGCTCATCCCTTTCGGGGAGGCTGCTGATCTGGTTTAAAATCTCGCCCGTTGTCAGATTGGCTTGAAAACCCTGTTTCCCGGTCATGCAAAACAGGCACCGCATCTTACATCCCACCTGCGTGGAAAGGCAAAGCGTGTTGCGTTTCTTTTCCGGGATGAAAGCCGATTCGATGTATCCGCCTTCCGGGGTTTTAAAAAGATACTTCTTCGTCCCGTCTCTGGATACCTGAACGTTGACAGGCGCATCCAGGCCGACGACAAACCGCTCGGAAAGCTGTTCGCGTGCCTTCTTGGAAAGATTGGTCATCTCATCAAAAGAAGCCACCTGCTTTTGATACAGCCACGAAGCAATCTGCCCCGCTGAAAACTTCGGCAGGCTGAGACTGTTGGTGATTTCCTGCAGTTCATCAAAACTCCTGCCAAAAAGAATTTCCTTACGTATATCTTCAGACACAGAATATTATTTATGTTTCTTTTGCAGATCGGATTTCAGCTTTTTACCGGCTTTCTTCACCTTCTTGCCGACTTCCTTGCTTTCCTTTGAGACGCCTTTTTTCACCTTATCCCACTTGACGGGGGCTTCTTTGCGGACTTTCTTCTCAACCTTGCGGGCATACGTTCCGGTTTGATCGGCAGCCTTTTGCGCTTCCTTCTTGGTAGCTTTCCAGACCTTTACACTGGTCTCCTTAACCGACTGGCTGTCTTTTTTGACTTCCTTTTTTACGTTCTCTTTAATTTTCTCAATTTTATCCTGATTCTGTGCAAACACCAGTGTGGATGCCAGCATCAGTGCAATTATAGCGAAGATTCTCTTATTCATAATTCGATTGTTATTGTGCATCATGTAAACGGGACAAAGCTATGATTATTCTGTAGCGCAAGCGCGTTCAAAATCAGTTTCCAAAAATACAAAAACTACTGTTGGCTGATTCTGAAAAAACGGGTTGGCATCACAACCCGATTGCGGGCCTGAAAGATTCGTAATTTTGCCGGCAAATATCATCGCAATGGAAAAAGGGGAAAGAAGAATCGCGAGAGAGAAAAAAACCATCAATGAAATGATCGGGCTATACTGTCACGACCATCATGGAACAAAAGGAAAAGATGACTTGTGTGAGGATTGCCGGAATCTGTTGACCTATGCCTTTGCCAGAATAGATCATTGCGTTTTCCTTCCGGGAAAGCCAACCTGTAAGAACTGTACCATTCATTGTTATGCGCCTGCCAAAAAAGACAAAATAAAAGAGGTGATGCGTTACGCGGGTCCCAGGATGATGCTCCACAAACCGGTGCTGGCGGTTGCCCATCTGCTGGACGGAAAAAAAGATGCAGAAAGAATTCAGGAATACCTGGACCGCAAAGCAAAAAAAGCCGGTCAACGCGGAGAACAAAAATAACCGCCGTAAAAGCGCAACCCCTTTAATATTAATTAACTTCTGTAATAGAAAGATTTCGTATCTTAAGCACTTATATTTGTAAGCTTAATCCTTGCGTGTTTGATTTAAATTTCTATCACTATGAAGTTGTTAAACAGCCTTTTAAAAGACAATTTTTCCGGATCCGGAATGCTGCTTTTTAAGACTCAGGAGATTCTGCTCCTGATGGGACAAAGCGAAGAAGAGATTGACACAGAAAGTCTGATGAAAGATCTGGCACAGCTGAAAAAGCAATTTCCACTCTTTGCCGTGTTGCAGCATTTCGTCAACGAGATGGAATTTTTTATCCGGCAGCGTACCTACATCGAAGGGGAACAACTGGTTTTGCGTATCGAAAATTACCGCAAACAGTGGCAACATGCCCAGCAAAAAGCCAACGAAAAGTTGTTGACAGTCCTGCCGTTCGAAGGGAAAAACATTCTTTTGCACAGCAACAGTTCTGCATTGCAGTCGCTTTTTGCCGAGCTGGCAAAAAGAAAGATCTTTCCCACTTTATGGCAGACAGTCTCCGCTCCTGTAAATGAAGGGTTGTTGCAGGCAAAAGTACTGAAGCGACTGGGATTCAAAGTAAATCTGTTTCACGAGGTAGCCTTTTCCAAATTTGCCAGGAACATTGACTTTGCCATTTTTGGTGCTGACGTGGTCACGGATACCTTTTTCATCAACAAAGTGGGAACCTATCCCCTTGCGCTGATGATGAAACAGGAAAACAAACCCGTTTTCGTCTTAGCGGAGATCCGGAAAAGAAGAAGCAGCGAGGAGGTGAACCCGAAGGAATTGTTGTTGGAAATGCCGAAATCACCCAAAGAGATCATAGAAAATCCCGAAGGACTTACGGTGCATAATTTCTACTTTGAAGCCACCCCTCTTTCACTGATAAAACAGGTCTTCACAGAATCCGATCCAGCCTGATGAAAAACCCCCGACCGTTTTCCAGATTTTAAAAGAAACCGTATGTTTGCGACATGAATTTATTGTCGGTCGTATTTTTCAAAATTTTCGTGTTTCTGATGGGATTACTTCCTTACAGAATCCTTTACGCGTTTTCCGATTTTCTGAAGTTTATCCTCCAGCATGTGGTAGGATACCGAAAAGAGGTGGTGGAAGACAATCTCCGTAAGGCCTTTCCTGAAAAGTCGCCCGAAGAACTAATGAGCATTAAAAATCTCAGTTACAAAAACCTGAGTGATATGCTCATCGAAGGCATTCGCGCCTTTACTATTTCAAAAAAACAGGCAGTCCGGCGCTTTCATATCAGGAATCCTGAAATATTGGAACCCTTCAGGAAAAAAGGCCAAAGTGTCATGTTGGTATTGGGGCATTATGCTGACTGGGAATTAGCGGTTCTGGCAGCGCCGTTTTACCTGCCTTATGAAAACCTGATCACTTTTTATAAACCATTGAAAAATCCTTATACCAACAAATACATCAATAAAAACCGCTCTCGAACGGGCGTAATGTTGATTTCTATCTCCGTTACCGCTGCCACTTTTAAAAAATTCAAAAACGATCCGTCCATTTACGTTTTGGTTGCCGATCAAAGCCCGTCGAATCCCCACAAAGCCTACTGGGTCCCTTTCCTGAACAGGGATACTGCTTTTCTGCATGGCCCGGAAAACTATGCCAAAAAATACGATTTACCGATTGTCTTTGCTGATATTCAGCGCGTCAAACGGGGTTTTTATGAAACGGAACTATCCATTCTGACCACCGAATCCAAAGATCTCCCGGAAGGTGAAATCACCAGGCTTTATGCCAGAAAGCTGGAAGAAGTCATCTACAAAAAACCGGAAGATTGGCTCTGGTCGCACAAAAGATGGAAGCATACAAGAACTTAATTCTAACACTACAATTCATTATTCGATAACTTAAATAATGCGCATTCACGTCCTGCAACATGTCCCTTATGAAAGCCCTGGATTGATTACTGACTGGGCTAAGGGAAAAGGATTTTCCATAAGCTTTACGCGATTTTATGAAACCGAGAAGCTCCCTGCGCCGCAGGATATCGATCTTGTCATCATCATGGGCGGACCGATGAATATTTACGAAAGTGATAAATATCCCTGGCTGGTACTGGAAAAAGCCTTTTTGCACAATTGCTTTGTGGCGAGAACAAAACTGCTGGGCATTTGTCTGGGGTCGCAGCTTTTGGCCGACGTGCTGGGAGCCAAAGTGTATCGCAATCCTGAGAAAGAGATCGGATGGTTTCCCATTTATAAAAACGGTTCACATCCGTTGTTGAAGCTGTTTCCTGATGAAGCCGTACCCGCACTCCATTGGCACAGCGACACCTTTGATCTTCCGGAAGGCGCCGTCCCGATTTATAGTTCAGTAGCCACAAAAAATCAAGGCTTTATCTATAATAATCACGTTTTTGCCTTACAATTCCACTGGGAAATTCGGCCCAACAGCTTGATGGAACTTATTCTGCATTCCGACGAAACCTATGAAGGAAAATATATTCAGACCCCGGAAAAGATGCTGAACAATCCGGTTGCTTTTAATGCCGCTAAAAACCACCTCTGGAATCTCCTCGACTACATTCAAAAATTGTAATAGAACCGGAAAACTGCCATCCAGCGAAAAAACACCTTTCTCATTGATAATATTCTGTATTTTTGAATGATTTATTAACATCGAGAGGCCCGCATATGATCAAACAGTTTTTGTCGATCCTCTTATTCCTGATAACAACATCTTTGTCTGCCCAGACATTTACAGATATCCGGGCCAGACTCACGGGCGTGGGAGGAAGTGCCTGCGGCTGGATCGACTACGATCAGGACGGGAAACCCGACATCTTTGTTACCGGAGAATTTTATCACAACGAAGCGCATGTTATCAGCTCGGAGTTGTATCATAACGACGGTCATGATCATTTCACGAAAGTAAAAACTCCCATCGTCAACATATATAGGGGAGCTTTCGACTGGGCAGATTACAACCTGGACGGGAAACCGGATTTGTTTATCATCGGTGAAAATGCTTCGGGCAAATCCGTGGCAGACCTGTACATGAACCATGACCGGACGCCGAATTTTGTTTTGATCCACACGGGAATTCCGGGATTAAAAGACGGCTCTGTGGACTGGGGCGATTACGACGGCGACGGAGATCCCGATTTGTTGCTGACCGGGGAAAGTGCTCACGGGCCAGTCACAAAGATCTATCGCAACGACCGTCATAATCGTTTTACAGACATCCATGCAGGCCTGCCGGGCATACGTTACGGTGTAGCAAAATGGGCCGATCTTTTTCAGACAGGGCATCTTGACATCATTTTAAGCGGAAGGCTCGCTTCCGGGAAATGCATTACTGCCGTGTACCGCAACGTAAACAACAAATTCGTTAACGTTCCCCTGGACTTCACCAATCTGTGTCTCAGTGATGTGGCTGTTGCCGATTACAACATGGACGGATGGCCTGATTTTGTGGCCTGCGGGGAAACCGAAGACGGAAGGTTCGAAACCAGGCTTTACAGAAATGAAAAAAACGGATTTTTCAGCTCGGTGATCACAGATCTGACTGGAGTACGTACGGGATCTGTCGCCTGGGGCGATTACGACCACGATGGTGACCCAGACCTGCTGATCACAGGGCAGTCGGCACACGGGCCGGTTTCAGAAATCTTCCGCAACGACCGCGATGGAAAGTTCACCAACATCCATGCAGGATTGATTGGCCTATACATGAGCGACGGCCACTTTGGCGATTACGACCAGGACGGAGATCTGGATGTGCTGATTTCCGGCATCTCTGCTGATTATAAATTCTATACAAAAGTTTACCGCAACGATCCTGCCAAGGTGGACACCACAGGGCCGGGGCCGGAAAACGGACGTGTTGTTGAGTCGGGAGATCAGAGACGGGGAATTTTCAATTATTCGGTTAAGGTACCACCCAAACCCAAGAAAATATACTATTACGTGTATGCTTCCACGTATTGCGATTTGTATGGAACGGGCACAAAAGGCTATTACGTCTTTTTCAGTCCCATCAAAAAACAACTCGTTCACTACCAGCTACAGAATGAGTTTAACAAACTCATTCATGAGCGGTTCCCCAGGTGGCCGAAAATCAACCCGGGAGAGCTTATCACCAACGGATTCGTTACATACACCGAAGCGGAATCCTCGAAAAAAACAGCAATCAAAGCATACGAATCTACCGGTTTTAAAGTTCATGAGTTAGCTTGGTAAGTTTATGAAGAAGAAAGTTTTATTTGTATGTCTGGGAAACATCTGCCGTTCGCCCAGTGCAGAAGCGGTTTTTAAGTATTTGATCCAAGAAAAAAATGTCGCCGGAGAATATGAAGTGGATTCAGCCGGGACCTCTGCATGGCATAAAGGAGAGCCCGCTGATCCGCGTATGAAAGCTCATGCCCGGAAAAGAGACATAGAGCTGACTTCCGTTTCTCGTCCGGTGATCCCCGAAACGGACTTTGATCATTTCGATTATATCGTTGCCATGGATACCGATAATCTGCGCGATCTGAAAGAAATGGCCCCGGGAAAAGCGTATTGGAAAAAGCTTTTTCTGATGACCGATTTTTCATCGCACCATCATTACCATGGGGTTCCCGATCCATATTACAGCGGCCCCGAAGGTTTTGAATTGGTGCTGGATTTGCTGGAAGATGCTGCGGAAGGTTTTTATGCCTTTACCCAAAATCATCAGGAATAAGCTTTATTGCCGGGAAGATGAGGCTTACAATTTAAATAATTCAATCTATTTTTGCAGAAAAATAAATCTTGGAAAGAAGACATCATATTCCTATTCTGGGCTTCTTGCTGTTTCTGGCAGGACTCTTTTCTATGAACTGCCTGCAGGCGCAGCAAACAACAAGAATTCAAATCAAATATGCGGATTCCTTTAACTATAATGCCAAGCTGGGAAAAGACATCCAGGCGCTGATAGGTCACGTAAAGCTCCAGCAGGAATCAACACTTTTCTTTTCCGACAGTGCTTATTTAAATCAACATAAAAGGAATTTTGATGCTTTCAGCCATGTTCACATTATTGTAAACGATACGCTGAATCTTTACGGGGACCGACTTCACTATGAAGGTCGAACCCGGATTGCCGAACTTTTCGGCAATGTCATTATGAAAGATAAAAAAGCCACACTGTACACGGGCCACCTGATCTACAACCGGAACACACAAATCGCCCATTATGATATGGGCGGCAGAATTCTTTCCGACTCCAATGTGCTGCGAAGCAATCTGGGGTATTACGATACCAAAACCCGGATTTTTTATTTTCAGAAGCATGTCATACTGAACAGCCGTGAGGACATTTTACAGTCAGACACGTTGATCTACAATACGAACAATGCCATTGCGTATATCAAAGGCCCGACCGTTATCCGCGGGAAAGAAACCACCATTTATTGTTCAGACGGCTGGTTCGACACGCGAAGCCACGACTCCAAACTTTTTGCCCGTCCCGTTATCAAGTCCAAAAGCCAGACGCTGACTGCGGACAGTGTAATTTACAATCATCATTCCACCCATGGAAAGGCATACGGAAATATTCAGCTTGTAGACACTTCCCGGCAGATTGTCATCGAAGGCCAGGTGAGTGAAATGTGGAACAAAACCGGGATCAGTTATGTAACCAAACGAGCCATGGCCATCAGCTATGACCAGCAGGATTCACTTTTTATGCATGCCGATACCATGTGGATGTATCTGGATAAAAAAAGAAATGCCAAAAAAATGCTGGCATACCATCAGGTACGATTTTTCCGCAAAGATCTCCAGGGAACCTGCGATTCGCTGGCTTATACCATGAAGGATTCGACCATGCGCATGTTCCACGGGCCGGTAATCTGGTCCGGTGACAACCAGCTTACTTCTGATACCATTTCGCTGGTGATAAAAAACGGACAGATGGATACCATGACCATGACCAATAATGCGTTCATCATTTCAAAAGATTCGACCCAGATGTTCAACCAGATCAAAGGCAGGACCATGATCGGGTATTTCATGAGGAACAGGATCCATAGAATGAAGGTAGACGGCAACGCGCAGTCGATTTACTGGCTACGGAACGACAACAAACAGCTGATCGGACTCAACAAAGCCGAAGCCAGCAATATGATGATCAAAATTTCCAACAACAAAATTGTGGGCATCGACTATCTTGACAAACCCAGTGAAACGTTATATCCTCCCAAAGAAGCCACAGGAAAAACCAGTTTCCTCGACGGATTTAGCTGGTTGAATTACCTCAGACCGGTCTCAAAAGAAAATATTTTCACAAAAGTAAAAAGGAAGAGTCAGAATCAGAATACCGAGAACTTCAAGTAACGGTGTGGGTTCTGGCGGATGTCCTTCAGCAATTTATCCAGCTGCAGGATGGTTCTGTTCACCTGAAAATACAAACTGTCGTTGTTCATAATTGCACCTGCTGTGCCTTTACCTTCATTTAATTTCTTGATCATCCGGTGTAGCTCGTCAAGTGTTCTGTTTGCACTGGCAATGGTTTCCCTGAAATTGGATTTTGAAAGTGTATCGCTGACGGCTTTCAGGTTTTTCACTATTTCACCAATGTCCTGGCGGTTGTCAGAAAGTGTCACCGACAATGAATCGACATTAGAAATAATATGGCCGATCTTCTTTTGATTGGCTTTCATCATATCGTTCAGCGTAGTTGTCGTGGCGTTCAGATTGTGAAAAGTACCTTGCAGATCCTGCATGGAAGCTTTTAAGGAGTTGTCGCCGTGTCTGCCCAGCGCATCATTCAACGCCGATATCAGGCTGTCAGCATTGGTAAGTATCTGCTCCGCTCTGGCCTTGATAGGCGCCAGCGCCGCATTAACCTGCTCTTTTAAATTCACCTCTACGCTTCCTTCCAGCGTATCGTTGTTCTGTACCATCTTTTTCGATTTTCCCAAAACCAACTCAACGGATTTATCACCCAGCAGTGTGGCATTGATAATCCTGGCTTTGGTATCTACGGGAATCGGAAAAGGTTTATTGATCAGCAATCCAACCATAATATCGCCGGAATAATCCGGAGTAAACTTCACACTGCTCACCTGCCCGATCTGCATCCCGTTCAGCAAAATGGGATTGGCAGTCACCAGGCCGCTCACATTATGATAGCGCACATGCAACACCATCTGTTCCCTGAAAAGATCTTTTCCTTTCAGAAAATTATATCCCCAAATAAAGATGACGATGGCAGCGATAAATGTTGCGCCGATATATATTGCGGTAGTCTTTTTCACTTTCCAGAATTTAACCTCAAAGATAAACGCAAAAATACAAAAAATAAAGAAAGTTGTGTAAGAAACTATTTTGTTAGTGTCATCTTCATTTTAAGGGTTATCGTATCCGAAAACCTCTTATAGTACACTTGTTTTGAAAACATTACAAAAATAAATCCGAACAAAACCGAATAACGGCAATGTTGCATTTATTGCCTTCAGAATACTACTTCTTGTGGAAGGCTGCATTGATTTTTTTTGCTTTCGCTGTGCTGATCCTTTCGCCTTTATAAAAAGCAATGACAAAAGCACCTTTGTAGCCGTTCTTTCTAAGGGTCTGTTGAAGGGCATCGGCATCCTTAAGATCTTTAAAATGTCCCGAAGTATATTTGTAAATACCCCGGTGGAAATAAACATTGATCTCCTTTACTTTCAGGAAACGTTTTTCAGGATCCTTGAATTTCTTCGATCCGGAAAAGAACTGTACACGGTATTCCACACCGGAAGACGCAACTTTAACCAAAGAATTGGCCTTTGGGGTAGTTGTATGTTTCGGGGGTTTTGTCACCACAGCATTTTCCCGCTCGAAATTCTCTTTATATTTTTTAAATGCCAGATAAAGTCCGTAAGCGAGATTTGACTGCCCTTTCTTCGACATCAGATAAGCCTCGTCCTTGGGGTTGCTCAGAAAACCCAGTTCCACCAGAACGCTGGGCATGGTCGTCTGCCACAACACCAGGAACCCGGCCTGATAAACACCACGGGCTCTCATTCCAGCCGCTGCCCGGAGCTCCTGCTCTGCATCATGGGCAAACTGCAGGCTTTGTTTCAGATAGACATTTTGAAAAAGAGAAAGGTTGATGTAAGATTGCGGCGAATTCAGATCGAATCCGTCGTATTTGGCATTTCTGTTGTCTTCATACAGGATGGCCTGGTTTTCTTTTTCGGCCACATCCATATTTTCCCTTGTTTTGCTAAGACCCATCACGTAAGTCTCAGCGCCATAAGGTGCATGGCTCGGATTTGAATTACAATGGATCGATACAAAAAGATCCGCATGGTTTTCACTGGCGATCTTGGCGCGTTCGTACAATGGAATAAACCGGTCGGTGGTCCGGGTGAAAACCACCTTTACATCTTTCATATGTTCCCGGATATCCTGGCCGAATTTCAAAGCCACCGCAAGTGTGATGTTCTTTTCTTTAGAATGTTTTCCTGAAGCCCCCGGGTCTTTTCCCCCGTGACCCGGGTCGATCACAATGGTGGTGATTTTCGTCCCGTTTTGGCCCAAAACTTGCAACGGAAAGGAGAAAAATAAAAATAATACAATACTTGATAAAAGCCCGAGTTTGAAAAACCCTAATTTAAATATTGAACCTATATTTGCAAACATTAGCTTCGGTAGTCAGATTATTAACAAAAGTAATAGAAAGAATTTGTTCAAACAGGCTCTTCACGGTAAATTATTAACATCGGTTTGGTTATTTTCTTTGGTCATTTTCTTTTTAAATGATGCAACTGCATTGACTTTTTCCAGCAGCCGACCCCGGCTTTCCCAATTGCCGATAGCAGACACCCTGATAAAAAAAGATAATCCGGCCCCTACCGACAGCCTGGCAAAATCCGACACCCTGAAAACTGATACCGTCGCGAAAGATACCACCAGCAAGGCTTTAAAGCTGGAATATGATCTTGTAAGACATGCTGACGACTCTATCGTTCAGGATCTGAAGAACAAAAAAGTGTATCTGTATGGGAATGCGGAGATCAGTTATGGAGATATTGATTTAAAGGCGGCGTATATTGCTGTAGATTTTAATGATAACACGGTTTTTGCTAAGGGGATGGCAGACTCCACGGGTAAAGTCATTGGGGTTCCCGAATTCAAACAGGGCGCTGAGGTATTCGATGCTCAAACGATCCGGTACGACTTCGTCACGAAAAAAGGGATCATCCAAAGCGTAACCACAAAACAAAGCGAAGGTTATCTTCACGGCAAGGAGGTAAAACGCATGCCCGACAACAGCATCAACGTTAAAAACGGTGAATTTACCACCTGCGACCTCCCAGATCCTCATTATGCGTTTCGGTTTTACAAAGCCCGGGTAATTCCGGGAAAACTCATCATCACGGGGCCCGTCTACATGGAAGTGGAAGGCATTCCGCTGCCGATAGCTTTACCTTTCGGAATCTTTCCCAACAATCCGAAACGAACCTCCGGGCTGATCCTCCCATCCTACGGAGAGTCCACCAGCCAGGGATTTTATCTGCAGGGCGGAGGTTATTTCTGGAATATCAACGATAAAATGACATTACGGGTGACCGGGAGTATTTATACCGGAGGAAGCTGGTCCGTCTCCCCGGTGTTCACTTACAAAAACCGTTATAAATACAGTGGCAACTTCTCGCTGGGGCTGGCACAGAACATCATCAGCACCAAAGGCTCGCCCGACTACCAGAATTCACACGATTTTCACATCCAATGGTCACACCAGCAGGATCCTAAAGCCCGTCCTAACAGCTCGTTCTCTGCCAGCGTCAACATTTACAGCAGCAATTATGTAAAATATACTGCCGTGAGCACGGACACGTATCTTACCAATACTTTCTCATCCAGCATCTCCTATCAGCGAAACTGGGGGAACAACATTCAGCTGACAGCAGCGTCTACATATACCCAGAACACACGGACACACGGTGTTCAGCTGGCCCTGCCCAACATTACTTTTAACATCAATACATTTTATCCGTTCCGAAAAGAGAACAGCGTCAAAAAAGGTCTGTTGGACGGCTTGAGCGTTTCTTACAATTTGCAGTTGGAGAATTCCATCAACGCTACCGACTCAACCCTTTTTACCAACAAATCGCTGCGTGACATGCAAAACGGCATTGTCCAGCGGATCCCCATTTCGCTCCCTTTAAAAGTCCTTAAATATTTTACGTTAAGCAACAGCATCAATATTACTGACCGGGTGTACACCAGCAGTTTGAGAACTTCCTGGGTAAACGATTCTGCAGTAATTAATGGCATTGGCTATCCGAGCTATGCCAGAACGGACACCATTCCGGGACTGAATAACGAAATGGACTTTACCCTTAGCAGCAGTCTTTCTACCAAGATTTTCGGTATGTTGAAATTTAAAAAAGGGCCGATCCGTGCCATAAGGCACGTCATAACGCCTTCCGTCGGATTTTCTTATACCCCCGACTTTTCGAACAACTTTTGGGGTTATGCGGGTCGCTACATGGACTCCACAGGTCAGACAGTCACTTATTCAAGATACCAGGGTTATATCTGGGGGGCACCTCCCTTACGAAAACAGGGAAGCGTCACTTTTTCCATTTCCAACAGTCTGGAAATAAAAGTTCCGTCGAAAAAAGACACCGTAACCGGGCTGAAGAAGATCCCGCTCATTGAAAATTTTACCCTTTCAGGGAATTATAATCTTGCCGCCGATTCGCTAAGGATGTCGAACATCTCCCTTTCGGGAAGAACGACATTGTGGAAGGGACTTAACATTCAGTTCAATGGACTCCTTGATCCATATGCCATTGATTCCTTAGGCCGAGATATCAATAAACCGGAATGGCAGGTCAACCGGAAACTTTTCCGCTGGAAAAACTCCGCATGGAACCTGAGTTTTAATTTCCAACTCAGCCAGGACAGTTTTCATAAAAACAAGAAAAAGGCACAACCCACACAGGGTGTAAATCAGGATTCCACGGCCGTTGGGGCTCCGCGGGAGCAAATGCCGCCAGGAATGCAAAACTCGGTGGCGAAGCAGTTGGACTGGAAAGTGCCCTGGTCATTGAATCTGAACTATCAGTTCACTTATTCCAACAACAGGCAATTCACAAATTACTTGTGGCAATCCAATAAAACACTGGTCCAAACGTTAGGCTTTAGTGGACAGGTGAGCCTGACTCAAAACTGGAAGTTCTCTTTTAATTCTGGATGGGATTTCACCAACAACCAGCTTTCGTTCACCTCTGTGAACATTTACAGAAATCTGCATTGCTGGGAAATGAATTTCTCCTGGATCCCCATCGGCCCCAGGAAAAGCTGGAATTTTACCATCCAGATCAAAGCGGGAATGCTGAAAGATTTCAAGCTCACCAAGCAAAAAAGTTTTCTTGAGAGCTACTAACAGGTGAAACCAGGTAAGAAGGACTTATGTGTTAAAGAACTTCATGAAAATTCAATTTCCGTTGAAACACTCATATTTTTTTTAATTTAGCATGCCTAAACGTCATAACGAATTGAAATATCTGAACAGGATAAAATATCTTATGTTAGTGGGAGAATTGTTTTTAAGCGTGACGGTTTTAGGCCAGCAAGCCCCGGTCTTTACACAATACAGATCATCGTATATGCTTATTAATGCAGGCTTTGCGGGATTAGGAAAGGGAATATGTGCTACGGGCATCGCACGGCAGCAGTGGGTCGGATTCAAAGACGCCAATGGCAACAGCGTAGCGCCCAAAGATTTTCTTATCAGCGTGGATGCACCGGTTCAAATCCTGGGCGGGGGCATCGGGATGTCCATCCTTCAGGATCAGATCGGCTTTCAGAATGATATTGCGCTTCAGATTGCTTACAGCTATCATTTGACCATTGATGCGGGGATTATTGGCTTTGGCGCCGGTATCAACTTTACCAACCGGACCATCGATTTCACGAAATTTAATCCCGTCCAATCCAACGACCCGGCACTGCTGGGAAACAAACAGGGGGATATGCTGACGGATGCCAACCTGGGATTCTTTTTTAAGGGGAACAAACATCTGTTTGTGGGTGTCTCAGCAACCAATCTTTTTGAGAACAAAGGAAAAAACCTAAGTACTTCGGGTTCTGCCGTCTATTACAGAACTGACAGAACTCTTTATCTGACAGCAGGATACTCATTTGTTTTATCGAATCATCCCAAATACAGTGTCGAGCCTGCACTGTTGGTTCAAACAGATTTGGCGTCAACACAATATAACCTTTCGACCATCGTTACTTACAATAGCAAGTTTTGGGGCGGAATAAACTACCGGTACCAGGAATCAGTGGGATTTTTAGTGGGCGTGCTTATTGACGGGATCAGGGTAGGATATTCCTACGATTTGCCCACACTACCAGTGGGATTAGCAGGCAGTCATGAGATAACGGTGAGTTATTGCTTTAAAATAAAAACGGAAAAAACGAAGACCAGTTATAAAAATACCCGTTATTTGTAACGGGAAAATAAGCTGAAAAGATATATTTTTCTTTAAGAAATAAAAACTGAACAAATGAAATTAAGAGGGTTGTTATACTTGCTTGCCGTGGTTTTGCTGGCAAGCTGTAGCAATACGGGAACGGGGGAACTGGTGGGGACCAGGAAAAATTCCAGACCTTTTTACCAGCCCGACCCCTATGGAATGGTGTTCATTCCCCAGGGTAGCTTTACCATGGGAGCCGGAGCTGAAGATATTGCAAACGGACATCTGATTCAACCCAAAACTGTTTCGGTATCCGCTTTTTATATGGATCAGACTGAAATCACCAACGACGAATACAGACAATTTGTGGATTGGGTCCGCGATTCTATTGCACGGACTATTTTGGGACAGGTAACGCCGGCAAAATATTTGATCGAGCAAAACAAAAAGACCGGGGAAACCTACGATCCTCCCCTGTTGAACTGGAAAACAAAAATCGACTGGAACAGTAAGGATCAGAATGTGAGAGAAGCCTTAAACCAGATGTATCTTCCGGAAAAAGAAAGATATTTCCGCCACAAGGAAATTGATACCCGAAAACTGATGTATACCTATTATTGGGTCGATCTTCATGCTGCTGCAAGAAAGGACTTCAGTCAGCCCGGAGATCCGAAATATGCCAGTTTTGCCAACCGTCCACAAGGTTTCCGCGACCGTTCTGTCTTTGTCCGCCATAACACCATTAACGTGTATCCTGATACGCTTTGTTGGATTACCGATTATCCTTATTCTTTCAACGATCCGATGACAGAGAATTATTTCTGGCATCCGGCTTACGACCACTATCCGGTGGTCGGCGTAAACTGGGAACAGGCAAGGGCATTCTGTGTGTGGAGGACACAACTTATGAACAACGCTATAAGTTCTAAAAAAAGCCCGGCCTTGTCGGAATTCCGGTTGCCTACAGAAGCTGAATGGGAATGGGCTGCAAGAGGCGGCAACCAGTTAAGTCCCTACCCCTGGGGAGGTCCCTACACGCGAAATCCAAAAGGATGTTTTCTGGCGAACTTCAAGCCACTGCGAGGAAACTATGTAGCTGACGGGGGGCTGCGCACAGTGATCGTGGGTCATTACCCTCCCAACGGATTCGACTTATATGATATGGCCGGCAACGTGGCAGAGTGGACCAACAGCGCCTACGACCCATCTTCTTACAATGTTACCTGGGATATGGATCCCGACTATACTTACAACGCCAAACCGGGTGATCCGCCAGTGATGAAAAGAAAAGTGATCCGCGGCGGCTCCTGGAAAGACATTGCCTATTATTTGAGGGTCACCACCCGGGCATGGGAATATCAGGATACGGCCAAATCTTACATCGGATTTCGTTGTATCCAACCCTATCTCGGAAGAGATAAAGGCGACAACCCCAACAAAGCCTCAAGGGTTTACCGTTAAAATTGAATTTTTAGTTAATCATTACGAATAATAAGTACCAACAAAAAAATACGAAAATGGCATTTTTAGATTTTACTCGAACAAGAAATTACAGAAATGTAATGGCAAAAGTTTACGGAATCGGAGCTTCCGTAGTCCTTATTGGGGCATTGTTTAAAATAAATCACTATCCCGGTGCTGATATCGCGCTGATTGTTGGATTGGGAACAGAAGCTATTGTATTTTTCCTGTCATCCTTCGAACCCCCGCACGTGGAACCTGATTGGAGCCTTGTTTATCCGGAGCTCTCCGGCATGTATCATGAGGTGGAGGGCGCCGGTAGTAAATCAAACGGGGGAAAGACTTCTACTCAGAAGCTGGATGAGATGTTCCAAAAAGCCAATATTGAACAGGAAACGATAGATAAGTTAGGTGCCGGACTTCAAAAACTTACAGATACCACAACAAAAATGTCCAATATGGCTGATGCTTCAGCGGCTTCGCAGGAATTTACCAGCAAGATGAAAACAGCTGCCGATTCAGCCGAACATTTGGGGAAAGCCATTGACGAAAACGTCCAGGCCACCGGAAGCTATTCTCAAAAGATAGGTGCCGTGAACGAAAGTGCCAACGTCCTTAGCAGTGCCTATGTACAGGCTGCCGATGCGATGAAATCCAATATGAGCTCTGCAGAAGAATTTGCCGGAACAGTGAAACAAGCCACCGAGTCGGCACAGAATATGGCAAACAGCTACGAGAAATCAGCCGCACTACTTGCAAAATCTGTGGAGGCACTGAATTTTGCAGGTGCAGAAGGGGATGCTTATAATGCTCAGTTGAGGAAAATAGCCGAAAATATGGCTGCCCTCAATGCCATTTATGAAATCCAGTTGAAAGACACCAACGAAACCATAGAAAATTCGGATAAGATGAAAACAACCATGAACAATCTTTATCAAAGTCTGGATAAAACGGCTCAGTTCAACACTGACTTTGCATCGCAAATGGAAGCGTTGACAAAACGCATGGGTACCCTGAATAAAGTTTATGGTAATATGCTGACGGCCATGAATGCGCCGCAGTCGTAATATTTCTGAAATTGAAAAACCATCCAAAAAACGATAAAGTAAATGGCTGGATATAAAGAGACACCTCGGCAAAAAATGATCTCAATGATGTATTTGGTGCTGTATGCATTACTGGCACTGAATGTATCAAAGCAGGTGTTGGATGCCTTTTTGGTTGTGAACGAAAGCATGGTGAGCACCAACGAAAGCATGAGTGCAAAAATCGCCACAACTTATAATCGGTTTGAAGAACAGTATGCACTTCAGAAAGAAAAGGTGGGCCCTTTTTGGGAAAAAGCCAAAATAGTAAAAAGCGAATCGGATCAGATTCTGAAATACCTTAAGCACCTGAAATTAAAACTGGTGGAGGTAACCGACGATAAGGACTCTGCTTTCGTAATGCAGCATTATTACTATGATTCGCTTGTTCCGGACCCCTACCATCCGGGCAGCATGGTACAAACCAAATTTCTGGATCTGGAGAAAGTTCCCAGTAAAGACAAGTATAATGATCCTACGGATTATCTAATAGGTAATGAGACACGGAAGAACGGCGAAGCCTATCGGTTGAGTAAGCTCATGGGTAATTTCAGGGCACAAATCGTCAAAGTAATGGATCTCTCGGATACCACTTCCAAAGTAGGACTGATCACCAATTATATTGGAGATAAAAAGATCATCTACAGAAATGCCGACGGGCAAAAGCAGGATTGGGAAAATCATAACTTTTACTATACTATCCTGGCGGCAGACATCACCCTGATCAATAAGATCATCTCGGATGTAAAAGGAGCAGAATTTGATGCTATGAATTATTTGTTCAGTTCCGTTACTGAGAAAGACTTTAAATTCGATCATATCGAAGCCAAAATCATTCCCAAGAGCACCTATGTGCTGGAAGGGAACCATTATGAAGCCGAAGTCCTGGTGGCTGCTTATGACTCCAAAACCAATCCCAAAGTGTGGGTTTTGAGCGGAGCCGACAGCATCACAAGCAGAAATATCCGCAGAGCCACATTGATCCATGGAAAGGGAGGAACCGTAAAACTTGATTTTCCGGCTACCAGTGCCGGCACGCACAAGTACGCCGGAACCATCGAGATGGTGAACCCGGCGACCAACTCCGTTGCCAAATACAACTTCAACGGAAGTTATATTGTAGCGCCACCATCATTAACCGTGGCCCCTCTGAAGATGAACGTGATCTACATCGGGCTCAACAACCCGGTTTCCATAACGTCGCCCGGAATACCGGACGAAAAAATCCATCCTTCCATTACCGCCGGAACGTTGACCAAAAACGGCAGAACCTGGGAAGTGATGATCAAAAAACAGGTGCCCGATAATCAGGTGTATATTTCGGCCACGGCGGATATCAACGGAAAACAGGTCTCGCTGGGAAAATCGCTTTTCAGGGTAAAACGCGTCCCCGACCCGGTGGCTCAGATTGCAGGACAGACCAATGGTACCATCGACAGGAACACTTTCCTGGCAGCCGGAGCCATCATTCCGAACATGAAGGACTTTGAGTTTGATGTCTATTTTACAGTCTCTTCTTACACTTTCGCCACCCTGATCAACGGAGACTGGATCCCGAAAAACATCACGGGAAACCGCTTTACGAACGAGATTGACGATCTGATCAGGAACGCCAGGCCCCATCAGAAGTTCTTCTTTGAGAACATCGTGGCCAAAGGCCCCGACGGAAGTATCAGAACGCTGAATCCTATTACATTAGAAATTCAATAAATTATCATAAGGTGATGAAAAAGATAACACTTTACATACTGTCAATGATGCTGCTCCTGAGCCCGGCTCTGCTGAAAGCACAGATCACTGCGGAAACGCCGGTTGATGGTTTGTATAAGGATCAGGGAATTATCCACAAAACGCCCATTCCGCTGCCCACAGTGAGGAAAGCGGACATCATGTGGTCTAAAAGAATCTGGCGCGAAATCGACTTTCGTCAAAAGATGAATCAGGAGTTTTACTATCCTGTGATCGCCCATCAAAACTGGAAATCTTTTATTACCATCATCCTGGATGCTTTAAAGCAGGGGAAGATCACGGCTTATGATATTTCGCCCACCGACGAGTTGCTGGTTCCTATCACGTATCAGGAAATCATGGCAAGGCAGACCGATACCATCCACCGTGTGATGAAACGCCCCTACCCGCCTTATAACGAATACGACACCACCATTGTAACTCAGTTTGATCCTACCAAGGTGATGCGCCTTCGCATCAAGGAAGACTGGTATTTCGACAAACAGCGTTCTGAGATGCTGGTAAAGATCGAAGCCCTTTGCCCCGTGATGATGACGGAACACGACGGACAGTTGGTACCGACACCCCTGTTCTGGATTTCGTATCCGCAGGCACGGAAAGTGCTGGCTCAGTCGCTGGCTTTCAATCCCGATAATTCGGCCATGCGCCTCAGCTATGACGACATTTTTATCAAACGACTTTTCGACAGCTATATCTACAAAGAGCAAAACCAATACGACCGCCGTATTTCGGATTACGCATCCGGCGTCAACGCGTTGCTGGAGTCGAAACGGATACAGGAACAGATGTTTGACTTCGAACAATATCTCTGGCAGTATTAGCTCCTGCTTTAAAAAACAAAAGGTCGTCGCAAAAGGCGACCTTTTTTGTTTACGGTCGTCACCCCGCCTCTCCACGTTAGTCACTTTATGGATTTTAGCGCACTTTATGAACTCCTGTTTTTTTACCTTTGTAAGGTATGCACAACATTCTGGATACTCCCATAACTTACCTGAAAGGGGTCGGTCCCCACAGGGCGGAATTGCTCCATAAGGAGTTTAATATCCGCACTTACGGAGACCTGTTGTATCATTTCCCCTTCCGCTATGTTGACAAAAGCAAGATCTACAAAGTAAAAGACATCACTACCGACTCAACGTATTTTCTCCTGAAAGGGAAGATCTCAAACCTGGAAGTGATCGGTGAAAAGCGGGCCAAACACATTTCGGCCTGGCTGACCGATGATACGGGTTCCATCGAATTGCTGTGGTTCCGGGGCCTGCAGTGGATTAAAAACCGGTTCTCGCCCGACAAGGAATACCTGATCTTCGGAAAACCTTCCGTGTTTCAAAACCGGTTCAACTTCGTGCATCCCGAAGTGGAAGACATCACGCCCGAGCAGGACGAGGACCTGGTCGGAAATCGGCTGGAAGGCATCTACAGCACCACCGACAAGCTGAAAAATACAGGGCTGGGAAGTAAAGGAATCAACAAACTGATGCGAGTACTGATCAATATCAGCAATCAGGAGTTCATTGAAAACCTGCCGGACTATCTCATCAAAAAACATCATTTGATCAGTCATAAAGCAGCGCTGATCAACATCCATTTTCCGGAAAAACCGGAAATGATTGATAAAGCAGTCCGGCGGTTGAAGTTCGAAGAGCTGCTGTTTCTTCAGTTTGAGTTGCTGTTGCAGAAAATCGTGACCGCCGGAAAGGTTCCGGGCCACATTTTCGAAAAAGTCGGCGACACGTTCAACACTTTTTTCAATCAGTATCTTCCCTTTGAACTAACCGGAGCCCAAAAAAAGGTGATCCGTGAGATCCGGGCCGACATCAAAAGCGGCAAACAGATGAACCGCCTGTTGCAGGGCGATGTGGGCAGCGGCAAAACACTGGTGGCGCTGATGAGCATGCTCATCGCCATCGACAACGGGTATCAGGCCGCCCTGATGGCGCCTACAGAGATCCTCGCTAACCAGCATTACAATACATTGAACAACTTCCTGAAAGACATGCCGGTGACGGTGGAATTGCTCACCGGTTCCACCAAAACCAAACAACGGAAAGTGATCCACAACGGTCTGGAAGAACATACGCTCAACATCCTGGTGGGGACGCACGCACTGATCGAAGACACGGTGAATTTCGACAACCTCGGCCTGGTGGTCATCGACGAGCAGCACCGGTTCGGTGTGGCACAACGGGCCAAGCTCTGGAAGAAAAACAAGATCCCGCCGCACGTGCTGGTGATGACAGCCACCCCCATCCCGCGAACGCTGGCCATGACCCTTTACGGTAATCTGGATGTATCCATTATTGATGAATTACCGCCCGGGCGAAAGCCAATCAAAACCGTTCATTATTTCGATTCCAAACGGCTTCGGGTGATTGGTTTCATGCGCGAACAAATCAAACAGGGACGGCAGATCTATGTGGTATATCCGCTGATCAAAGAATCGGAAAAACTGGATTTGAAAAATCTGGAAGACGGCATCGAAAATATGCGCAGGGATTTCCCGCTTCCCGAGTATCAGATCAGCGTGGTGCACGGCAGGCTGACGGCGGAGGAAAAAGATTTCGAAATGA
>CAYWBO010000034.1:0-4150 GCA_964456625.1 uncultured Lentimicrobiaceae bacterium | reverse complement strand
AACGACGGATTCCGCATCGCCGAAGAAGACCTCAAACTGCGCGGCCCCGGCGATTTGCAGGGAACACAACAATCGGGCATGCTCGATTTCCACATCGCCAACCTGGCCAAAGACGGCGACCTGATCGCCTTCACGCGCGAAATTGCCGTGGCCGTCCTGGAGGACGATCCCCGGCTGCAGAAAGAAGAAAACCGGTTGCTGCTGTATGAAATGCGCCTGCGACTGAAAGGCAAAACCGACTGGGGAAGAATCTCATAAATCAAAACAAAATGAATCCCACGGTAAAGGCCACTCCTTTCACAAAAATGGCATCTTTCGGGCTGATGGCCTGATCGGTATAGGAAACCGATTTAAAGGCAAAGCCAATATCCGCTGTCATGCACAGCTTGTTGCTGACAAAAAACTTATACCCCGTTCCCAACTTCAGCAGCTGGCCTTTATGAAACGTTTCACCGAATTTGACCAGACCGCCGTAGTCGAGATAAACAAACGGAATGTTTCGTTCTGATGTCATGTAAAACCTCAGGTCACCATACAGCGGAGCCGTATTCATTCCAGGGTTACTGTAGCCGTCGAGTCCAAATCCAAGTCCTAAGGACAACCTTTTGGGGATGACATAATAGCCCATCAGCACGTTCAGGCTTAAGGCTTTGGATTGGCTTGCATCCAGTTCCGTATCAGATGAATATTGTCCGGAGATACTACGAATGACACTGTAGTTTTTTATGTAAGAACCCTGAATGACACCAAACAAACCGGTATTCTTGTCGGGATCTTTTACGTTGTTTTCCGGGTTCTGAGCCTGAACGACGGCCGCCATCATCATGACGGACAAAATAAGGAGTGCCTTTTTCATCATTGTCGATTTTATTAAAAGAAATCCTCCGGGAATAAAGCAGGTCACAAAGGATTTTCATTGGGTTCCTTCA
This sequence comes from uncultured Lentimicrobiaceae bacterium, assembly GCA_964456625.1. Classification (GTDB taxonomy): domain Bacteria; phylum Bacteroidota; class Bacteroidia; order Bacteroidales; family F082; genus Sulfidibacterium. The sequence goes on along the minus strand of CAYWBO010000034.1, from coordinate 3,221 downwards.
AAAATACAAAAACTTGCGCTTTCTTCTATATTTTTTTAATTTTGAGACCGAAATTCAATGACAAACCCTAAATATTACCGACATGAAAAAGATGATCTTCCTCTCTTTTACGCTGATGTTTTTATTTTCCGGCATCCGTCTTGCCGCTGAAAACACATCACAGAAAAGTGCTAAGAAATCCGTAAAAACAGTGGCGCTAAAATTCAACAATGCAGACCAGCTTGCCAACATTTCCTGGGATATGATCCGCCATTTTTTCAATGGAACGGCACCGGATGCTACCATTGAAATCAAGATACAATACAAGGGGTCCACCCATACTATAGATGCGTCAAAGCAATCTTTCTCCATCGACTCACAAGGTAAGATGTCTGATCTGGATGGCATGATCAGCGATCTGAAAAAGACCGTCAAATCCTTGCAGGAATTCGTTAAGGAATAATAAAAGACCTTTCAGTCGCTGATGATCATTTCCCGGTGGCAGACGATATTTGCCAGTTAGAGATGACAATTGCCCAGCTATAGTTGATGATTTCTAACTTGTAGTTAACGATTTCCCAACGTTAGATGCTAATTTCCAGGGTGTAGTTAATGCTCGCCCGGCTGTAGTTGACAATTTCCCGGATCGGGTTGCCGGTGGCCCACCCTTCGTTAAGAAATGCCCTGATTACCAAAAGCCAACTATGCGTTACCCAACACTAACGAAAGACTACCCAGAGCTAACCAGGCGGTACCGGAAGCTGACGAAGTCCTGCAAGAGGGAAGCAGCGGAAAAACATGACCTCTTATTTTTTTCCTTTCCCTCCCAGCAGCCGGTAGCTCACTGTCACCGTCAGGTTTGTATAATAATGCCGGGAACGCAGGGTTCCCGTGCCCAAACTTGTTATACTCGTATTATAGGAGAATTCCTCTACATACCAGTTTAAATTCCGGTTCAGGAGAATTCCCAGCTTTAATCGATTTCCCAACCGGTGCGAATAACCCAGATGAGCACCCCAGAAATAGTTATTATACCACAGGAATCCCGAGCCATAAACAAAGGGAGTATTGTCCATCAAGCTGAAATTTGAAGACAGTCCCAGACTAATGGTAGAAAGGTGCTTTCTGTCGGGAAACCACAGCAGGCTTAACGGAATGTCTATGGCCTGTTCCGCGTGCCATTGAGTTTCCGTAGATCCGCCTGCTACCGTTAAAGTAGCTCCCGGCGAATGGGAAAAGGTATAGCCTAATCCGGTAGCCAGTCCAAACCGTGGAGAAATGAAATATTCTATGTCCAGTCCGCCCTGAAAACTATATCCGTAAGCGGCAGAATGGGAATAATTTTTAATCAGGGTGTATTGAGGCGCAAGAAACAAAGATTCCGGCATGGTTTCGTAAGCACCGCCTATCCCGCCGGTAATATAAGCCGTCCACTGGGCAGAAGCCCAAAACGGGAAAAGCAGGAAAGTTAAAATGATCAATATCCTTTTCATGATGTCTGGTTTTTAGTGGTTCGAAGGTTTGGGAAGTTCTTTTCTGCGTTCATTTTTGCTTCCGAACAAACGGTAGCCCACCGTTAACTGCATGGTGCTGAAATAACGTTTGGAAACTGCCATTCCATAGGGCGTTCCATACTGTGACCCTTCCGGGATAAGAATACTGGTAACTATATTTTCCTTTATGTAATAATTCAGATCCCAGGTCAGCAAAGCGCCCACACGGAAGTGGTCTCCCAGCCTTCGTGAATATCCGAAGTGTGACTCCCAGATAAATCTTTTATGCCACCAATAATCATTTCCGGCAAGGGTAAGCATATTATTCAGCAGGCCGAAATTGGCAGATACGCCCAGGTTAAACATGGAATTGTGCCTTTTTCCGGGCAGCCAAAGCAGGGACAGCGGGATCTGTATCGCCTCCGAGCGGAACTTAAATGGCGAAAATCCATAACCTTCATATTCCGCTTCCCCCGGAATACGGGAATAAACATACGAAATACCCGATGCCAGCCCGAATCGGGGAACAAAATGATATTCCACATCCAATCCTCCATGAAAAGTATAGCCCGGAATGTTGTATCCTTCATTATTTCTTTTGCCACTACTTTTTGGGGTCGGATAATCGGTTCTTATATTCTGTTCCATGGCATTGCCTCCTCCCAGAGAAAGATATACGGACCACTTTTCTTCAGCCAGCGTGAGCCACTTCATCAACCGCTGTTTTTTTAAAAGGGGATCTTTTTCCTTTCTTTTTTTGTTTGCAAACAACTGATAATTCATGGTAACCTGGGCGCTGTAAAAATGGCGTTCGTGCAGAATATTTTGGGCCCCGTAAGAAGAGGGGACATTGTAGTGTGTCGTTCGGCAATACCAGTTTATGTCCCGGTTCATGGAGATCCCCGCTTCGAATCGTTTTCCAACCCGGTAATAATAACCCAGCACGAGGGTGGTATAAAATGGAATATAATCATCGTTTATTTCAGGGCTCCAGATTACAGAAGACATCAAATTAATGTTAGAGGCCAGCCCAAAACTGAACAGGGAATGGTGGGAATTACCCGGAGACCACAATAAATAAAAAGGAATTTTAATTGATTTCGATGGCCTTCTCCTGGACACGTATGACAGACCCAAATCCAAATTGTCATCATTCTTTGCCCGGCCGTATTGGTACAACAATCCGGTTCCAATCCCAAAGCGCGGAGAGATAAAAAACTGTGCCTTCATGCCCGCCTGGAAAGAATAACCCGAATATGTTTTTTTAACCCCCCGGGATTCTGCGCGTGTGGGCGCCATTTGAATCACTTCTTTTACAACTTCCAGGCCGGGTCCAATACCACCGGTCAGCTGAAACGACCATTGGGCAGAGGCCCAAAAAGGAAACAGCAACAAGCTAAAGAGAACAACAGTTCTTTTCATAATTTTCGATTTTCAGTAAATCAATAAAATCCTTGGGATCGAAAAGGGTCGGCAGGATCTTTCATTTTTGGTTTTGTTGTCCCAAAGTTAAAAAAATATAGAAATACAAAAACCCTCATCCCCCCTGTCTGCAATGCAAAACAAAGGCATCAGCACTTCCATTTTGCTTACCTTTGTTTTTTAATGATTGAATTATGCCCGAACAAAAGAAACTCTTCCTGCTGGATGCCATGGCGCTTATTTACCGCGCCTTCTTTGCCATGAGCCGCAACCCGCAGATCAATTCCAAAGGACAAAATACTTCTGCCATTCTGGGATTTGCCAACA
>CAYWBO010000033.1:0-29707 GCA_964456625.1 uncultured Lentimicrobiaceae bacterium | reverse complement strand
GATTAAGATGTACTAAACTTTCCGGAAGACCGTTTTTAACTCGACGTAACCGGGTTCCTCAACGGTCTGACCATTGTTTGACAATTGTCTGACTATCGTCTGACAACTGTTTGACGAGTGTTTTACTATTGTTTCCCTGTTTACTTTTATTATAAATTTGCTCTTTTAAAACTTTGGAGAAATGAAAAAGAAAATCTTATTCTCAACCTTGTTTTCATTGTTGTTTGTTGTCACAGCCTTTGCCCAGGATGTGAACAAAGTCATCAAGGACCCGATGATGGGCATGAACGTGATGGCCGGCCCGTGTAACCTCGAAGGGATGCAACACGGCATTTTTGCTCCGTGGTTCAACTATCAGTATAAAAGTTATAAACCCGAAGCCAAAGTCGTAAGCGCCATTCAGAAAAAGCTTAACAAAACACACATCACTGTGGTGTTTGGCAGCTGGTGCGGCGACAGCAAGATGCAGGTGGGACGTTTTTATAAAATTCTAAGCGATGCCGGATATAACATGAATCACGTCAAGGCCATTGCGGTGGACCGTGCGTTGAAAGTGCCCGGCACCGACATCAGTAATTTAGACATCAAACGGGTTCCCACCTTTATCGTTTCCGTTCACGGAAAGGAGATCGGAAGAATTGTGGAATCTCCCAAAAAAACACTTGAAAAGGATTTGCAGAACATACTGCAAAAGAAACATTAATGCATACTTTTCCTTTTATAAAAGACCTTACAGCTTTTCTTGCGGAGCAGAAAGCCGAAGGGAAACGGGTGGGCTTTGTCCCTACCATGGGTGCTTTGCATGAAGGCCATCTGAGCCTGATGCGGAAAGCCAAAGCCGAAAACGACCTGCTGGTGGTGAGCATTTTTGTGAACCCGATCCAATTTAACAATCCGGAGGATCTGAAGAAATATCCCCGGGATGCGGAAGGCGACAAAAAGCTGTTGGAAAGCGTGGGCTGCGATGTGCTCTTCCTTCCTTCGGAAGAAGAGATGTATCCCGGAACGGTGACCAAAACCTATGATTTCGGCGAACTGGCTACCGTGATGGAAGGCGTTTTCAGACCCGGACATTTTAACGGCGTGGCCGTGGTGGTGCACAAGCTTTTCGACATCGTGAAACCCGACAGCGCCTATTTTGGTGAGAAGGACTTCCAGCAGCTGGCCATCATCAAAATGATGGTACAGATGGAAAGTCTCCCGGTGGAGATCGTGCCCTGTCCGATCATGCGCGAAGCCGACGGCCTGGCCATGAGTTCACGCAATGTCCGCCTGACGCCGGAGCAAAGGAAAAACGCGCCGTTCATCCATCAGACCCTTCTTGAAGCACAACGTCGGCGCAAGCATCTTTGCGTACGCCCTTTGCAGCAGATGATCATCAATCTTTTTGAGGCCAATGAGCACTTCAGACTCGAATATTTTGAGATTGTGGACGACCTGAATCTGCAACCCGTTCAGAACTGGAACGAGCACGTAGGCACGGTTGCATGCGTGGCTGCGTGGATGGGTGAGGTTCGTTTGATCGATAACATTCGTATTATTTAATGCATTATTTTTGCATCAAATTTTGAGGCCTAAATTGTAAGTTAATGTATATCGAAGTTTTAAAATCGAAGATTCACCGGGCTCGGGTTACGCATGCCAATATAGATTATATCGGCAGTATCACCATTGACGAAGACCTGATGGAGGCTGCAAACCTCATCGAAAACGAAAAGGTCAGCATCTACAACATCACTAACGGAAACCGGTTGGATACGTATATCATTAAGGGCGAGAGGGGTTCGGGAAATATCGGCCTGAATGGCGCCGCCGCGCGGTTGGTGGCTGTCGGCGATCTGATCATCATCGCATCCTACGCAAGTATGGATTTTGAAGAAGCGAAATCTTTCAAACCGCACATTCTTTTCCCTGACGAAAATAATCACTTAAGATAATCCTGTTGTGGCCAGCAAAGTATCGAAGAAAATCCTGTCGGTAGTACAGTACCTGTTTTTTTTATTTCTGGGACTGGGACTTTTGTGGCTGAGCTTTCGCGAAATTGATACGAAGAATGTCTATAAAGAAATTCTCCATGCCGATTATTACTGGCTGCTGGTGTCCATTGTGGTGACCATCATCTCGCACCTGTTCCGTGCCGCCCGCTGGAACCTGCTGATCGGTGCCATGAATTATAAAACGAGGCTCAGGACCACGTTCTTTTCATTAATGACCGGATACATGGTTAATATTGCTGTTCCGCGTCTGGGTGAAGTAGTGCGTTGTGGTGTTTTGTCCAAAAAAGAAAATATTCCTTTTAATGTTTTGTTCGGAACAGTGATATCAGAACGATTTTTCGATTTGATCGTGCTGCTAACGTTGATTTTTCTGGTGATTGTTTTTCAGTTGAAACTGCTTGGAGAGTTTCTCCATAAATTTTTCGGGCCTTTCTTGAACATGGTTTTCTCGAATATCTGGCCCATCCTTTGGTTGTCGGTGGGCTTTCTGGCGATCGGAATTTTCACGTATTTATATCTGAAGAGCAATAAAAGGAAGTTTAAAAACAAACCGTTTTATCACAAGATTCACGACTTTGTTAAAGGGGTTCTGGAAGGAGTTAAGACGATCAAAAACATGAAACGGAAAGGGCTCTTTCTGTTGTATACTTTTTTTATCTGGCTGTTTTATTCTTTGATGGTTTATACTGCTTTCTTTATGTTGAAACAAACCAGCGTGTTGAATTTTGTTGGTGCATTGACTATTTTAGCCATCGGAAGTCTGGGCATTGTGGCACCCGTACCGGGAGGAATCGGAGCATATCACTTTATAGTGATGAAAGCACTGAGTGAAATATACAGCATTAAAGCGAGCTACGCCCTTTCTTATGCTACCATTACCCATGGCGGACAGACGTTGCTGAATATCGTGGTGGGAGCCGTGGGGTACGCTTATCTGATCATGTTTTCTAAAAATCTGAAACCGGTTAATGGACAACTTAGAAATTATACGGAAAAAAATCCTGAATCTTGATGACTTGAAACGTGCCCTGAATGTCTGGCGTTTCCAGGGCCGTAAGATCGTTTTCACCAACGGAGTCTTCGATTTGCTTCATCTCGGCCACGTTGATTATCTGAGCAAAGCCAAAGACCTGGGTGATGTCCTGATTGTAGGTGTGAATTCCGACAAATCCGCCAAGATGCTGGGAAAAGGTGAAAACCGCCCCATCACCGACCAGAATTCCCGGGCCACGATCATGGCTTCGCTGCATTTTGTGGACGCCGTGGTTCTTTTTGATGAAGAAACGCCATACGAGCTCATTAAAACGGTCCAACCGGATGTGTTGGTAAAGGGCAGCGATTACCGTGTTGAAGACGTCGTAGGCTACGATATCGTGAAAAACAAAGGTGGTAAGGTCGTATCCATCGACCTCCTTCCGGGATATTCCACCACTTCCATCGAGAAGAAAATTAAAAAAGGATAGAGTAAAAAATCCCGTTTGCCAGTTTTATAAAATAAAAAAGGGAAAGAACCACGGTTCTTTCCCTTTTTGAATATTGTAGCCGGTTGTTATTCCTTCACCTGATTTCGTTTTACGAAACGGTCGAAGATCACAAACAGCACCGGTACGATGATCAGTGACAGGAACAGCGAGCTGGTCAGTCCGCCGATCAAAACCCATCCCAGACTGCTTTTCCATTCTGAACCGGGGCCGGTTGCCAGGGCAATGGGGAGCATTCCTACGATCAATGCCAGGTTGGTCATGAGAATAGGGCGGAAACGCAAGCGGGTGGCTTCGATGGCGGCTTCCACCGCTTTAACGCCTTTGTTCCGCAGCTCATTGGCAAAATCGACGACAAGGATGGCATTCTTCGCCACCATACCCATCAACATGATGATTCCCATCATAGAGAAGATACTCAATGTTTTATTGGCTAATGCCAATGCCAGGAATGCTCCGATAACAGCTAAAGGAAGCGAGAGCATTACCACCAGTGGATGAATGTAGCTGTCGTACAGGGCCACCATGATCAGATACATCAGTATGATAGAAGCCACCAGGGCTACCAGCATGGACTGGAAAGACTCCGACTGGTTTTCCATATCACCTGAATAAACCACATACACGCCTGCCGGAGGCGGCGTTTGCACAAGGCGGGCTACAATTTCATTTTTGATGGTCCCGATGGTTTTCCCGATGGTCTGGCCTGTAATTTCCACGGCCGGTAACTTATCGTAACGATCCAGCCTTGACGGGCTCATCCCTTCTGAAATTGTGGCAAACTGGTTTAAACGAATTACTTTGCCCATCTGGGTGACAAAACTCATGTTTTCCAAATCAGATTTGTCTTTCCTGTTGAAGTTATCCAGCGAGATCTTGATGTCGTATTCTTTGTCTCCCTGCGAATATTTTAAATCAGTGTTTCCCTCATAGGCCATGTACATGGTAGCTCCTACCTGGCCCAGCGTCAAGCCCAACTTGGCCATTTTATCTCGGTTTACCCTGATAACATATTCTTTATTACCCTTTTCAACGGAGGATTTAATTTTGGAGGTTCCTTTGATCTTTTTCATTTGCTCCAACACCACATCGCTATAGGCTTTTACCTTATTGTAATCGCTCCCGCGTACATAAATCTGGATTGGGTCCTGCGAATTTCCCATGATGTTCAACTCATGCGTATTGAATTCCGGTCCGGGAAAAATGGACGACAAATCATATTGAATCTTTTTCGCAAATAGTTTTGTCGACAATTTCCGGTCCTTTTTAGGTGTCAGAATGATTGAGAATTCAGCTTCGTAAGGGGTACTCAACACCCCGACCTGGCTGCTGGTGAGGCCTACTTTTGTATAAACCGATTTAATTTGCGGATAGCTGAGCAGCCTGGCCTCTATTTTGCTACACAAGCTGCTGGTATATGCCAGCGTGGCCGTGTGGTTGAGTTCCATGGTCAGGTTAAACTCTCCACGGTCGCCCTGATCCACAAAGGTTGTCTGGATAAATCCTTGTGAGACAAGCAGAAATGAGGCAAAAAACAAGGTTAACACCGTTCCGATTACAGTGCCTTTGTGTTTCAACGCCCATCTAAGAATATTCAACATCCTTTCTCGTAACTGTTCAACAATTTTTTCAAAAGTCATGAGGAAACGGTCGAAAGGATTCTTCATGTTGAACGCTTTGATCTTCGCAAACTGGGAAGTCATCAACGGAACCAGTGTAAAAGACACCAGCAAGCTTACCAGTAAGGCGAAAACAACTACAAACGAAAAGGCATGGATGATTTGTCCCGTAATCCCTGAGGTAAGTCCGATGGGAAGAAAAACCACAATCAAAACGAACGTAATGGAGGGCACTGTTATGGCCAGTTCCTGGGTAGCGTCAAGCGTGGCCCGCCATCTTGATTTGCCCATTTCCATGTGCCTGTAAATGTTCTCAAGAATCACAATCGCATCATCCACAATGGCTCCCACAACAATGGACAATGCCAATAATGTCAATAAGTTAAGAGAAAATCCAAACACCTTGAAGATAATAAAAGTAGCGATCAGAGATGTTGGGATTGAAATAAATACAAACAAGAGGTTCCTGAAACTGTGCAAAAACAGCAACATGGTAATAGAAACCAGGATAACGGCCAGCAACAGGTCGAACATCACACTGTTTACAGCTTCGCGGGTAAAATCAGAAGTGTCGTATGCAATAGTGAATTTGAGATTTTTGGAAGCATATTCCTTTTGAAACGAAGCAATCTCTTTTTTAACCTGGTTGCTGATATCAACTGCATTGGCACCGGTTTGTCTTTTGATGGATATCCCGATGGCCGGATGCCCGTCGATACGTGCCAGACTGGTAGGTTTTCTTACGCCGTCCACGACATAAGCGACATCTTTTACACGGATGGGAGAACCGTCTTTGGCATATCCGATGATTTGCTGCCGGATGGTTTCAAGATCCTTATATTTTCCCGATAAACGGATCAACATCCGGTTTTTCCCGTCATCGATTTTTCCGGTAGGGAAGTCCAGATTTGAAGCTTCGAGCATTTGCTTCAGCTGGATAATTGAAATCCCATAATGATCTAATTTCTCTTCGTCTGCTTTTATTTGTATCTCGCGTTTAAAACCACCGATGATGTTCACTTCGGCAACCCCTTTGATTTGAGCCAAAACCGGTTTCACATCTCTGTTTACCAAATCATAAAAGGCTTGCGCCGGAAGGTTTGAATTCACGGCGATATTCATGATCGGGTAATTGTTGAAGTTAAACTTCACAAATTGTGGATCTTTGGCATTTGCCGGAAGTGTATTTCGTATGATGTTGACTTTTCGCTGACATTCTTCCAGCTTGGTGTCGGCATTGGTTCCGTCAACATATTGGATCATTACCATCGAGAACCCTTCGTATGAATAGGAAAAGATTTTCTTGATTCCTGACATCGTCGATACCGCGTCTTCGATGGGTTTTGTCACTGAATTTTCAACTTCTGAAGGCGAAGCCCCCGGATATACGGTGGTAATGGTATTGAAGGGGAAATTCATATTCGGAACAAGCTCTTCGCTTAAGCCGAAATAAGAATAAATTCCGCCCAGGATGAGTATCGCAAATAATACCACCGGAATCGTTGTTCGCTTGACTGATATTTCTGTTAGTTTCATAAGACTCTTTTTATCGGATGACCTTTACCTCTTCATTTCCATTCAAATTCAACTGACCGTTGTAGATAACCAGATCACCTTCTTTCACACCTGAAATCACCTGAATATTTTCGTTGTTGCTGATGCCGGTGACGATATTTGTCAGAATGGCTTTGTTGTTTTCAATCACAAAAATCTGTGGCTTTTCCATGCTTCCGATGATGCTTTCTTTGGGGATAACCAGACACTTCTTGGATTGAACCGGAAAATTTACTTCGGCATACAAGCCTGATTTCAAGGGGATCGCGTGTGTGTTATCCAATGTGATTTCTACATCAAAATTCATGGCCTTGTCTGCTTTAACCGCAATTGCCTTTACTTTCCCGGTGAAATCATGACCAGGAAATGCTGACACCATAACTTGAACAGTTTGACCTTTTTTAATGTCATAGATGTTCTTTCCGTCTATTTTAACATGCAATTTCAGTAAATGATTGTCAACGATTTCACACACAGGCATGCCTCCTGACAGAAACTGGCCTTCTGTAATGAATTTTTTGTTGATGACTCCTGAGATAGGTGCTGTGATGGAAGTATTATCGAGTGCTTTTTTTGCTTTTATGTAATCGGCTTTAGCTTTTTCGAGGCCAATTTCTGCTTCTTCCAGCTGGTGCTCACTGATAGCATCGCCTTTGCTGAGCCGCTGATAACGTTCGATGTCCCTTTTATTTTGCTTTAAGTTGGCTTCAGCGACCATTTCAGCTGCCCGAATGGTTTGATCTTCAACTTTGGCAATGACATCTCCTTTCCGGACATAATCACCCAGATGCTTGTACACCTGAATGATCTTGCCTTGTGTTTCGGAAACAACGGTCAGCTGGTTGTTCGCTTCCAGTACCCCATTGGAAGTAATGGTCCTGTCGATAAATGCCATGTGGGCTTTTTCAGCTTTCACAGGGATGGCTCCGATCTTGCGCGAAGCGAAGGCTATATCACTTTTCATCTGCTGTTTGTTATTCCGGAGCTGGAAATAGATTCCACCAATAACCAATATTGCTACAGCAGTGATGATTACGTTCTTTAATACTTTCATGATATTTGATTTTTTATTTTTCGTGAATAATGGACAGCATTGAACCTGTTGCTTTTTTCATCTCCAGCGAGGCAACCCTGTATTTCAGTAATTGTTGATTGTATAAATTTTCGGCATCCAGCAATGAGGACTCCGTACTTAACAAATCTGTCAGGGAAGCCATGCCTTCTTTGAAACTTAATTTTACCTGACCGTACACCTGTCTCGCCAGCGCTTTGTTCTGCTGTTGGTCCTGCAACCCTTTCCAGGAAGAAGCCAGCGCGTTGACGGCATTTTCGTAATTGGTGCCCAGTTGCTGGGTATTGGTGTTAAAATCTTCGTTTAGTTCTTTTAATTGCAGTTTTGACTGCATGACTTTACTGTGGCGCTGGCCTGAACTGAAAATGGGGATGTTGGCCTCCAGACCAAAAGTGGTAGAAGGAGACAAACCGCTCAGGCTGAACTGGGCAGCATAGGTCTGATAGTTGTACCGCCCGAAAACAGCCAGGTTAGGATAATATTTTGCCTGATCCGCTTTTATTTTCAGCCTGGCCAGTTCCTGTTGTTTTTTCATGAACTGGTAGGTCGGCAGCTGAGAAACGGAAAACTGAGGGATAACAGGCTTCTGAATATGGTTGACAACGGCTTCTGTGGTGTCGACAAGCATGGGCGCATTGAGTGGCAGACCACACAGGATCTTTAAAATGCGTTTGCGGATCTCGATGGCATCTTTCAACGACTGGCGGTTGGTTTTCATGTTAGCGATCTGAATTTTTACCCTGCCTACATCAGTGTTCCTGGCCAGCTTATTTTGATATTGCAGTTCCAGGACCCCTTCCACTTTTTCAAGATTTTGAATGATGCCGTTCAGCGTTTCCAGGCTGGAATAGTTGTTCAGCAACTGATAATAAACTACGGCCACATCATAAACGACTTCATCTTTTGTTTTGGTAGCCAGCACGTCGTAAAGCTCGCCGGCTTTTTTGGCTTGCTTTATGCCGGTCCAGTATTGCTGGCTGTAGACCAGTTCGCTTAATGTGACATTGGAGGATATCATATGCAGGGCCTTGAGGTCCTTGAGCTGCATCAATAGCGGAAGGATGTCCTGAGGCAATTCCGAGGCAAATCCTGCCGGGATGTTGATACCGGCAATGCCCATCCGGGTGTAATCGATTTTTCCGGAAAGCTGGGGAAGTCCCTGGGCCACGGTCTCGCGGACTTTATATTGGCTTTCTGACTGTTGCAAAGCAGCCTTTTTGATTTCGGAGTTGTTAACAACGGCCTGCTCCAGAAGATTTTGCAGATTGTAAACTTTCTGCGCCGATCCCCGGTAAGGGACTGCTAAAAGAAAGACAACAAGAATAATGATTAAACGCTTCATGTTTAATTAGTTATTTTTTAATAATTACTGAATCCTGAACAAAACGAACAAAGGGCCAAAAAATACGGTCAGATTTTCTTCTTGAAATCATCAAGGATCGAAATAAAAAATTTCATTCCCTTGCAAATCCCTTTCATTGCTTTAGAATTTTTTGAATTGGCATCCTTCTTTAACGCGATAATTCGATTAAGAATGTCTACGTCGGTTTGAACTTTTGATCTAATGCCATCAATAACTTTATTCAGGTCGGAAAATGATATGCGGAAATAACGCTTGCGGTCACCCGGATACGTTACATATTCTATGGTTTCCCTTAATTCAAGATTCCGTAAAGCGGTACTTGCCGAACTTTTACTGATCTGCATTTCTTCTACAATCTCATCAAATGTGTATTCTTCTTTATCCATTACCATCAGCATGCCTAATATCCGGCCTGCAACGGGTTGCATTCCCTGGTGCTTCTCCAGATTGCGGCCGATCGTTTCAATCAACTCTTTTTGTCTGGCTATGCGTTCTGATTCGTTCATTTTAATTTTTTTTGCAAAAATATAGTTTTTTTAGTTCGGAAGTAACAGAACTAAAAAATTAACGATTTTTTTAACTATCATTGTAAAAGGAGAGATAAGAACCCAAAGTCAAACCCTTTCGTTAATAATAAGATGAGCTTTATAAGACGGAATACAAGGTATGGTCTTGCCCTCAGTGGTGGTGGCGCCCGAGGAATTGCTCATCTGGGTGTGCTGCAGGCACTCGAAGAAAATAATATTTTTCCGGTGGTTGTGTCCGGCACCAGCATGGGCGCCATGGTGGCCGTGAGCTATGCGCTCGGGATCCCACCAAAGGAAACACTGGAATTCATCAAAGAAGAAGTTCGGCCGACGGCGCTGAAAAACATGGACCTGAAACGGATGGGAATTTTTAATCTGAACAAGGTGGAGCAATTTCTACGGGAGAAAGTAGAAAAGGATGATTTCAGCGCCCTGAACATCCCGGTTTTTATCACCGTGACCAACCTGAACACCGGAAAATTCGAGATCCGGTCCGAAGGGAAACTGATCAAATATGTTATGGCTTCTGCCTCCATTCCGTTGTTGTTTCGCCCCGTGGTGATTGACGGAAGCTATTATGTAGATGGCGGTGTGACCAAGAACCTGAGCGCCAATGTGCTGAAGGGCAAATGCGACAAGATCATAGGAGTGCATGTGAACCATATTTCTGAGATGTCCGACTTTCGCAGGATGAAAGAGGTGGCGATCCGGGTTTATCACCTGGCCATTAATAACACACTGGTTAACGAAAAAGAATCCTGTGATTATTTTGTGGATCCTCCCGAAACAAGAGATTTTTCTACCCTGGATTTTGATAAAGCCGACGAAATTTTCGATCTGGGATATAAAGAAGGATTGAAGCTGGCCGAGAAATTATTGGCAGATGAATCTGGAGTCCAGCGTTTCTGGAAAGAACTCTTCAGGAAAAATAAATGACCCAAAATAATTATTCCATAGCGCGAATGACTATTTGTGTAATTTCGCGCGATGATTTTAATTGATGATACCCTCGTTTCGGGAGACCTCTCCAAGACGCATTTTGTCTGCGATCTGCACGGCTGCCATGGCGACTGTTGTGTGGAAGGGGACGCCGGTGCGCCCCTCGAAGAAGAGGAAATTAGCATTCTGGAAGACTATCTGGATGAAATCAAGCCTTACATGGCACCCAAAGGTCTTGCTGTGGTTGAGAAAAATGGGGTCTTCGATTATGATACGGAAGGCGAATATGTAACGCCTTTGGTGGAGGATCGCGAATGTGCCTTTGTCTATTTTGAAAACGGCATCAGCTATTGCGCCATCGAAAAGGCCTGGAAAGAAGGAAAGATCCCTTTTCAGAAACCGATTTCCTGTCATTTATATCCCGTTCGTCTCTCCAAACTCACCGATCATATTGCGGTGAACTACGATCACTGGGAGATATGCAATGTGGCCCGTTTGAAAGGGGTAAAGGAGCAAGTGCCGGTGTATCGTTTTCTGAAAGAACCGCTGATCCGGAAATTCGGCAACGCCTGGTACGAAAAGCTTACCCTGGCATTCGAACAGGAAAGCTAAAGAATTTTTTATCCCATAGCAGATTTGGAAGCAGCAGCCATGGTGGACAGTTCCTTGTCGATATGGAACAGCCCGATCTTGTCACTTCCCACCATCTTGATTTTATCCAGGATTACGCCCACCAGTTTTTCTTCCTCCAGTTGTTCTGAAATGAACCATTGCAAGAAATTACCCGTGGTGTAGTCTTTCTCTTCAATGGCCAGGCCATAAACATGGTTGATGTGGCCCGTAATGTATTCTTCATGATCCAGGATCTTTTCAAAGACATCCTGTAGTGAAGCAAATTCAGAGGATGGCTGTTCCTGGTCCAGCAGCAGGGCTTTACCTCCGCGGTCGTTAACATAATGAATGATTTTCAGCTGGTGCAGCCGTTCTTCTTCGGCATGTCCGTATAAAAAGGCGGCAGCTCCGGGGAAACCATTCACTTCGCACCACATGGCCATGGAAAGATAAAGCCGTGAAGAAAGCTCCTCTTTCTGGATCTGCTTGTTCAGTACCGATTCGATGTTATTGTTGATCATTGTAGTAATATTTTCAGTTTCAACAAAGTTAATACAATTTCTTCCCGGTACAATCGTGTTTACGGAAGGGGTGAAAAACAAGCAAGCCGGATGAAAATCCGGCTTGATGTATGAGAAATAAAGTATTTTCTGCTATCCTTTCAAAGCTTCGGCACCGCTGACAATTTCCAGAATTTCTGTTGTAATGGCAGCCTGTCTTGCTTTGTTGTAGCGTAAGTTCAGTTCTTTGAGAAGGTCTGTTGCATTTTCCGTTGCCTGATGCATGGCCGTCATCCTGGCACCGTGTTCCGCTGCAAAGCTGTCAAGCAAGGCTTTGTAAAGCTGGATCTTTAATGTCTTCGGGACCAGCTCCTGCAGAATTTCTTCCTTGCTGGGTTCGAAGATGAAATCAGCCAGCATGGTCTTTTCCAAAGGTTTCTCTTCCTTCTTTTGTTCTTTTACCGGAAGAAAATCTTCGGTCTTTAGGACCTGAACGGCGGCGTTCTTAAACTGGTTGTAAATGAGCACAATCCTATCGTAAGACCCTTTTTTGAAATCGTCCATCAGCCTTTCGGCGATGACCGTTGTATTTTCAAAATTCAGATTGTTAAAGATTTCCTGATTGTTTTCCTTTACTTTGTATCCTTTTGATTTTAACAGATCGGCACCTTTTTTACCCAGACACAACAGATCCACATTTTTCTGTGTGTGTAACGGCGCCAGGTCGTTTTCCATCAACCGGATGGCTTCTTTGGCCACGTTTACGTTGAACGCACCGCACAATCCGCGGTTGGAGGTAATCACAACCAGAAGTGCCCGCTTTTGTTCCCGTTGTTTTGTAAAAACACTTTCGTTGGAATCTTCCATGCTGCCGCTTAAATTCTGCATAATCTCCCGCAGTTTCACTGCATACGGTCTCATGGTAAGTACGGCATTCTGAGCTTTCCGTAATTTGGCAGCCGACACCATTTTCATGGCGCTGGTGATCTGCCGTGTGGATTTAACGGAGGCGATCCGGTTTCTTACTTCCTTTAAGTTTGCCATAGCTGATTTTTAGTTTTCGTTTACTTTTTATATTGCCGGGCAACGTCAGCAGCGGCGTTTTTCAAGGTCTCAATGCCTTTATCGGTCAGTTTTCCTTCTTTCAGTTCCTGCAAAATATCCTGATGTTTGGCATCCATCAATTGCAGGAAGCTCTCCTGGAAATCTCTGATGCTATTGGTCGGAACATCACGCAGCAGGTTATTAGCACCACAGAAAATAATGGCGATCTGATGTTCCACTGTCATAGGAGAATATTGAGGCTGTTTTAGGATCTCCACATTCCTGCGGCCTTTTTCCAGCACGGCAACGGTAGCGGCATCCAGATCGGAGCCAAATTTGGAGAAAGCCTCCAGCTCACGGAACTGTGCCTGGTCGAGCTTCAGCGTTCCGGCTACTTTTTTCATGGACTTAATTTGAGCGGAACCCCCCACACGGGACACGGAAATACCTACGTTGATAGCGGGACGGATGCCGGAGTTGAACAGCGTGGTTTCCAAAAAGATCTGGCCGTCGGTAATGGAAATTACGTTGGTCGGTATGTAAGCGGATACGTCTCCTGCCTGGGTTTCGATCACCGGCAGCGCCGTCAGTGAACCACCCCCTTTTACTTTGTCTTTGATACTTTCCGGAATGTTGTTCATCTGCTTGGCAATCTCGTCCGAGTCGATGATCTTGGCAGCACGTTCCAGCAGACGTGAGTGCAGATAGAACACGTCGCCCGGATAAGCTTCACGTCCCGGCGGGCGCCTCAGCAATAGTGAAACTTCGCGGTAAGCAACCGCCTGCTTGGAGAGGTCGTCGTAAACGATCAGTGCCGGACGGCCCGTGTCGCGGAAATATTCACCGATGGCAGCACCGGCAAAAGGTGCGTAAAACTGCATGGCTGCCGGATCGGAAGCCGTAGCCGACACGATGATGGTATAATCCATGGCGCCGTGGGTTTCCAGCACCTGTTGTATCTGGGCTACGGTAGAACCTTTTTGTCCGGAGGCAACATAGATACAGTAAACGGGTTCCCCGCGGTCGTAAAATTCTTTCTGATTGATGATGGTATCGATGGCGATGGCTGTTTTCCCGGTCTGGCGGTCACCGATAATCAGCTCACGCTGACCGCGTCCGATGGGGATCATGGCATCGATGGGTTTGATACCGGTCTGAAGGGGTTCATTCACCGGCTGACGATAGATAACGCCAGGAGCTTTGCGTTCCAGCGGCATTTCGTAAAGTTCGCCTTCGATGGCCCCTTTTCCGTCGATGGGAGTTCCCAACGTGTTGATGACACGTCCCAACAGGCCTTCGCCAGCCATGATCGAAGCGATCTTTCCGGTTCTTTTTACTTTATCACCTTCGTTGATGTCTTCCGGTTCGCCGAGCAATACGATCCCTACGTTATCTTCTTCCAGGTTGAGCACGATGCCTATGAGGCCATTCTTTTCAAACTCAACCAACTCGCCCTGCTCGGCATTGGAAAGTCCGTAAACACGTGCAATTCCGTCGCCGATGGTAAGCACTGAACCGATTTCTTCCAATGAGGCTTCCGTTTCAAAGCCCGCCAATTCCTGTCGCAGTATGGCCGATACTTCAGCCGGTTTGATATCTGACATAGTGTTTCTTTTATCGATGGTTAAAATTGTTTCTCATATAAATTCCCTGCAAATTTCTTGCTCAGTTTTTTCAGCTGGTGGGCCACGCTGGCATCCACCTGATAGTCTTCGATGCGCACGATGAATCCACCGATGATATCTTCATTGACGGTTTCACTGAGCATGATGTCTTTGCTGCTGATGGTTTTTAGTTTTTCCAGCACTGATTCCCGGATCTCGTTATCAGTATCAAATGCCGTTACCAGTTCAGCCTTCACGATATTCTTATAGTCGAGATAGATGTCTTCAAAAGCCTGGCAAATTCCCATGATGTACATTTCACGGCCTTTGCGGGTAATCAGACGCAGAAAACGGATACTTAAATCGCTGAACTTGTCCCGGTCTTCAAATATTTTGTTGAGAATATTGATTTTCTTGCTTGCATCAATCACCGGATTGTCTATGATTTTCCGAAGTTCCCGGTTTTCATCCAGCACTTTGTAAACCAGCTTCAGATCCTCCGCAATGCGATCGACGTTGTTGGTTTCGATGGCAAGTTCAAAAACCGCTTCGGCATATCGTTTTGCTAATAATTTCACTCTCATGGTTTACAAGGCTTAATTTAAACTGGTTTCTTTCAGGAGTTTTGCAACGAGTTCTTTTTGCTTGTTTTTATCCTTCAGTTCTTCCCGCAGTATTTTTTCAGCAATTTCAATCGAGTATTCTGCAATGGTATTTTTTATTTCGGTCAACGCAGCCTTCTTTTCGTGATCGATTCTTTCCTTGGCGTGTGCCACGATATGATCTGCCTGCTGGGTTGCTTTTTCTTTGGCGTCCTCGAGCATTTTTTCTTTGATCTTACGGGCATCTGCCAGGATGGCGGCTCTTTCTTCTTTGGCTTCCTGAAGCAGCTTTTCATTATCGGCTTTCAGCCGCAGCATCTGCTCCTGTGCATCCTTGGCAGCATCCAGCGATTCCTGAATGCTTTGCTCACGCTCTTTTAATCCTTTCAAAATTGAAGGCCAGGCGTATTTACCGAGAATAAACACGACGATTCCAAAAGTCAGGGTCATCCAGAAGATGATACCTAAACCGGGATTAATTAATTGCATAATATTTTGTTTTCAATTCTTAATTTCAATGTAAGTATTCCGGCCTATCGCCGGAATACCTGCCAAATTTTTGATTTTCGGCTTACAAGAAAATGATAAGCAGACAAATCACAATAGCAAAGAAGGCAACACCTTCGATCAGTGCAGCAGAGATGATCATGTTGGAACGGATATCGCCAACAGCTTCAGGCTGACGGGCAATAGCTTCCACAGCACCGCGGCCGATAGGTCCGATACCAACCCCTGCGCCAATGGCAGCAAGACCGGCACCGATACCGGCACCCATTTTTGCAAAAGGTGTCAGCGTGGCTGCAACTTGTAATAAAACCTCTAATAAATGCATAATGAATTATTTAATGATTAGTAGATAATTTTCTTTTCTGTCTATTAATGTTCGGGCTCTGCAAGGGCCAGGCCAAAGTAAAGCGCCGAAAGAATTACAAATACATAAGCCTGGATAAATGAAATCAGGACCTCCAGTAAATCCAGGAAGATGGAAAATCCTACCGAAACGACGGAAACGCCGTACCCCAGCCCCATGGCCATCTTTCCAAAAATAAAAATTAATCCGATGAATCCCAGGATCACAATGTGTCCTGCGATCATGTTCGCAAAGAGACGGATCATGAGGACGATCGGCTTGGTGAAAATTCCCATTACCTCTACGATCGGCATCAACGGAAAAGGAAGTTTTAACCACCACGGCACACCGGGGGTGTTAAAGACATCTTTCCAGTAATGTTTGTTTCCTTGATACGTGGTGATGGCAAAAGTAAATGCAGCCATCACGCCGGTAACGGCGATGCTTCCCGTGACGCTGAAGCCCCAGGGAAAAAATGGAACAATCCCCATCAGGTTGCTGAAGAAAATAAAGAAGAACAGCGACAACAGGAAAGGGGTAAATTTTTCGTAGTGTTTTTCTCCGATGGAAGAAAGTGCAATTTCATCGCGAACCATCAGGATCAACGGCTCAATGGCCGACTGAAATCCTTTGGGCGCTTTTCCTTTCCGTTTCTTGTATGATTTGGCTACGGCCAGGAAAATGAGCACAACCAGGAAGGCATTGATAATGACCGATGCGGCCATCTTGGTGATGGACAGATCCAATGTGGGCCTGACGACCTTTCCGGATGCGTCTTTCCTGACAATTTTGTTTGTGTTAATGTCTTTTTCCTCGTCGATAAAATAGCCTTTATAAACGCCATCATTATGATGAAATTCTGATGACCAGAAGGTGATCCAGTGGCCCTGGTCGTATAGAATGACCGGCAAAGGTACGGTAACGTGATGTTCGCCGATGGAAAGGATGTGCCATTCGTAACTGTCGGTGATGTGTTCGATGATCAGATGACCTACTTTATTACCTTCTTCCCGGACCGGGTCTTCCTTTTGTCCAGCCTGCTCTTGTCCTTTCACGGTATTTCCGAGGGCAAAATGCATCGGCCCAGCGAAAAAAACGAAAAACAAGAGTATGGTAACTACCTTGTTTACAATGCTTTTCTTGTCCATTTACAAAAGGGATCTTCGTTTTTATTATTGCGTGCAATTTTACGAATAAAAGCTGGAAATGGGAAAAGAAATTTTGCGAAAAAGGAAAGTTATCAAATTAAAATTTACTCAGAACGAGAAATTCAATGATCTCAATGGTGTTTAAAAACGATATAATATATTGATAAACAGATAATTGGAATGTGTTAACGAAAGTTAAATATAATCATTATAAATAGAGTTTTTAACATATTTAAAGCACTTTTTGTTTTCTTTAGCAATAGCAAATGATATGGCCCGGATCAGATGTGAAAATTGAACAATAAAACCTGTGTCCTTATTTACAGTAGGACAGTGAGCCGAACCTGAGATATTAAATTTGAATTTTAAATTAGACCCAGTATAAAGAACGCTGAAAACTGAAAATTAGTTGACTTTAGAAAAATCATGAAATTAATGCAAAAACGGGGTGCTTTCCATTTGGAAGCACCCCGTTTTGTGTAAGCTTTGATCAGAATGAATCAAACGCGTCAGACGGAACCCAATGGATTCGCGACCAAGGTCGTGTTGATCTTCACTGAAAGGGTAAAATGAACGTTATCCTGATCTGAAATCCCTGATAGGACTACTTTAAAGGATTGTTTTCCGTTCAGCACTTGACCCAGTTTGTCAAGCTGGCCCTGTGAATTATCCAGAACCAGATTTGTTCCGTTGTCTACGGAAATGCTGCTGGCCTGCCATCCGAAAGTTTCAGTTCCTGTTTTAACCTGTAAAGAAACATTGGTTAAATTAACCGGAGTAGAAACGTCTGTGAAAATTGCCGTTACGGAATCTACTTCCCAGCTTTTGATGTAACTTTCATACTTGGCTACCAGCGTATCGGTAGTGGGATCAATAGTCACTGAATCGTTGAAAGTGTAACTATTGTTCGTCGACATAATGCTTGTGGCTGGAGGAATAGCTATCTGGATATCAACGGGAAAGCTGGGGTGTAATGTGATATCCGGCGCCAGTTGTTTGAGCTTTGAACAACCTACAAAGAATAGCCCAAGCGCTATGATCGTTAGAAATGAAGTGAATTTGTGTTTCGTCATCATGCTAATGAGGATTGGTTAAGATTAAACGTATGTAAAAATACGCATAATTAAGGCTGAAGATTTGGTTTGTTTAGAATAATTAAAAATAAAAATTCTTAAATTTTGTTGTTTTGAAGTAATGAAGCGGTTTGTAGCTCGTTTGCAAACGTTATAAATCTACATTTTTAATAAAATTGTTTAAAGATTCTGCCTTGGTTTTGCCATATTTGAGATTAATTGGTCGCAACAACCCCGTGATACAATAAATCATTAACTTTACTTCTCAAAAACAAAATAGATAACCAATTAATAATCAAGGAGGTTAGACATGTTAAATAACAAAATAAGTGGCTTAAGAGCCATGGAAATTCTGGATTCCAGAGGAAATCCGACCGTAAGAGTGTATGTCGAATTGAGTGATGGCACCCTTGCCAATGCTTCAGTTCCTTCAGGCGCCAGTACCGGCGAAAACGAAGCCATCGAATTGCGTGACGGCGATAAAAAACGTTACGGCGGAAAAGGCGTTTTGAAAGCGGTTGAAAATGTCAACAAGCTTATCGCGCCTGCTCTGATGGGGATGCATGCCCATGAACAATCCCGGATCGACAAAAAAATGATCGAGCTGGACGGTACCGAAAACAAATCCAAATTAGGCGCCAACGCCATTTTGGGTGTTTCTATGGCTGTGGCCCGTGCTGCCGCTGAGTCTGCACGTGTTCCGTTGTACCAGTATTTGGGGGGTGCCGGCGCCAGAAGAATTCCGGTTCCTGCCATGAACATTATCAACGGGGGTGAACATGCCGATAACAGTGTGGATTTTCAGGAATTCATGGCCGTTCCGGTTGGAGCTCCCAATTTCCGTGAAGGCTTACGCTACGTAGCTGAAACCTTCCATATTTTGAAAAGTATCCTGAAGAGCCGCGGTATGGCTACCGGCGTGGGCGACGAAGGTGGTTTTGCCCCGAACCTCGCCAGCAATGAAGATGCCATCGAAACCATTATCGAAGCCATCGAAAAAGCCGGCTACAAACCGGGAAAAGACATCGCCATTGCCATTGACAGTGCCGCCAGTTCGTTTGTTACCGGAACGAACAACTACGATCTTAAATGGTCCGGTAAAGGAAAAATGAGCAGCGACGAATTAATCGATTTGGCTGAAAAATGGATTTCCAAATATCCTATTGTTTCCTGGGAAGATCCATTGGGAGAAAACGACTGGGACGGCTTTAAGAAATTCACCGATCGTCTGGGCAGCCAGATCGAGGTGGTGGGAGACGACTTGTGCGTTACCAACACCAAGTATATCGCCCGCGGTATCAAAGAGGGTTCTGCTAATGCCGCCCTTATTAAGCTGAATCAGATCGGTTCCGTTTCCGAAACCATCGAAGCAGTACGTATGTGCCGCGATAACAACTGGCGTTACTTCATGTCGCACCGTTCCGGTGAAACCTCCGATACTTTCCTGGCCGACTTTGCCGTAGCCATGGATGGCGGGCAACTGAAGACCGGTTCTGCGAGCCGCAGTGAGCGTTTGGCAAAATACAACCGCCTGCTGGAAATCGAAGATGAATTGGGTTGTTCTTCATTATATTATTGGAAATAAATCCACAATTTCACGATTGTTTTCAAGGGCTGTCCGTCTCAGGCGGACAGCCCTTTTTATATTTCCAGATTTTAATTTTAGTCATTTTAGCGTTTTATATGATTGATTTTTTGATTATTATTGTAATAGAATATCCGGATTTTAAAGCACCTTTAATACCAACTTTGCCATGAAAGAAACTCCTGGAACCATGATTCAGAGACAAATGGGAACGGCCCCTGTTTATTTTACCGCGATTTCTACGATTCTGGGGGCTATTCTTTTTCTAAGGTTCGGCTTTGCCGTGGGGACTGTGGGGGTAGCCGGTGTGATTGTCCTTATATTAATAGGCCATCTGGTTACTTTACCGACTTCGATGGCTATCTCTGAGATTGCCACCAATCAGAAAGTTGAAGGCGGCGGGGAATATTTTATGATCTCCCGTTCGTTCGGGCTGAATATTGGTGCCACAATAGGCATCTCGCTCTATCTTTCCCAGGCGATCAGCGTAGCCTTTTATATTATTGCTTTTGCAGAAGCCTTTCGTCCCCTTACGGAATTCATCCAGTTACATTATAATTTCTTCATTCCTTCCAGAGCCATTTCTATTGTTGCATTGTTGTTGTTGGGATTGCTTATCTGGAGAAAAGGCGCTTCAATGGGTGTGAAGATGCTTTATGTTGTTGTGGCGATCTTGTTAACTTCCTTGCTGGCGTTTTTCCTCGGGCATCGGGTACCTGATTTTACCACTCCTGCTGAAGCCGCTCCGCTTTTCAGTAATATGGACCAGCTGTTTATCGTTTTTGCCATTATTTTTCCTGCTTTTACCGGGATGGATGCCGGGGTGGGATTATCGGGTGATTTGAAACAACCGCAGATTTCAATCCCCAAAGGAACGATTTGGGCTACTGTAACAGGCATGGTGGTTTATATTCTGGTCGTTTTCAAGCTGGAAGCTTCCGCCACTACGCAGGAGTTGGTTACCCAACCGCTGATCATGAGCAAAATTGCATTGTTCGGCTGGGTACTGATCCCTCTGGGGCTGGCGGCTGCGACACTTTCCAGTGCCATCGGATCCATACTGGTAGCCCCGCGCACGCTTCAGGCTATTTCACTGGATCAGTCATTGCCTT
Organism: uncultured Lentimicrobiaceae bacterium; assembly: GCA_964456625.1. Lineage (GTDB taxonomy): Bacteria > Bacteroidota > Bacteroidia > Bacteroidales > F082 > Sulfidibacterium. The sequence goes on along the minus strand of CAYWBO010000033.1, from coordinate 9,025 downwards.
CAAAACAACTGAACCAGTTTCTCAGTAAAGGAATCGGAAAAACCGGTGAGCCTAGAAATGCAACCATTGTTTCCCTGGCGATTGCGTTGGTTTTTGTCAGCATCGGAGGGATCGATGTGGTGGCAAAAATTATTTCCATGTTTTTCATGGTAACCTATGCCGCCATGAATTTGATCTCCTTTTTCAATCATTTTGGAGCAGATCCTTCGTATCGTCCCGCCTTCAAATCGAAATGGTATTTTTCTCTGGGAGGTTTTATCCTGGCTACACTTTTGATGTTTCTGATGAATCCGTTTTATGCGACGGTTTCTGTTGTAGCTATCCTGGCCATTTATTTGGTAATAAACCAGGTACATCGCCAACGGGCCGGATTGGAATCGATTTTTCAGGGCGTGATGTTCCAGATCAGCCGGAAAATTGCGGTTTATTTACAGGGGGCAGCCAAAAATAATGAAACCTGGCGGCCTTCTGCCATTTGCATTTCTTCCGAGACCTTCGAGCGGGATAAGATCTTCGATTTACTGAACTGGATTTCCTATTCCCATGGTTTTGGTACTTATATTCACTACATAGAGGGGTATTATTCAAAGGAGAAACACCGTGAGGCCGAGGAGGTGCTGGATCGACTGATACTAAAAGCCAGCAAAACCGTGGGCAATATGATCGTGGATACCGTGATCTCCCCTTCCTACACTTCCGCCATTGCACAGCTCATCCAGATCCCCGGGATTACCGGGATGGAAAACAACATGGTTATTTTCGAGTACGACAAACATCAACCTGAAAAGCTGACCCGGGTCATCGAAAACCTGCGGATGGTGGAGGCGGGTGACTTTGATATCTGTATTCTGGGAAGTTCCATGCGTAATATCAAGTACGACAATGGAATCCATATCTGGATCCGGGATATTAACCGGGACAATGAACGGTTGATGATCTTGCTCAGCTACGTGATCATGGGCCATCCCTATTGGAAAAATGCCCGCATGAGCCTTTTTATTTTGAGCGAGAAATCGAAAATGGAAGAAACATCGGAAAGTATCAATCAGTTTGTACTGGATGGCAGGTTGCCTGTTTCGAAGCATAACATTACCGTTATTGAGCAAGAACCGGATGTGAATTTCCGGGTGATTATCGGAAAATATTCATCGGAAGCTGCATTGACCATCGTGGGATTTTATAACGAACAACTGAAACACGAAGGAGAAAAGCACTTTCAGGGTTTTGATACTGTGGGAGACATTCTGTTTGTGAACGCACATAAATTATTGGAAATAAGCTGATTTTATGGGTTTTGCTGTTGGATTGTTTATTTTCATAAAAGAGTCCGGCATTTTATGGCATTCATAGACATTTTTTTGATATTTGGTTACTTTTGTAATTACGACACATTATACATAAAAGCGTATGGCTAATAATCAATTTGTTGTTATCGGGATTGGACAGTTTGGGGAGGCTATTGCCCGCTCGCTTTCCAAAAAAGGAGCTGAAGTGATGGCGATTGATAAAAGCCCGGAGAAGGTAGATTACATTGCCAATGATGTGGCCTATGCCGTGGCATTGGACTCCACGGATAAAAATGCATTGATTTCCCAAAATATCCAAAACTATGATGCGGTGGTCATCGCCATCGGTGAAGATTTCGAAGAATTGCTGCTTACGGCGGTGAACCTCATTGAGCTTAATATTAAAAGGATCATCGTACGTGCCAAGGGGAAAGTAAACCGTCTGATCCTGGAAAAGCTGGGGCTGAAGGAGATTTTCTCGCCGGAATTTGAAGTGGGAAAAGTTGTTGCCGAAAGACTGTTGAATCCCAGCATTATCAACGTGCTTGATCTCCCGGACGGATACGTTATTACGGAAATCAAAGCGCCTAAATCGATCATCGGACAAACGCTCGAATCTGTCAAACTTCGCGAAGCTTACAATATAAATCTGGTGACCATTCGGAACGAAATAGAAGAAGTAAAAGGACATAAAGTTGTTCAAACCCAGCACATAAAGGGTGTTCCACAGGCCGATACCGTAATTGGAGAACACGATTATATCATTGTTTTCGGAAGTGCAAAAGACATTGAGAAATTCATCGACATAAATAGCTAAGACCTTATGCCTTCCAGGATTTTCAAATTCCGTGAAAATATCAACCTCCGTATTTTCAATAGCAAGTCATTTGTGATCAAGCTATTCAGAATTCTGAGTTTTTTCGTTTTTACAGCGGTGATCGCCTCCGGCGTTTATTTTTATGGTTTTCCGAAAACCCCGCAATCTTTATTGATCGACCAACGAATCATCGGGTTCAGCCTGGCATTTTTTGTCTTCCGGTACCTTATTTATATATTCTATGATTTTCATCCGGTAGACTTTTTGGGCAAGAACAAAGTGGAAGGGCTTGTTTTACTCTTTTTTGTTATTTATGACATCTTTCCCCACTTTTTTAACTCCTTGATTTTTAAACCGCTGTTTAATGATATCGTTGAGAGCCATTCGCATATTCTTTTTCAGATTTATTTTATTAGCATCTTTATTGTAGAGCTGGGAAAATCAGGTCCAAAACTGACTGCTCTGAACCTGCGGCCCGCCACTTTGCTAATCCTTTCTTTTATTGTGCTTATCGGCGCAGGAACAGGATTGCTCATGCTTCCCGAGATGACCACATCGGGACATATCAGTTTTCTCAACTCCTTGTTTACGGCAACCAGCGCCAGCTGTGTTACCGGGCTCATCGTGGTAGATACCGCTACTTTTTTTACCCTGAAGGGAAAGCTGATCATCATGTTGCTCATACAGCTGGGCGGGATCAACATTATATCATTTGCAACATTTTTTGTGACTTTTTCAAAAGCACATGGAAACATTAAATACCAGTCGCTTATAAAAGATTTCCTGAGTGCCGACAGGCTTTCAGATACCAAGCACCTGTTGCGGAGCATCGTGTTGTTCAGCCTGGTGAGTGAAGCTGTCGGCACCTTGCTGATTTACTTCTCCTGGGGTGGAATTCACTTTTCCAGTTGGAGAGAGCAGTTCTTTCATTCTTTGTTCCATGCGGTTTCCGCGTTCAACAATGCGGGGTTCTCCACTTTTTCCAACAACCTGTATCAAAATGGGATCCGGAATCTGTACGGGATACAGATTGTCGTGATCCTGCTGATCTTCTTTGGCGGATTTGGCTTTATGTCTATGGAAGACATTTTCAGCTGGAGCAGGATCAAGGAAAGAAGGAAAATGCGCTGGAAACGGTTGAACATCAGTACAAAAGTAACGCTTTACATGTCATTGTCGCTGATTACTTTAGGAGCGATCACATTTTACGTGCTGGAAAAAAACACCTTGTTTGCAGGTGAAAATCCTTTTCAGATCGCAGTTACGTCCGTGTTCCAGTCGGTTACCACAAGAACGGCAGGCTTTAATACAGTGGATATTGGTGCTTTGAGAACCCCGGTACTGATCATGTTTATTTTCCTGATGTTCATAGGAGCCGGCTCAGGTTCTACAGGTGGCGGTATTAAGGTCACCACCTTTGCGGTGATTGTAAAGTCGGCGCTGGCAACCATCAAAGGGGAAAAGCATGTGGTTTTTTACAAACGAACCATTCCTTTCAGCACCATCGACCGGGCTTATTCCATTGCTCTTTTCTCGATCACCATCATTTTTGTGTCGGCTTTTTTCTTAAGCATCACGGAGCCGAATGTGGGATTCCTGAAGTTGCTTTTTGAAGAATTTTCTGCCTTTGGTACGGTGGGACTTTCCACAGGAATAACCCCGTTTTTATCTTCGGCCGGGAAGACGATCATCATCACATCCATGTTTGTCGGAAGGATCGGCTCACTGACACTGGCCATGGCCCTGAGCACCCGGGCACTGTCCACCAATTTCAAATATGCCGAATCCTCAATTATCGTTGGATAATTTGCAGTACATCCCTTGTGCAACCGATGACGAGGCCAGTCGGTACGTCGTTAAAATATTGATTTGCTGACATTTTTTTAGATTTTTTATAAGTTCCGCCTTGGTTCGGTGCTGGGATGAGCAGTATCTTTGAATGTGTGTTAGAAACGATGAAACATGTTCCGGTAAAGAACCGGAATCAAAATCATACATAAAAAGATAAAATCATGAATGAACTCATTCAAAAGCAAAAAGAAGATTTAAAGGACCTTATCTATAAAGTTCCGGCACTTCTTACCTTGTACGCTGTTAGTCACCGGGGCGAGAGCCTGGAACCATCCGAGGAGCGGTCAGCTGCTATTTACCTTTCTGTTTTGTGCCATCAGGGGCCTGAGCTTTTAAGGGATTTTTTCCTTGAGGTAAAAAAGTCTTTTACGGACGATCTTTATCAGTTGGATCAGGAGTTGCCCAAAGGCCATGAAGAAAGAAAAAAAGAGGTAGAAATCCGCCTGATTCCCGTAAAACGTTTCATGGCTGCCCTTCCCGGTGGTGAGGGTGTCGTCTTCAAGGATGCATTGCTGGGTTTCATCACTCATGCGCGGAGTGCTGTAGGAGATACACTGGAAAGTGTCATGCTCCCGTTTATCTCCGACAACCTGAGGAAGATAGAAGATGAACGGATGCGCTGGATTTTATAGAAATCAAAAATTTTCATTATGGAACAAATCACAATCGACGATACAAAGAAAATGAGTGAAGAGGAAGTATTCCGGAAACTTAACTCGACATCAAAAGGCCTTTCCGATGAAGAAGCCGGAAAAAGACTGGCCAAGGTGGGCCCCAACGCGTTGCCGGAGACACATAAAAGCATCATAATAAGATTCCTGGCTTACTTTTGGGGCCCCATTCCCTGGATGATCGAAATCGCAGCCATTTTATCTTTAATTGTCAAGCACTGGACCGATTTCTTTGTGATTCTGACCTTGTTGTTGTTCAATGCGGGCATCGGTTTCTGGCAGGAGATGAAAGCCAGCAATGCGCTGGAAGCGCTGAAGGCTCAGCTGGCGCTGAAGGCAAAAGTGCTTCGCGATGGAACATGGCAGGAAATTGAAGCCCGGAATATTGTTCCGGGTGACGTTGTCCGGATCAAGATCGGTGACATCATTCCTGCCGATATGAAACTGATTGACGGTGAATATGTGAGTGTTGATCAGGCGGCCCTGACGGGAGAGTCGTTGCCGGTGAATAAAAAAGCCGGCGATGTTTGTTATTCAGGCACCATTGTCAAACAGGGCCAGATGACGGGTGTTGTTACGGCTACCGGTGCCAATACCTATTTTGGCAAAACGGCCGGATTGGTTTCCAAAGCAGGTGCCACATCCCACTTTCAAAAAGCCGTTATTCACATTGGCGATTACCTGATCTATTTGAGTCTGGGTCTGGTAGCGATTTTATTTATTGTTCAGTTATCTCGTGGCGACAACCTCCTGTTGCTGTTCCAGTTTGCACTGATCCTGACCGTTGCTTCCATCCCGGTGGCCATGCCAGCGGTGTTGTCGGTGACCATGGCAGTGGGGGCTTTGGAGCTTTCGAAAAAAAAGGTAATCGTCTCGAGGCTTGAAGCCATCGAAGAAGCAGCCGGAATGGACATCCTGTGTTCGGATAAAACCGGTACGCTGACGCAAAACAAACTGACGCTGGGAACATCGGTGTTGTTTCGGGCGAAGGATGATCAGGAACTGATCCTGAATGCCGCCCTTTCATCTGAAACGGATACGCACGATGCCATTGACACGACGGTTGTCAAGGGCATCAAAGATAAGAAAGTGCTGTCGGAATACACGCAGAAGAAATTTATTCCTTTCGATCCGGTAAAGAAAAGGACTGAAGCCGTCCTTACCGATACTAACGGAAAGGAGTTTACCGTTACCAAAGGGGCTACCCAGGTGATCATGGATCTGTGTAAGCTGGGCGCTGATGATTTAAAACGGGCCAATGAGGAGGTAGAGAAATTCGCTTCAGAAGGGTACAAAACACTGGGAGTGGCACGGAAGGAAGGCAACGGCGACTGGAAGCTGTCAGGAATTCTTACCTTGTTCGATCCGCCGCGCGAAGATTCGGCATCTACCATTGCCCAGGCCGCTGAACAGGGTATCATGGTAAAAATGGTGACCGGTGATAACACTTCCATCGCCCGCGAGATTTCGGGGCAACTGGGACTGGGAATGCAAATCCAGAAAGTGGATGATATTTTTAAGAGCGATGATGATATCAAGCATCCCGGAAGGCAAATAGAAAGAAAGATCGAAGCAGCTGACGGCTTTGCGGAAGTGTTTCCGGAACATAAATATGGTATTGTAAAAGCCCTGCAATCCTGTGATCATATCACCGGGATGACCGGTGACGGGGTAAATGATGCGCCGGCGCTGAAACAGGCTGATATCGGTATTGCCGTCAGCGGTGCGACTGATGCCGCCCGCGCTGCTGCCGACCTGATCCTTACCATGCCGGGATTGTCGGTGATCATCAATGCGGTGGCCGAGGCCCGGAAGATCTTCGAACGGATGAACAGTTATGCCATGTATCGGATCATCGAGACCATCCGCATTATGTTTTTCGTGGTGTTGGCCATGATCTTTTACAATTTCTATCCCATCACCGCGTTGATGATCATCTTGCTGGCGTTCTTCAACGACATCCCCATCATGACCATTGCTTACGACAACACATTCCTGAATAAAAGACCGGTGAAATGGGATATGCGGAAGGTGATGAGCATTTCAACTGTCCTGGGCCTTATCGGTGTTGCCGAAACTTTTGGTATCCTGATAATTGCCAAAGATTACCTGAATCTTTCCCCCACTCAGATACAGACTTTTATCTTTCTGAAACTGGCGGTGGCAGGACACCTTACCTTGTTTGTGACCCGGACCAAAAAGCCGTTCCTGAAATCGCCGCATCCGGCGCCTTCGCTGTTGTGGTCGGCGGTGTTTACTAAAGTGCTGGCCACTTTGTTCGTAATTTATCCGCTGGGACTGATCACGCCTATCAGCTGGGGAAATGTAGGATTTATCTGGGCATACTGTATTATCTGGATTTTTATTGAAGATCAGGCCAAACTGGCTATGTATCGTCATCTGGAACACCGGGGCGGAAAAGGACACGATCGTTTCTTCTCGCTAATCAAGAATCCGGTTCATCCATACCACAGACACTGATTGAGACGATTCATAACAAAAAAGCAGTCCCGAAACCGGGACTGCTTTTTTTATCTTCATCAGGCGGTGACCTATTCGGCCAGCACCAACACTTTATCTTTCAGAACTTCGACAACGCCGCCTTTTACACTGTAGTAATCCACATCCTTGCCGATCCTCACCTTAATATTTCCCTGCTTCAGCACGGAAATCAAAGGGGCGTGGTTACTTAAAATCTCAAATGAACCATCGATTCCGGGAAACTGGATTAAATCGGCGTCACCTTTGTAAATGGTTTTATCGGGAGTGATAATTTCAAGATCCATCTTAATTTGTGTTAGTCAAATTGGATAATATGCTAATCATCAGGCTTCAGCCATCATTTTCTTTCCTTTTTCTATGGCTTCTTCGATGGTTCCCACCATGTTAAAGGCAGCTTCAGGATATTCATCCACTTCGCCGTCCATGATCATATTAAAACCTTTGATAGTATCTTCGATGGAAACCAGGGTTCCCTGCAATCCGGTGAACTGCTCGGCAACATGGAAAGGTTGCGATAAGAAACGTTGTACACGCCGCGCCCTGTAAACGGTGAGTTTGTCTTCTTCCGAGAGTTCATCCATCCCCAGAATGGCGATGATATCCTGCAATTCGTTATAACGCTGCAGAATATTTTTCACACGTTGAGCGGTTTTGTAATGTTCTTCACCGACGACGTCAGGTGTTAGAATTCTGGATGTGGAATCCAGCGGGTCTACGGCAGGATAGATTCCCAGCTCGGAGATTTTACGGCTTAACACCGTTGTGGCATCCAGGTGGGCAAATGTAGTTGCCGGAGCGGGGTCGGTCAAGTCATCAGCCGGAACGTAAACAGCCTGAACAGAGGTAATGGAACCTCGTTTGGTAGAAGTAATACGCTCCTGCATCATTCCCATTTCCGTAGCCAGTGTCGGCTGGTATCCTACTGCTGAAGGCATACGTCCCAGCAGTGCGGAAACTTCGGAACCGGCTTGGGTAAAACGGAAAATATTATCGATAAAAAAGAGAATATCATGGCCTCCGGACTTTTCATCTCCTTCACGGAAATATTCTGCCAGCGTCAGACCTGAAAGGGCTACACGGGCACGGGCTCCGGGAGGTTCGTTCATCTGTCCGAAAACCAGGGTAGCCTGCGATTTGGCCAGTTCTTCACGGTCGACTTTGGAAAGATCCCAGCCGCCTTCTTCCATGGATTTCTCGAATTCTTTTCCGTAACGGATTACACCGGATTCAATCATTTCACGAAGCAGGTCGTTTCCTTCACGGGTACGTTCACCCACACCACCGAAAACGGACATTCCGGAATAAGCTTTGGCGATGTTATTGATCAACTCCATGATGATCACCGTTTTGCCTACGCCGGCACCGCCAAACAATCCAACTTTTCCTCCTTTGGAGTAAGGCTCGATCAGGTCGATAACCTTAATCCCTGTATAAAGAATCTCGGATTTGGTGGTTAGATTTTCGTATATCGGAGGCTCCCGGTGGATGGGTAAGCTGTTATCTGAATCAATATTTCCCAATCCGTCAATGGCGTCGCCGATCACGTTGAACAAGCGGCCTTTGATTTCTTCGCCTACAGGCATGCTGATGGGGTTTCCGGTGGACTCTACTTCCATCCCTCTTTTCAAACCATCAGTTGAATCCATGGCTATGGTACGAACCATGTTTTCGCCAACAGACTGCTGGACTTCGAGAATCAGTTTTTCGCCATTGTCACGATCAACAACAAGGGCGTCGTATATTTTCGGAAGGTTCTTTTCATTATCGAAAACAACGTCAATAACGGGGCCGATGATTTGCGCTATCCGGCCGACATTTCTTTTGCTCATAAATAATTGCCTCATTATGGGTTTAAAGTGCGGCAAATATAAGAATTAAATATTTATAGAAATTTTGAA
>CAYWBO010000032.1:18239-29717 GCA_964456625.1 uncultured Lentimicrobiaceae bacterium | reverse complement strand
CCAGGAATTTCGGTTACCATTTCCCGCTCATCACGGGTGCCGACATGTCCAAAGTCTGGAGCCTGCGCAAAGCAGGTCTGGGCATTCTCAACAACATGCCCGGTGATGCCAAGCCGGTTTCTCTTACCGAAGACACCGCTGTGAATCCCAAAGCACTTCCCCAATACATCGAAGACTTTAAAGCCATGCTGGCTAAGTATGGCAAAGAAAGCGTGTATTACGGGCATATTTCGACAGGCGAACTGCACCTGCGCCCAGTGATGGATTTGAAAAAGCCTGAAGAAGTGGAGCTGTTTTACAGAATCGGACTGGAATCGGCAGTACTTGTCAAGAAATATAAAGGTTCGTTGAGTGGTGAGCATGGCGACGGCAGGCTGCGCGGCGAATTCATCCCGCTGATGGTCGGCGATAAGATCTATTCCCTTTTCAGGGAGATCAAAAAAACCTGGGACCCCGACAACATCCTGAATCCGGGAAAGATCACCGACACGCCTAAGATGAACAGCAACCTGCGGTATTTGAGCCCCACTCCGGAAATCAAAACCTACTTTGATTTCTCCAAAGATCAGGGCATCGTCAGGGCGGCGGAAAAATGCAACGGCACCGGTGAATGCCGCAAGTCGGCAGTGATCGGCGGCACCATGTGTCCCAGCTTCATGGCCACCCGCGATGAAGACAAGACCACCCGCGCCCGTGCCAACATCCTGCGTGAGTTTTTAACCCGGCCTAACCAGAAAAATCCTTTCGACCACAAAGAAATCTATGAGGTACTCGACATGTGCCTGATGTGCAAAGCCTGCAAATCGGAATGCCCTTCCAGCGTAGACATCACCAAACTGAAAGCCGAATTCCTGCAACATTATTATGACAAACACGGCATTCCTTTACGCTCCAGACTCATCGCCAATATTGGCAGGATCAGCAAACTGGGGAGCAGGGTGCCCGGCATTTATAATTTTGTTCAAAAAAATCCGGTGATCTCGGACCTGAATGCACGGTTGCTGGGCTTTGCGCCGGAAAGGAATTTCCCGCTACTGCAAAAACAGCGGCTGGAAACCTGGTTCAGAAAACATCAGCAAGAAAACGACCAGCCAGCTTTCCCCAACGGTAAGGTATATCTTTTCAACGATGAGTTTACCCGTTTCAACGATACTGAAATCGGCATCAAAGCCATCCTGCTGCTTCATAGGCTGGGCTATGAAGTGGTGATCCCCAATCATCTGGAAAGTGCCCGCACCTATCTTTCCAAGGGACTGGTAAAAAAAGCGAAGAAAATCGCCAACGCCAATATCAAGATGTTGAGAGACCAGATCAGCGAAAGCACCCCGTTGGTAGGCATCGAGCCTTCGGCCATCCTTACCTTCCGGGATGAATATCTCGATCTGGCGGAGCCGGACCTGATGGCAAGTGCGCATAAGCTCTCTAAAAATTCCATGATGATGGACGAATTTCTGGAAAGGGAAATAAAAGCCGGGAAAATCAAAAAGGAAAAATTCACCACCAAAATCAAAGACATCAAACTACACGGGCACTGCCATCAGAAATCGCTGGCGTCTACTGCGCCCACCCTGTTTGTGCTGAACTTTCCGGAAAACTATCATGCCACCGAAATTCCTTCAGGATGTTGCGGCATGGCAGGTTCTTTCGGTTTTGAAAAGGAGCATTACGAACTGAGCATGAAGGTAGGCGAGCTGGTACTTTTTCCTGCCGTCCGCAGCAGCAATGCAGATACCGTCATCGCAGCACCGGGAACATCCTGCCGGCACCAGATCAAAGACGGCACCCAACGTCAGGCTTTACATCCCGTGGAAGTTCTGTATGATGCCCTGCTGAAATGAAATCAAATGTCAGACAGTTGTCAAACGGTTGGCAAACAATGGTCAGACAATGGTCAAACAAAAACCTTTGAACCTTTGAGCTTTTGAGCTTCTGAGCTTCTGAACCTTAGTCCACGATCACCGGAAGGGTAAACCAAAACTCGGAACCCTTCCCCGCCGCACTTTTAACATGGATATGACTGTTGTGCATCTCCACAAATTCCTTGCACAGCAACAGGCCCAGGCCCGTGCCTTTTTCGTTGTTGGTCCCCGGCAAGCTGTCGAGGGTCTGATCGCTAAAAAGCAAGGCCATCCGTTCGGGGGTCATGCCGATTCCGTTGTCTTTGACCGATACTTTCACCCCATGCCCCTGTTTTTCAAGCGCCATCTCAATGGCACCTCCACTTGGGGTGAACTTCAGCGCATTATTCAGCAGGTTGATCAATACGATGCGGATCAGGTTTTTGTCTGCCTGCACTTTGATCCCTTCATCGGACCTGACATTCACACGAATGTTTTTCAGGCCTGCCTGGTTGCCTAACGTCGAAATCACCTCCTGCATCATCTGGCTCATATCCAGTTCTTCCCTCAGAAGTTTAATACTTCCCCGCTGCGCACGGGACCAGTTGAGCAGATTTGAAATGAGGCGATAGGATTCTTCAGAGGTACGCTGAAGTAAAACTCCTTTGCTTTTGGCCTCTTCCAGATCATTTGCTTCCAAATCCTCCATCAACATCTCGCTGGCTCCCAGCAACACATTGAACGGGCTGATGAGGTCGTGGGAAATAATGGAAAATATCTTGTCTTTTGACTGATTCGACTTCAGCAGTTCCGCACTCAGGTGTGCAATCGTTCTGTTTCTCAGGAAAAGAATGACGGCAAAAACCACCAGCAGCACGATGATAAGAATCGAATATATCTGGTCTCTTTGGTGTGTTTTAAGATCCTCGTTGATGGTGTTCATCTGCTCCGTCATTTTAAAACGGTCCTTGATCTCAGACAACGTCTGGTACTGCAAAACGGAAAACAACGAATCGTAGGTATGGATGTAATTCTGGTAATTTTCAGACGATTTCCGGTAGGCTTTGAGTTGATTGTAAAACGCGCCCTTTGCCTTGTAGACCTTTAAAATATTCGGGATGATCTTTGAATTCTCCGCGTTCACCAGCGCTTCATCAAGCACCTTTCCTCCCTCTTTCTCCTTCCCCGTATGAGCCAATACCTTTGCAATACCCAGCTGACTTCTGATCTCACCGGTGGGATTATTTCTCTCTTTGCACAGTTTTAATCCTTTCTCGAAATAAATATAAGCTGAATCGAATTCTTTTCTCATTAAAAACACTTCGCCCATGCCCTGCATGGAATAAGCCATATAATTCTTGTTGTTGATTTGCCTGTGTTTTACCAGCGAAACGCGGAAGTAATACATTGCCGAATCGATCTGGCCCATCCGGAGCAAAGTCTGGGCGACTTCCAGGTTCGCCGATGCGATCCCGACGGAGTCATTCAGCGTACTGCGCAGTACGATGGCTTTCCTGAAGTAATACAACGCCGAATCGTATTTTTCATTGATGCGGTTTACCTCCCCCAGGTTGATATAGCTGTAGGCAATACCGCGTGGGTTATGCAGCCGCTGAAACATCTTCAGCGATTTTTTGCCGTATTCAAATGCCAGCGACACATTACCGATCTTGTAAAATGCATCGCCCAGGTTGTTGTACACATAGGCAATTTCAAGGGAATCCTTTACCCTTAAACTGATGGGCAATCCTTTGTTGTAATAGGAAAGAGCCGTCGGGATCTCGAATTTGTAGTCCTGGTAAATCACCCCGACATAATTGTACAAGCTGGCTAACTCGTTTTCGAAACCTTCGGCTTTGGCGATCTTAATGCCTTCCAGCCCATATTCGATAGCCCTGTCTGACGCTTTTTCCCGGTTCTTCCAGCATAATTTAGAAAGTACACGCACCTGTTCCTTTTTCGACAGGGAATTAAAGTCTTTCGGTTTCCCGGAAACAGCAGTCTGCCCCTGAAGGGATGAAGCAATTAAAAAAAACAGAATGGATGTCGAGAAAAAAAACCGTTTCACGCTCATAACCATGGTAAGATTTGGCGTAAAGATAAATAAATTTCGACCGATTATATAACTCTGTTTTTCCTGTTTGATGAAAATTATCATGACTTTCTGTTTCACAAAACCTGTCCGAAAGCCAAAACTTCTAAATTTCAGACACGCCGGAGAAACACCGGCATCCAGACAGTTATGCAACTTAGACCTTGTGACAAAAGAAGCGGTGGGCGGTAAAATTTTCCCCATTGCCAATTTTTTATTAAATTTGCATTCTCGGATTTGTATTCCCTATCTGTTTGAATACAAATCAGCTGAATGTTGGCAGCAGGCTCCTCGTTTGCCTGCATTTACATAAAATCCAAAAAACCTGGAGGCGTCTCATGATAGAGCAAAACACTTTTCAGAGCAAAACACAATCCACTACATCATCAAAAACAGATCTAGATCAGGAAGGAGATATACGAAAGGGTCCAACGATTTCACTTTCCTTCTTTTCCGGGCGAAAAACAACACAGCCCCTCTCTTTCTGCTATAAAGCGACTTAACTTTAAAACCTTCTCATCCGGCCGTGTCACTGGCAAAATTCCCGGTTTTCATTTACCTTTCTAGGTATTGTATTGTCGTGACCCGAAGCGGCCAGGACAATAAAATTATCATAAAAATCCATTAAGAAAAACAGGTCATGTATCAAGCGCAGGGGAAACAAAAGGAAGGCGGGCTTCTTGTATTTAAATACGGCGGCAATGCCATGAAGGAAGACCACCTGAAGGAAAAGGTGCTGAACAACATGGGGATCCTGACAAAAAAAGGTTATCAGGTGGTTATTGTTCATGGCGGCGGTCCGTTTATCAAACAGGCACTGGCAGAGGCCCATATCAGATCCGAATTTGTGGACGGTCTTCGCAAGACCACTCCAAAAGCCTTTGAATATGTGGAGATGGCCCTGAAAGGAAAGGTGAACGGAGATCTGGTAAGCCAGTTAAACCGGCTGGGATATGTGGCTGCCGGTTTGTCGGGGAAAGACGGGAAAACGGTGACGGCCATAAAACGGCATCACGTGAAAGAATTCAACGGGTCAAAAAAGGAAATAGATCTGGGGAGAGTGGGTGATGTCGCCCACGTGGACCCGACCCTGATCATGACCTTACTGAAAAAAGGATTTATTCCGGTGATCGCCTGTATTGCCGATGATGAAAACGGCGTGGGGTTTAACATCAACGGGGATCTGTTTGCAGGCCATATCGCCGGAGCGCTGAAAGCCGAACAGTACATTGTGCTGACCGATGTAAACGGTCTGCAAAAGGATAAAGACGATCCTGGAACACTTATCCGTGATCTCAGGCTTGCTGACATCCAGGCTCTCATCGACTGCAACATCATTCAGGGCGGCATGATCCCAAAAATCAATTCCTGCCAAGCCGCGCTGAACAAAGGCGTCAAAAAGGCCAGGATCATCAACGGCACAAAACCCGAAGATATCCTGAAACTGATGGGCAACATAAGTATCGGAACCACCATAACATCACCATAAACACAAAAAATGAAACCAGAAACGAATCAGGCGTTTATCGATCGCGATAAACAAAGCTATTTACAGACTTTCAGGCGGTATCCCATTACGCTGGAAAGAGGCACCGGCTCTCATGTGTGGGATGTCGAGGGCCGTGAATACATCGATGTGTTGGGAGGAATTGCCGTGAACAGCGTCGGCCATGCTCACCCCAGCGTTGTCCGTGCCATCGGCGAACAAGCCGAAAAATTGATGCACATCTCCAATTTCTATCTCAGCAGACCCCAGTTGCTGCTGTCCGAAAAGCTCCGGGACCTTTCGGGACTGGATCGTGTTTTTTTAACCAACAGCGGTGCCGAGTCTGTGGAAGGCGCCCTGAAAATTGCACGCAAATATGCCCACAGCCGGGGTCGTGGCGGAAATATCATCTCTTTTGCCGGTTCCTTCCACGGAAGGACGCTGGCCACGATCGCCACGGGGAAAAAGCAGATGCAACAAGGCTTTGAACCCATCCCTCAAGGCTTTCTCCAGGCCCCTTTCAACGATATGAAATCGCTAAAACATCTGATCGATGACCAGACCGCAGCTGTCATCATCGAGCCGATACAGGGCGAAGGCGGCATTCATGAAGCAGATGAGGCCTTCCTGAGAGACTTACGTGTGCTTTGCACGCAGGAAGATCTTGTTTTGATTTTCGATGAGATCCAGTGCGGTATTGGCCGTACCGGAACCTTCTTTGCCAAAGAACACATCCGGGTACAACCGGATATCATGACGCTGGCAAAAGCCCTGGGCGGCGGATTTCCCGTGGGGGCTGTGCTTTCCAGCGAAAAAGTGAGTGCCGCCATGGATTTCGGCGATCACGGGACCACGTTCGGCGGCAATCCGTTGGCCTGTGCTGCCGCGCTGGCAACGCTGGAAGTCATCGAAAAAGAAGAGCTGGTATTGCAGGCCAAAGAAAAAGGACGCTGGCTAACACTCCAACTCGAGGCCTGGGAAGAGCCTTCCATCCGGGAAATCCGGGGGCGGGGCCTGATGATCGGCATTGAATTTGAGTTCGAAACCAAGCCCCTGGTGCAGAAGATGCTGGAAAAAGGGGTACTGGCCAATGCCACGGCCGGCAACGTCCTGCGGCTTGTTCCGCCGTTGAATATCAGTTATGAGGACCTGGACAGGGTACTCACCATTTTGAAAGAATCCGTAGCTGAAATACAATAATCATGAAAAAAGCAGGCATCATAGGCGCGACCGGCTATACCGGTTCGGAACTGGTACGGATATTATCCGGGCATCCTGAAGTGGAGGTCACCCTTATCACTTCGGAAAGTCATACGGGGGAAAAGCTCTCCGACATCCATCCTTTTTTTGCGGGGCGCATAGATTTTATGCTCTCGTCGATGGAAGATTTGGACCCGGAGACACTGGACATTGTATTTCTGGCGCTGCCACATGGCGTTTCCATGGATTTTGTCAAAAAATACAGGAAGGCGCCGTTTCGTATCATTGACCTTTCGGGGGATTTCAGGTTGAGCCATGAATCTGTTTACGAAACCTGGTACAAAAAGAGGCACACGCATCCGGAGGGGTTTCAGGATGCGGTTTTTGGGAGCCCTGAGCTTTTTCCGGAAAAGATCCAAAAAGCCCGTCTGGTCGCCAATCCGGGATGTTATCCCACCAGTGCCATTCTGGCACTGGCACCGTTGCTTTCTGCGGGGCTCATCGAAACAGCTCCGATCGTTGTGGATTCCAAATCCGGCACTACCGGTGCCGGCGTGAAGCCCAGTACCACAACTCATTTCTCCAATGTGCATGATAATTTTAAGGCTTACGGCCTGAAAAATCACCGGCACACCATTGAGATCGAAGAAATCGCCGACCAAATCGCCGCTGCCAAGACCGTGATCCAATTCACACCGCATCTGCTGCCGGTGGACCGGGGCATCCTGACCACCGTCTATACACGTCCGAACGCATCGGTGAGAGAAAACCAAGTGAGAGATCTTTATGAAGATTTTTATAAAAACGCACCGTTTGTGCGCCTCACTGCAACACCGCCGTCGATCAAAGACGTCCGTGCGACAAACTTTTGCAATTTATATGTCACCCATGATCCAAGAACACACATGATCGTTGCGGTCAGTGTCATCGATAACCTGGTAAAAGGAGCTGCAGGCCAGGCCGTACAGAACATGAATCTCATGTTCGGATGGGACGAAACCACCGGGTTATTACAAATGCCTATTCATCCTTAAACAAAATACAGAAGAAATGGATTTAATAAAAAACATCACCAACGTCAGAGGAATTAAATGCTGGGGCGCGCATACCGGCATCAAATCCATGCGCCGTGATCTGGCCCTGATCTATTCCGAAGTACCGGCCCATGCTGCGGCCGTTTTCACAAAAAACAGTGTGGTGGCGGAGCCTGTCAAGGTTTCCAAAAGACACATTGCCAACGGAATTGCCCAGGCATTGGTCATCAACGCCGGAAATGCCAATGCCGCCACCGGAAAACAAGGTCTGGAAGGCGCTGAGGCGATGGCGCAAACCATGGCTGAAGAGCTGAATATCGATAAGGAGCTGGTATTGGTAGCCTCCACCGGGGTCATCGGGAAGCCCTTTCCCACAGATGACATCGTGGCCGGGATCAGGAAAAATGTAAAGAAATTGTCCTCCAAGGCCAGCGCCGGGTCCTTTGCCGCCAACGCCATCCTGACAACGGACACTTTTGCCAAGGAAGGCTTTATCGAGTTTTCGGCCGATGACTATGAGATCAACATGGCGGGCATTGCCAAAGGATCAGGCATGATCCATCCCAATATGGGAACCATGCTGGCATTTATCCTCACCGACATTGCGATCGAGTCGAAATTGCTGAACGAGACCGTAAAAAAAGTCGTGGACAAATCTTTCAATATGATCACGGTGGACGGCGACACTTCCACCAACGACATGGTGGTCGTTATGGCCAACGGGCTGGCGGGAAATGATATGATCCGGACAAAACGCGACAACGGTTTTGCTGAATTCCGCAAAAGCCTGGAGAGCCTGATGATCCACCTTGCCAAGATGATCGTCTCCGACGGCGAAGGCGCTTCCAAATTTATTGAATACGAAGTCATCATGGCGCCAGACGAAATTACTGCCCGGAAACTGGTAAGGGCGATTTCGGATTCCACGCTGGTAAAAACAGCCATGTATGGCAGAGACCCCAACTGGGGCCGTGTGATTGCCGCTGCTGGGAATGCCGGCGTTTCCTTTGACTATTCCAAAGCCGATCTGTGGCTGGGAGACGAAACCCGGCAGATGAAACTGCTGGCGAAAGGAACGCCAACGGAATTCGACACGGGATACATGAAGAAGCTGCTACGGGACTCTCACATCCGGCTCACGCTCAGCCTGAACAGCGGCAAGGCGAAAGCCACCGGCTGGGGTTCCGACCTGACAACCGATTACGTGGTTTTCAACTCCGTGTACACGACCTGATGGGAAAAAATAAGACTCCACGTTTAATTCAGAACAACTGCGTGTCTGTTTTCCTCTTTTCCTTATAGGGGAACTGCTTTTCAAATACTTCCAGTTCTTTCGGGTTCACCACAAAGGCGTTGTCTTCGAAAAAACGTCCCTTCACCTCTGAAAGCGCACCTGACAGCAACTCCAGCACCATAAAAGCATCGAAATTCTGATAATCCTTGGTGGTGATGTCATAGTCTTCCGCATTGCGGAAACCGAAACGACGGTAATAATCCGGATTTCCGAAAAGGACCATCCCGGCATAACCCAGTTTTTTGGCTTCTGCGATGGAAGCTTCCATCAACAGGGCTCCGAAGCCCTTTTTCTGCAATGATGGTAACACCGACAACGGTCCTGCACACAACACCCCGTGTTCCATATTCAGCGAATCCAGCACGTGCGCCTGGGTGGAAATGATGTGCCCGATGATCTCATGTTCAGAAAAAGCTACCAGGTCCAGCTCCGGAACATAACCCGGGCATTTTCGCAGGTTGTGCAGCACCAGATGCTCGTCACAGCCGGGTTTGTAAATATTCCAGAAGGCTTCCCGTGTGAGGTTTTCCGTCGCGAAATAATCCTTTTCCTCGGTTCTTTTGATGGTGGGGTACATGATTGTCAGTGTTAATTTCGTATTAAAAATTTGCTAAAGTCTCTACAAGTCATAGGAAAGCTTTCCAAATTTATGAAAATTATCATAATGCATAAGGAATCAGACCTTCGGTTTAGGCTTGAGTGGAGAAAAACAAAAAAATCCCCGGGCAAAACCCGGGGAAATATGAATCTTTAAACGTTATACGGCTTACTTTGCCAGGGCTGCTGCGCCACCGATCGCCCCCCATTGTGAGCATTGTCCCCTGAACGATTCCTCATTCATTGTGGCCGTGGACATAAGTTTTCGGGAAGTCCATATCCTTCGTGTACCTGGGAGAAACAATTGTTTGACTGATCCCCTTCACCCAAAATGAATTTGTAAAATGGAATCCCGTGGAAAAGTCCTTATCGGTTGACAGTGTAATATAACTCTTAAACCGCAGCGGAGAGGTTTGCTTGTCGAAAGTATATTCCTTCCAATACACCTCCCCGTTGGAAGAATTGGCGCTTTCTTTTTTTACTGAAACATGGTTCCGGGTGTCAAACGGGCGGCTTTTCAGGTAAAAACGGGTCGCCTTAATATACGACTGAGGCGCGATAAAGCTTACTCTCTCATCTTTGGTAAGCGTTCCGCTGATGTCACCCCAGTGATAGTATACACCTTCCCAGGCCTTTGTCGTGTAACCGCTTGTACTGCCATTCAGTTGCGCTCTATCCTGCCAGAAACTCAATGTTTGCCCATCGATGATGAGTGCTGATTTGGTCCAGTCTACATACAAAGGTTTATTTAGTTTGTTGAAGACCTCTACCGTTACCGGGAAATTGGCCCCGTTGAAGGAATAGACAATCTTTGCCGTATCGTTTTCTGCCACAAACTTCTGCTCATTATTCGGATGTGTATTGCCGTTAATGGTAATATACTGATACTGGGAGCAGCTTGATAAAATAAGAAGGATCAGTACTGCCGACGACAATACATAATTAAAACCGGCGGCGCTCCAGGCGCTTATAAAACGTAACATTGATTTTTTCATAACCATTAATTTTTAGATTCGTACTTTAAATTTACAACCCAATTCTAAAGAAATCTTCAACTTTGCATGATCACAATCATGTCCGTAGGCAACAATCCTCTTAAAACCATGGTGATCCATAGTCTTCATAAAATCATAGTCTAAAAATCTCGCTTTACAAACAAAAGGTTGTGACATCGATTTTCATTGTCATGGGTTTCCTCTCCAAATTTCAGAAAAATTTTGCATTTACACCTGTTTTTCTGCATTTTTTTATGTCCTCAAAGCCCAAAAGCAATAAAACAGTCGCAAGATTTGTCAAATAGATGTTGCCGAACCGTTTTTTAGTTTTTTCTCGTGGGAAAAAAACGACGTTTTAAGCCACTTTTAAGAATTTAACATGCTATTATTTCGTAATTTAGCACGTATCACGATTATCCTGACCCCTATGGAACCGGACGAGAAAAGCATTTCTGAGACGCTGTACATCAAAAATATGTTTTGCGACAGCAGTAAACTTTTTCTGAAGGAAAAGTTCGAGGCGCTTGGGCTGATCGTGGAAGAGATCACCTTGGGCAGCGTTCAAGTGATCCATCCGAAAAAAAAGATCTCTCCTGAGACTATTGACGACATGTTGCGGTATTACGGATTTGAAATCGCCCACAACCGTGAGGACCGCATCGTGGAAGAGATCAAGATTGCTGTTATTGAGCTCATCCATGATCTCAACAATGTGGATTCCATTGTCAGAAAGTCGGACTACATCGTAGAAAAACTGGGGATGAGCTATCCTTACCTTTCCAAGGTTTTCTCGGAACACGAGCATAAAACCCTGGAAAAATACATCATTCTACAGAAAATCGAACGGATCAAACATTTGATCGATACGGAGGAGTTCACCTTAAGTGAGATTGCTTTTATGATGGATTATTCCAGCGTTCAATACCTGTCGAATCAGTTCAA
>CAYWBO010000032.1:0-18139 GCA_964456625.1 uncultured Lentimicrobiaceae bacterium | reverse complement strand
GTTATCCGGGGAATACGGGAGTCAGCGGACATCGAGGCGCGTATCATCGGCCTGGCATACGAAAACCTGGAACCCGGGGTGTATATGCCTCACATGATCGACAAAACCTACATGATCCCGTATCCTTCGTCGGGAACGGAAGCGTACATGGAACGCATCGAAGAAATCCATAAAAAAGATCCCATCGACCTGATCATCCCCAACCTGGACGCCGAGTTGTACACTTTTATGAAAGCAGAACCCAAATTACAGCGACTGGGCATCAAGACCTTCGTTCCGACGCTGGAACAATTTGAAGAAAGACATAAAGCCAACCTGGAAGCCTTCGGCAGGAAATACGATATCAAGGTACCGCGAAGCATGATCCTCACCGGGCATCAAGACATTCATAAGATCCGGGACGATTTTGACTATCCGGTGCTGGTGAAAGGCAAATTTTATGACGCCTACATCGCTTACAATGGAGATCAGGTTGCCAACCATTACAATAAGATCACTGCCAAATGGGGTCTTCCGGTCATCATACAGGAATTCATAAAAGGTACCGAGGTGAATGTGGTGGCCCTGGGTGACGGACTGGGAAATACCATTGCTGCCGTTCCCATGCGAAAACTCTTTATCACCGATAAGGGAAAAGCCTGGAGTGGCATTACACTGGCCGACGAGGAGATGATTCGCATTACCCGTGACCTGATCGCAAAGACCGGATGGCGTGGCGGCATGGAACTTGAAATGATCAAGACCAACAAAAACGAATATTTCATGATCGAGATCAACCCCCGGATCCCGGCCTGGGTATATCTGGCTGTCGGTGCCGGGCAGAATATTCCCGAAGCCCTGGTAAAACTCGCCATGGGTGAAAAGATCAAAGCCTTCGACACCTATCAGGTAGGTAAAATGTTCATTCGCTATTCATGGGACCTGCTGGGCGACATCCAGGAATTTGAGCAATTGTCGATCTTCGGGGAAATCGAAAAATAAACAAAACATCTCAAGGAAACTGAAAATATACTCTTATGGAAAAGTCAAAATTTGAAAGACCAGTTATAAACCGCATCCATGCCGGTGTTCCGGATAAATTCGGAAGGGCAACTACCATTCAGGCCATCAGCCATATCGACGATGTTGCGGTAGAAGACCTGCTCACGCAATACGGTTCTCCTTTATACGTCATTTCCGAAAAAACCATTCGGGATACTTACAAGGAGGCTCTGTCAACGTTTAAAACAAGATATCCCAGGGTTCAGTTTGCCTGGTCCTACAAGACGAATTATTTGAACGCTGTTTGTAACATCTTTCACCAGGAAGGTTCCTGGGCTGAAGTAGTTTCGGGATTCGAATTTGAAAAGGCCCTGGCCAACGGGGTGCCGGGAAGCAAGATCATCTTCAACGGGCCGGATAAATCTGCAGAGGACCTAAAACGCGCCATCGAGCTCGGGTCGCTGATCCATATCGATCACTTTGACGAATTGTACGAGATCATGTCGATCGCTCCCAAGACAGGAAAAAAGGCCAAGGTAGCCATCCGGGTGAACATGGACACAGGCATTTATCCGCACTGGGACCGCTTTGGCTTTAATTACGAAAACGGAGAAGCCTGGACCGCCATCAACAAAGTGATGCCTGATCCCAACATGGAGCTGGTGGGCTTACATACCCACATCGGCACGTACATCATGACACCCAACGCTTATGCCGTAGCCACCGGCAAACTGGCGGCGCTGGTTGTCCGCATTCAGATGAAATACAACCACAATTTGAAATACTTGGATCTGGGCGGTGGTTTTGCTTCGAAAAATACGCTGAAAGGCGCTTATCTTCCGGGAAGCGATACGTGCCCCTCCTTTGACGATTATGCCGAAGCCATCACCGGCGCTTTGACCAACAGCGATATTCAATATGAACACATGCCCACACTGTTTCTTGAAACGGGTCGTGCCCTGATCGATGACGCGGGTTATCTGCTGGGCACCGTGCTGGCGAACAAACGACTGCTGGACGGACGCCGTTCACTCATTATCGACATCGGTGTCAACAACCTGTTTACTTCATTCTGGTACGAGCACCACATCGTTCCTGCAGTCATCAAACAACGTGACACGGAAGACACCACCATTTACGGTCCGTTGTGTATGAACATCGATATCATCCGCGGTGCCATTCAATTTCCTTTGCTGGAAAAGGGCGATCGCGTAGTCATCAAACGCATCGGCGCATACAACATGACCCAGTGGTTGCAGTTCATCACCTACCGGCCGAAGGTTGTTTTGATTGATATGGGAGGAAAGGCACACATCATCCGTGAAAACGAAACACATGAAAGCATGAATGCCCTGGATAAGGTCCCTGAACATCTGAAAGAAATTCAACTTTGATCCATAAAACGGGAATGATGAAATCGGTGACGCAAACCCTCGCAGGAAAAAGGCCGCAGGTCCGGGAATTTACGGATAGTGTGCTAAACAGTTATTCTCAGGTGTTCTTTTCTACCCACAGGCCTTTTGCGCTGCTGCTGCTGCTGGTATCATTCATTGATTTCTATGCAGGACTTTTCGGTCTGATCTCGGTGTTGACCGCCGTGATCACAGGAAGGATGCTGGGATTTAACCGGCTCACGATAAAAAGCGGACTGTTGGGGTTCAACAGTCTGTTGGCCGGATTGGGGCTGGGCATTTACTTCACCCCTTCGGTATATCTCCTGATCATCGTCATCCTGGCTTCGCTGTTCACATTTCTGATCTCTGTCTCTCTGCAGGGGGTGATCGGAAAATACGGGCTTCCTTCTCTGAGTGTTCCTTTTATCCTGGGGCTCTGGGCTTTTATGCTGGCTGCCAAAAGCTTTGAGGTCCTGGGCCTCAATGAGCGCGGTATTTACATGCTCAACGAGCTGTATGCACTTGGGGGCAAGCCGCTGGTCACCGCATACGAATACCTTAACAACCTGGCGCTTCCCGGAGCTATCAAGGCTTACTTTTTTTCGCTGAGCGCCATCCTGTTCCAGTACAACCTGCTGACGGGCATCATCATCGCGGTCGGGTTGCTGCTGTTTTCGCGCATCGCTTTTTCGCTTTCGCTGATCGGCTTTTTTATCGCCTTCGGATTTTATCATATCATCGGCGTCGAAATCACCACCTACGACTACAGTTTCTTCGGCTTTAACTACATTCTTTCGTCCATCGCACTGGGTGGTTTCTTTCTGATCCCTTCCAAAAGCTCCTATCTGTGGATGATCCTGGTCATTCCTTTTGTGGCTGTGATCACCATCAGTCTGAATGCTGTTTTTATGCAATTTGGCATTCCTATTTACGCGCTGCCTTTCAACATTGTGGTTCTGCTGTTCCTGTATTCGTTAAAATTCAGGGAAAAATACTCTTACAGCCTGTCAGAAGTTTATTTTCAGCACAATTCACCGGAAAAAAACCTGTACATATTTCTGAACAATAAGGAGCGCTTCAGGTATAAACTGTTTACGCCCATCAAACTGCCTTTTTTCGGAACCTGGCAGGTGTCCCAGGCACATGACGGGGAACAAACCCATAAAGGTATTTACAAACATGCCTGGGATTTTATCATCGTGAATAACGAAGGCAACCAGTTCAGGAATAAAGGGGATTTCCCGGAAGATTATTACTGTTACAACAAGCCTGTCATCGCACCCGAAGACGGGGTGGTGGAAGAGATTTTTGACGGCATCGAAGATAATGTGATCGGGCAAGCCAACCTGAAAGATAACTGGGGCAATACCCTCATCATTAAACACAACAACGGGATTTACTCCAAGCTGAGCCATCTGAAAAAAGGAAGCTTTCAGGTAAAAAAAGGCGACGAAGTAAAATACGGCCAGATCATGGCGCATTGCGGCAATTCGGGACGTTCGCCCTATCCCCACCTGCATTTTCAGATCCAGCAAACTCCCTATATCGCTTCGGGGACGCTGGATTATCCTTTGAGCAATTTTATCGTACATGAGCATGGCAACTTTCAGCTCAAAACACATGCCAGGCCGGGGAAAGAGCAGCTTATATCCAACATAGAAACTGCTGACTTGCTCGTTTCAGCCCTGAGTTTTATTCCGGGACAACGCCTGGAGTTTCATACCCAAGAAGGCACTGAAATCCGCTGGGAAGTCCAGGCAAACGAGTACAATCAGTCTTATTTGCAATGCGAAAATACCGGCGCCAAAGCGTATTTCGAAAATGACAACAACCTTTTCTATTTCACCTACTTTGAAGGGAACAGGAAAAGTGAATTGTTTTACTTCTTCCAGGCGTTGTTCAAACTGCAAAAAGGATTTTATCAGGACCTGGAGATTACGGATCAGTATCCTTTATACCTTACTTTTCCGAAATCAATCTTGTGGTTTCATGATTTCATCAGCCCGTTTCTGCTAATGATCAGCTCGAAATATGCAATCCGATACGAAAAAATTGATGACACGATCTCTCCCTCTCAAATTCAGCTGACATCAAATCTCAGCAACTACTTCTTAAAGAAGAAACTAAATACCAAAATTTTCAGGATCTCTATTGACGCATCGGGAATTACTGCCATTGAGATTACAGACAAAAGTCGTAAGATAAATCTTGTACGATGAAAAAGACACTGATCATATTCCTGCTGCTGATGGCTGTCGCCGGATCGTCCGCCGCACAGCACAAACCAAGTTTCGTTGAAATTGACACGGCTACCTACAGGGCTTATCTGCATAAAAACTGGGGCCGAATCATTGAGGTTGGAAAGCAAGGGCTGGCCAATAACATAGATTATTACTACCTGAGAATACGCATTGGCTATGCCTATTACATGAAAAAACAATACCGGCAAGCGATTCCCTATTATCGGGCAGCGTTGAAATTCAGCAGCAAAGATGCCATCGCCATGGAATATCTTTATCGCTCCTACCTTTACGGAGGGCGCTATCAGGATGCCCAAAAACTGGTCAGGAGGTTCTCGCCTCCATTAAAGGAATATCTGGGGTTGACCGGTCGTAATCCGATCTCAGAAATCTCATTTTTCGGAACTTACGGTACGGGGGCAACCGCGGCCCAAAAGCAAACTTTGAACCTTGCAGAGGCTCAACCCGCTGACGGGAGTCAGATCCTGCCCAACAGCTTCACCAACTACAATCTGAATTTAAGCCACGAAGTTGTCCCCGGTATTATTTTTCACCATGCCTTGAACCTCCTTAGTAAAGACGAATATTCGATGGCCGTCCTAGGCGGAACACCTTATCTTTCGGAATCACAGGTTGTACGGCAGTTCACCTATCGATTGGCTGTGGACATCACCCCGACACCGGGACTGACCCTTACGCCGGCAGTCACTTATGTGAATTACAGGATCCCTATTTTTAACGAATATGGTGCCGGAATGGGGAGAGGCCGTGCTGTTTACAGATACGATACACATCAGGAAGGAGGGGCCTCGTTGAAGATCACCAAACAGGCCGGGCCTCTTAGTATTTCCATCGCAGGAGGTTACACGTATTTGAACCTCAGCGATCAAATCACCGGGGCCGGAGCCCTCACCTTTTATCCGCTGGGAAACCTGAACCTGTACGTCAATGCCACCGGCTACTACCACAGACAATCGCAAAACGGACAAACGTTAAACCAGGTCATACAGTCCTATAAACTGGGCTTCAAAGTGATGAAGAACCTGTGGATCGAAGGCTACACCCTGGTAGGGGATTTTAGCAATTTTCAGGATCCATATTCCGGGATAACTTACAACAGTCAGGAGCTTTATCATGCGATTTACAGCGCAAGTATCTATGTGCCTTTCGGCGACAACAAGGTCTCTGTTTTCGCGGGGTACAGGAATTACAATTCAGTTTCATCCTTTGTTCCGGTGGATCATATTTTTGAAGGAAACAACCATATTTCATTTAATTATCAAACTTTTACAGGAGGAATCATATGGAAACTATAAAAAGAATCAGCCTGATTTTATTGCTGGGTTTCTTTTCGAACGTAACCTTTGCACAACAGGATACGCAAAAAATTATTGAAGGCTTCCAGAACAGTTATCTGCACGAGGCTTCCGGGAATCTGGCCAAAGCGGTAATGGATCTGAAGAATGTATACCAGGAAGATTCATACCCCATCAACCTGCGGCTCGGGTGGCTCTCCTATTCTTTGGGGATGTTCACCGAATCGCAGAGTTATTACAACAAAGCCATTTCTTTGCGGCCTTATGCAGTGGAACCCCGGATGGGTGTCGTTTTGCCGCTTGCCGCAATGGGAAACTGGGATGCTGTGATCTCCCAGTACAACAAGATACTGGAGATTATGCCCAACTACTCCGTTGTGCTACATCGTCTGGGACTTATCTATTACGGGCAAAAAGATTACGAAAAGGCGGAAAAGTATTTCGAAAAAGTGGTCAATCTCTATCCATTCGATTACGACGGCCTGGTAATGCTGGCATGGACTGAATTTCATCTGAAGAAATACCGTCAGGCAAAAGTACTGTTCAGTGCGGCATTGATGCACACGCCCACGGGGGCCTCCGCACTGGAAGGGTTAAAACTGATTAAATAAGAGGATATCCGGATGTGTGGAGGAAGAAACCGGCTTCCTGCATCAACATCTTACATCCAAAATCCGTGTATCTTTGCCGTCTCATAAAAACGTTAGGATGGCCAGAAAAAAAACACCACTTCCCTTGTTGGAAAATGTAGCGATCACGGGAGCCGGAGCCGAAGGGAAAGCCGTTGCCAAAGTCAATGAACGCGTCCTTTTTGTGCCTTTTGCCGCCCCCGGAGACGTCGTGGACGTGCAGGTGACACGTAAAAAGAGTTCTTACTACGAAGGCATCATCACCAGGATGAAAAAGCCCTCCGAGCTCAGGATCACTCCGGAGTGTGAGCATTTCGGTCTTTGTGGCGGTTGTAAGTGGCAGCATCTGGACTATGAGAACCAGAAACATTTCAAGCAGCAGCAGGTGAAAGACAACCTCGACCGCATTGCCAAAGTCTCTTATCCTGGCATCAATGACATCATCGGTGCCGACCGCCCGTTTTACTACCGCAATAAGCTTGAATTTACTTTTTCCGACAGGCGGTGGTTGACGGAAACTGACATGAAAAAACAGGAAAGCGGTCCCCTGGATACCCACGGACTGGGATTTCATCTACCGGGAAAATTCGATAAAATCCTGGATATCGATCACTGCTATCTGCAGAAAGACCCGTCTAACGACATCCGCCTTTCGGTGAAACAGTTTGCCGTTGAAAACGGGATGAGCTTTTATAATGCCCGCGAGCAACAAGGGTTGTTACGGAATCTGATGATCCGAACGGCCTCCACCGGGGAGCTGATGGTGGTGGTGATCTTCGGGCACGAAGATGAAAAGAACACCAGTCGGCTGATGGGATTTCTGGGAGAAAAGTTCCCGGATATTACTTCGCTGATGTATGTGGTCAACACCAAACAAAACGATTCCATCCACGATCTGGAGGTTAAGCTTTTCAAGGGAAAAGATCATTTGCTGGAGATCATGCAGCCACCACGCGAAGGCCAGCCGCCGTTGCAATATAAAGTAGGTCCGAAGACATTTTACCAGACCAATCCCGAACAGGCGTACAAGCTATATAAGACCGCACACGACTTTGCCGATTTCCAGGGAAATGAAAAGGTATATGACCTTTACACAGGAACCGGGGCCATCGCTTTGTTTATGGCAAGATCAGTGGAACAGGTCATCGGCATCGAAGTCGTAGAGGAAGCTGTGGAGCATGCCAAAAAGAACGCCAAAGAAAACGGGATCTCCAATGTAGAATTCCATTGCGGCGACATGGCCAAACTGCTGGACGCCGAATTTATCGCTGAACACGGCAAACCGGATGTCATCGTCACCGATCCTGCCCGCGCAGGCATGCATCCCAAAGTCGTGAAACAGATCCTTGAAGCTGCACCGGAGAAAGTGGTGTATGTCAGCTGCAACCCGGCCACCCAAGCCCGTGATCTGGCACTGCTGGATGAAAAATACGAAATCAGAAAAGTGCAACCCGTGGACATGTTTCCTCAGACCCATCACGTGGAAAATGTGGTTTTGTTGCATCTGAAAAAATAATCAACAGCAGTCTGACCACCGTTTGACTATTGTCTGAATATTGTCTTCTCAATTTTCCTATTTTTGAAAAAAAATAAACTCATGGAATTTTCACCGCTTACCACGGTTTCGCCCATTGATGGCCGCTATCACAGTAAAACAGCTGCATTGTCCGAATACTTTTCGGAATATGCTCTTTTCAAATACCGCACCCGTGTGGAAGTGGAATATTTCATCGCGCTGTGTAACCTTCCCTTACCGGAACTGAAATCCGTCAATGCCGCCAAGTTTCCCATTCTCAGGGAGGTTTATGAAACATTTACCGTAAAGTGTGCAGAGAAAATCAAGGAAACTGAAAAAACCACCAATCACGACGTAAAAGCAGTTGAATATTTCGTAAAAGATAAAATGGAAGCCATCGGCCTGGGAGATTTTAAAGAATTTGTGCATTTCGGACTTACCTCGCAGGACATCAACAATACGGCAACGCCATTGATGATGCTTGAGGCACACAAAAATGTACTACGGCCTGCTTTGGAATCGCTGAAAGATCATCTGGATCAACTGGCACACAAATGGAAAGATATTGCCATGCTGGCCCGCACCCATGGTCAGCCGGCTTCTCCCACCCGTCTGGGCAAGGAGATCTATGTTTTCGTGGAAAGACTTGAAAGACAACTTCGATCATTGAATGCAATTCCCTTTTCAGGGAAATTCGGCGGTGCTACAGGAAACATGAATGCCCATGCGGTTTGCTATCCCAACACCGACTGGCAGGCTTTCGCCAACAATTTCCTGAAAGAAAATCTGGGACTCATGCGTCAGCGGACTACCACCCAAATTGAGCATTACGATGATCTGGCAGCTTATTTCGATGCTTTAAAGCGGATTGATAACATCCTCATCGATCTGAGTCGCGATATCTGGCTTTATATTTCCATGGATTATTTCAAACAGAAGATCAAAGCCGGGGAAATTGGTTCATCGGCCATGCCGCACAAAGTGAATCCCATCGACTTTGAAAATGCCGAGGGAAACCTGGGTGTCGCCAATGCATTGCTGGAACACCTGGCAGGCAAACTTCCTATTTCCCGTCTGCAGCGGGATCTGACAGATTCCACCGTAACCCGGAATATCGGTGTTCCGATCGCTCACATATTGATTTCGGTTCAGTCGCTGGAAAAAGGACTGGGAAAACTCATCCTCAACGAGAAGAAAATCGCTGCCGATCTGGAAAATAACTGGGCCGTGGTAGCAGAAGCGATCCAAAGCATTCTGCGCCGGGAAAATTATCCCAACCCTTATGAGGCGCTAAAGAACCTGACACGTACAAACAAGCCTATTACCGAGGAAGTAATTCATGATTTCATCGACACTTTGGAGGTTTCTGAAAAACTGAAAAAAGAACTGAAGGCCATACGTCCCGAAAATTATACCGGCCTTAAACTGCTTTAATACCATACCATGAATGCTGTTCTGGAAAATGCTTCGCTAAAGAAATACAATACTTTTGGTGTTGATGCCAAAGCCCGTTTCCTGGTGCATATTACCTCTGCCCTTCAGCTACAGCAATATATCAAAGACAGCATTTTTTCCAACCACAAAGTATTGGTGCTGGGAGGTGGAAGCAATGTGCTTTTCACCAAGAATTTTGATGGCTGGGTGCTGGTGAATGACATTACAGGGAAAGAAAAAATTGCTGAGGAAAAAAACTTTTTTCAATTGCAAGTTGCAGGCGGAGAAAACTGGAGCGCGTTCGTGGATTACTGTGTCGAACGCAGCTTGTACGGGCTGGAAAACCTAAGTCTCATCCCCGGCAAAGTAGGGGCTGCGCCGGTGCAAAACATAGGAGCATACGGAGTGGAACAACGCAAACTGATGATCAGCCTGGAAGCCATAAACCTTAAGACTGGAGAAATATCTGTTTTTAAGAATAATGACTGCGAATTTGGGTATCGCTCCAGCATCTTCAAAACCAAAGAGAAAGGAAACTGGTTCATTTTAAATGTAACCTACCAGCTAAGCAAAATTCCGGTTTTCAACCTCGAATACGGGCCACTGAAATCCGCTTTTGAAAACGAAACACCACATACCATCACCTTAAAAGATGTCAGTGAAGCCGTAAAACGTATACGTCGTTCCAAGTTGCCCGATCCAGCAGTCATTGGCAATGCAGGAAGTTTTTTCAAAAACCCCGTCGTTTCCAAAGAAAAACTGGAAGACCTGAGGTCCATATCTTCCCATCTTCCCTTCTATGAACAAGAAGATGGCACTGTAAAGATTCCGGCCGGATGGCTGATCGAATCCTGCGGCTGGAAAGGCAAAGCCTTGGGCAACGCTTCAGTTCATTATCGCCAAGCTTTGGTGTTGGTCAATAAAAATCAGGCTACTGGCAGCGAAATACAAAACCTCGCCCACCGCATCCAATCGGATGTTAAAGAACAATTTGACATAGCACTAGAACCGGAAGTACTGATCTTCTGATCATCAAATCGTAAATTCCTTTACCCAGAAGTCATGCCTGTTGCAAAAGCTCGTGGCATATAATTTACCGCGAAATCCGGGAGGAAGTGTATGCATGGAAATCGCTTTGGAGTCTGAAGGCATAAAGGTCTTGCTGCCCATAACAACGCCCAGCTCATTTACCAGCGTATGCCGGACAATATAATGAGGTTCCGTCATGGGGTGATTAGTCAGTAAGGTTACTTTAGTCCCTGCTACAGTAACCTGAGGAACATGGATGGCTGCCTTACCTACCCACATACCCTGATCCTTTTCCGTATAGATAATCCCCAGAAATTTACGGGACTTCATGTTTTTGGTGCCCGCCAAAAGCGGTCCCGCAACCAAAACTCCGGTAGCAGCAGCTACACTTTTTTTCAAAAAATTTCTTCTATTATTCATGATTCAGCTGTTTGTAATACAAAATAAACATTTTTTTGAATCAAAATCAAGAATTTAGAAATTTAATTTTTAGATAATCTAAATAATATCTAAGGTTATAAAAGTATAACCTTAGACGTGAAATACAAAACCCGAAAAAATTTCAGAAAAGATTTTCCTTTCTTAGGAAAATAAAAGGTGTCATAACCATCCCGGGTATAAATCGGGCCGGCGATCGGGGAAGAAAAGTTTTCTGGCATGCGAATGCCTCACTTCAGACAGATCAATATCACAGTAGAGGATTTCTTCCGTTCCCGTCCCTGCCTGCGACAGCAGTCTGCCGTCAGGACCACAGACAAAGGAGGCCCCCGAGAAATCCAAATTCTCTTCTATGCCTACCCGGTTGCACAAGGCAGCAAAATAACCGTTCTGAAAAGCAGCGATCTGCATCTCAGCTTCATAGAGTCCATCGGTCCATTCACCCACCGCTCCTGCCTGGGGTGTAACCACCAGTTCCGCACCGGCTACACCTAAAGCCCGCATATATTCCGGAAAGTGACGATCATAACAAATCGCTACGCCCACTTTCCCGTAAGCCGTTTCATAGACTTTTACGCCTTGTTTTCCGGGAGTGTAATAAGTCCTTTCATGAAAATACTCATAATCCGGAATATGGTTCATTTGTGTCTTCCCCAAAATTCTGCCGTCTGCATCAATAACAGGGGATGTATCAAAGGTAAGAGTCCCTTCCTTCTCAAAAAAGTTGGGAATGATAACCATTTTATATTTTGCAGCCACTTCACGGAGTTTTGTGGTGATGTGTCCTTCCATGGTTTCCGCCAGATCGATCTTATCCGGCCCTGCCGGATGTTGCGGGTAAAAAGGTTCAAAGGCCAGCTCCGCAAAAACCGCCAGCTGGGCACCCTGACCTGCCGCCATCTCCAAAGCAGCAAGTCCTTTTTCAAGGTTTTGATTTTTATCGAATCCCGCTTTCTGCTGTATCAGTGCAATTTTCATTTGGATATTATTTGAGGTGAACGAAAATAAGGAAATTTGCGCTATATCCATTGACATTCATGCCGTCATTAACCTATTTTTGCCAGTATGAAGAGAACATCATTCTTTATCCTGATCTTACTTTTTGCATTGGCATCCTGCAAGAAGAATAATAATACTACAACTAACAATCCCACGAACCCCAGCGACTCGGGCAATACTACCCAACAGACCATAACAATCCGCGGGGCGGATCTTTCTTTTCTTCCTCAGATTGAAGCAGCAGGAACCGAATTTTATGACAGTACCGGCGTCGCTGCTGATCCTTTGACAATTTTCAAAGATAACGGCTGCAATACAGTGCGCTTAAGACTCTGGTACCAACCTGCTACAGCTCATAGCGGATTTTCAGAAGTTCAGGCTTTTGCCAAGACCATTCACGATGCCGGCATGAAAGTGTGGCTGGATATTCATTATTCTGACACTTGGGCGGACCAGGGGACTCAAACGAAACCTGCCAGTTGGGCTAATTTAAGTACTTCTGTTTTGGAAGACAGCGTCTATCAGTACACAAAACGTGTGGTGGGAGCTATACAACCTGAATATGTACAAATCGGAAATGAAATTAACGGCGGTTTCCTTTGGAATGATGGGAAGGTTGATAATCAAGCAACATTTATAGCACTGTTAGACAAAGGAATACAGGGAGCCAGGGCCGGGGATAATTCCACCCAGATCATCATTCATTTTGCAGGATATAAGGGAGCTTTCTGGTTTTACCGGTTGCTGCAATCTAACAATGTGAACTACGATATTATAGGAATATCTTATTACCCATGGTGGCACGGCAAAGATATCAATGTCATGGCTGATTCATTAAGTGTCCTTTCTTCCACTTTCAATAAAGGCGTGGTAATCGCTGAGACTGCTTATCCTTTTACGCTTGGTTATAACGACTGGACTAACAATTCTGTAGGTAACAGTAGCCAGCTTATCACAAAATATCCTGCTACGCCACAGGGACAGAAAGATTATCTTCTTGATCTGCGCAGTGTCTTGAGCAAAAATTCAAAAAGTATGGGGTTTTGTTATTGGGCTCCAGACTGGGTTGCTTACAAAGGGCCCCAAGCTACAGACGGTTCTTCGTGGGAAAATCTGGCTTTGTTTGATTTTAATAACAAAGCATTACCCGGAATGGTGGTCTTTAACAAATAGCTGTAAGCTGTAAGCTCTATCCTATAACGTATTCATAGATCGCCCAATAGTGACAGAAACTGCCCACCAGCACCAGGATATGAAAGAGTGCATGCTGGAATTTCATTTTACGCTGCATGTAAAAAACCGCGCCTGCAATATAAGCCACACCCCCTCCAATCAGCCAGTACAGGCCGGGTAAGGACAAATGCTCCACCAGAGGTTTTATGGCTACAAGCACCACAAGTCCCATGAGGACATAAGCAACGGTAGATACCTTCTCAAAACGCCCTGTGAAGTACAATTTAAAGATGATCCCGGCGATAGCTGCTCCCCAGACCACGCCAAAAAGGCTCCAGCCCCAGGGACCCCGCAAGGTCACCAGCACAAAAGGAGTATAGGTTCCCGCAATAAGCAGATAGATGGAAGCATGATCGAAAATATTCAACCTGCGTCGCAACTTATCCTCCTTAGATGCATGATAAACAGTGGAAGCCAGGTAAAGCGTCATCAACGAAACACCATAAATACTGACACTCACAATTTGCCAGGGATCCCCGTGAAGGGATGCTTTTATAACCAGGAAAATGGTAGCAGGTATGGCAAGTAGGAAACCCAGTCCGTGAGACAGAATGTTCAGTCTTTCCTCCAGGGGATCATAAATTTTTATCTTGGAACGGGAAGTCATAAATAATTCATTTTTAAATAAATAATAGTCCCTTAACCTACAACTTCTCATTGAGGGAAGCCACAAAATAATCCCACAGCACTTCCTGTGGCGGAGGTGCAGCAATTTCAAGTTGTTCATGTGACACCGGATGTTCGAAAGCCACTTTCCGTGCATGGAGGCTGATGGAAGCATCCGGGTTACTTCTGGGATATCCGTATTTCAAATCACCGCGGATGGGACATCCGATAGCCGATAGCTGTGCTCTGATCTGATGATGACGACCTGTCTTCAGATCGACTTCCAGCAAATAATAATCTTCGCTTTTTGCCAGCAGCCGATAATCCAGAATCGCTTCTTTGCTGTTTTTAATGGCATCCTGATATACGTATGTTTTGTTGTTTTTCTCTTTTCTGACAAGATGATGAACCAGCGTACCTTCGTTTGCCGGTGGCGGTTTTTTGACAATGGCCCAATAGGCCTTCTTTAAAGCCCGTTGCTTCAAAAGTTGATTCATACGGGCCAGCGCCTTGCTTGTCTTGGTGAATACAATCACGCCACTCACAGGCCTGTCCAGGCGATGCACCACCCCCAGAAAAACATTGCCGGGCTTATTGTATTTCTCTTTTAGGTAATGCTTCAGTTTTTCGCTCAACGGCTCATCACCGGTCTTATCGCCCTGAACGATCTCGGAGGCTTCTTTATTCAGAATGATAAGATGGTTGTCCTCATATAATATTCTCTCTTCAAGCGAAAGCTTAATCATAACGAACAAAGGTTGGTCATCCTAATATTGTTCCTTACTGTTGGGAAAATCAGCATTTTTTACATCATGGATATAAGACAGAAAAGCCCCAATAATCTCATCATGCAGGTTGTGATATCTTCTCAAAAACCGCGGAGAAAATTCCTGGTTTACCCCCAACATATCATGCAAAACCAACACCTGCCCGTCAACATGAGGGCCCGCACCAATGCCAATAGTCGGTATTTTAATGGAATCTGTGACTTCCTTAGCCAGTTTGGCCGGGATTTTTTCAAGAACCACACCAAAACAACCCGCCTGTTCCAGAAATTTGGCATCCTGTTTTAATTTTTCGGCCTCTTTTTCATCCTTTGCTCGGACTACATAGGTTCCGAATTTATTGATTGATTGAGGAGTTAACCCCAGATGGCCCAGGACGGGAATCCCTGCACTAAGGATCCTGTCGATGGATTCTGCGATTTCCTGTCCCCCTTCCATTTTCACAGCATTGGCACCCGACTCTTTCATGATTCTAACTGCAGAGTTCAGCGCTTCCTTTGAGTTTCCCTGATAGGAGCCAAAAGGAAGGTCGACAACAACCAGTGCACGCTTCACCCCCCGCATCACAGACGAGGCATGATAGATCATCTGGTCCAGTGTAATCGGGAGTGTGGTAGCGTGTCCTGCCATGACATTTGAGGCGGAGTCACCCACCAAAATAACATCAATTCCGGCTTCATCCAGAAGCCTTGCCATAGAATAATCATAGCCTGTTAGCATGGCTATTTTTTCACCACGGAGTTTCATCTCCTGAAGCACATGAGTAGTGATTTTAGGCAAATCCTTTGTTTTATGGATTTCGGTCATGATAAAATTTTTGACAAAGATAAATAATCCTAACAGGCAAAAGTGCGATATTCCAGTATCCTCATAAAAAAAGAGGGAGCTATCCAGCTCCCTCTTTTCCGTTCTGTATCAGCTTTAATTATTTTGCATTAACCAAGGCTTTGAAGTCAGGTTCGTTGAAATATTTGATGAATTCACGATCCTGAGCAGCTTTTGCGGCCAGGCTGCCATTCATCTTAATGGCTTTGGTCAGGTAGTTCAGCATGCCTGATTTATTATCCTGACGAGCGTTCACAACTGCCAACAGGTAATCTGTATTAGCGGTTTCAGGAGCGCACTGCAGGGTACTGCTTGCAGCAGAGTAATTACCACTTAACAGCTGAGCCAAACCTAAGTTGTAATCACATTTATATCCGTTGAGCAAATTAACAGCTTGCTGGTAATTTCCTTCGGTGATATTCATGATACCCAGGTTGTAATTTTCATCAGCACCCAGTTCCTGAGCTTTGGTAAAGTTTTTCACAGCTGCGGCGTTGTTACCCATCTTTGCATTCAAAATACCCAGACTGTTTTCAACTTCAGCAGATTTCGGGTTCATGTTTTCAGCTTTCATCAGCAGAGATTTAGCTTCGTCATAGTTACCCATAGCAGTTTCTACAGCACCTCCATTGGCAACGGCTCTCCAGCAGCTGGGCTCTTTAGTCGACAGATTCTTGTAAATCTCGGCTTTAGTGTTCAGATCCTTTGTCAGGGTAGCTGCGTAGAGCAATTCAGGTACACTTAACTTAGCATAGTCTGGGCTGGTAGCCATCTGCAGGATTTCAGCATCCGTTTTCTTAGGCTCGAAAGCATTCACTTTAATCACGGCACGTCTCAGAGCAGGAAGGATCTTGGTAGCGATTTCAGGATAAACCTTGATCATTTTTGTAATTTCACTTTCTCTCTGATTTTCAGGTACTGAATTAACAACATTTACGATAGCAGCTCTGTCTTTAATATCAGAATTCTGAACAGCTTTCATGAATCCGTTCCAGTCTGGTCCGTTAGCAACGGTGGTAACAGGAACATCTTTCACACTCTTGAAAGCAAATCCGTTATTTTTCTTCCGAAGTTCTCTCCTGATCTTAGCTTCAATGTATTTCTTAGCAGTATTAGCACGATCTTTAGAAAGATTTGTGTTAAATAAATCTTCTCCTTCTGGTGAAGCCCAGCCGTCAATTTCGATGCCTTTCACTGCCCATCCATCATTCAAATTAGACAGGTTGTTTTTCAAAGCTTCATAATTTTCTTTATTTCTGTTCAATTTCAGACCCCATTCGAGTCTTGCAACGTTCTTTCTGAAGAAAATTTGAGAAATGCTGGTCTTAACCGTAACTTTCTGATATCCGTCAGGAGCAAAACTGTAAATAAATCCGTTTCCTGAAGTTACAGGAGCAACAGTGGTTGCCATTGCACCGGCAGGGGCCATCTGCAGATCAGTTTCCGTAATGATGGTACCGTCAGCCAGTTTTTGGTCGGGAACCTGAACAGCACGTTTTCCCTGTGCCAAAGCATCTTTAGCATTGTCGAAGTTCTGACCCGTGTAAGAGAAAATCACGGGAGCTGCATGCAATGTAGCTACTTCCATACCCTTTTCGTAAGGAATTGAAGCAGAATAATTGAAAGAACCACCATTTGCATAGCTCACAAGCTGACCGTCACCGGCAACTTCTTCACCTTTCAGGATGATGGGTTTCAATAATTTCTCTCCGCCTTCATAGGTCATCACAGGCTGGATAACCATGACAGCTTTCTTGTTGAAGTATTTCGGAGCAATAGTTCCTTTAATATCTACATCAATATTTTCACCTTTTTTAACCATCGGGTCCGGAGTAGCAGACAATTTAACATCCTGGTTAAATTTATTGACCATGGGTTTGATTCCGGCAAAAGCACTGTTCAGGTTCACGCGGGCTCCGATGTTGGCTCTGAGAAGAGCATCATTTCCACCGGAAGGAATACCATCCAAAATGTCAGTATCCAGCCATGAATAGGTATAATCGCCATAAATGGTCCAAGTATCATTAATTTTATAGTTCAGGTTAACACCCACGGGGATATCCATGGCAATTTTACGCTTGGCGATCCCTTTTCCCTGATATCCGGAGTTTACCTTTACCATGCTGTTATCCCAAGCATTGTTATAACCATAGGCTTCATAAAAAGCATTGGTAACTCCGTTAAAAAGTTCGGATTTCCATTGCACCTGGCCTATACCAACGTGAGCGCCTACATAGAATTTACGGTCTTTCACGCCTGCAAAAACATTGGACATGTTGAATCCCAGATTGAGATCGGGTCCAAAAAAATCTGATTTGAATAACAAATTGGTGCTACCAAACCATGGCAGTGAGTTTTTGCCTGCAGACAATCTGCCATTGGCAAAACCACGATTAAAGTTTCCGTAAACATTCATCCAACTATTAAACTGATAACCCAGCGCGATGTTACCGTCTACATTAATAACATTGCTTCTCAAGTCGGGAACAATATGGGTCGTGGATACATCCGCCCACGGCCAGCTGAACCCGAAATCACCTTGCAAGAAAAAATAAGGCGTGAAGGCAGCAGTCTGTGTTTTCTTCACATCTTTTTTCCCATCCTTCTGGTTGTTGGAAGTCTGCCCGTAAAACATCATAGGCAGTGCTAAAAGAAGGCCTAAAAAAAGTGCTTTGTTTAATAAGGAACTAGTTTTTTTCATATCTGTAAGTATT
>CAYWBO010000031.1:2587-30261 GCA_964456625.1 uncultured Lentimicrobiaceae bacterium | reverse complement strand
ACGATCTTTTCCAGTTCAGCGGCATCCACTTCATCAAAGGAATCGTGGTCTTTGCTGTCCACGTCCAGCACGCCGACGAGTTCATTATTGCGGTTACGCAATGGAATGACGATTTCGGATTTGGAGCGGGAGTCGCAGGCGATGTGTCCGGGGAACGCTTCCACATCGGGGACGACGAGGGCTGTCTGCTGTTCGAGTGCGGCCTGGCACACGCCCGTTCCCTTGGGCAGATTGATGCAGGCCAGTGCGCCCTGGTAAGGCCCCACCTGTAGTTTTTCGTCCTGGAGGAGGTAGAACCCGCACCAGAAGAAATGATCCATTTTATGGTATAATATGGCGTTGATGGTGGCCATGTTCGAAAGGGGATTGTTGCTGCTTTTCAGGATCAGGTCCTGTATTTGTTTGTGTAGCCTTTGGTAGCGATTTTGTTTTTTTTCTGAGTCCATGGTATTTTATTTAGGGTGCAAAAGTAAGGAAAGTTTTTTGGGATTGTCTGCCCTTTCGACCCCTGGCCCCTGAAAGGGGAATCGGCCCGCCCCTTTAGGGGTTCGGGGGTGTGAAGAGGTCTTTATGTTCATTTTTTATTCAGAAAATACTTTTCATATTCCTGCGGCGAATTAATGTTGGCCAGGATGTCTGCGTCGTTTACCGGGACTTTGATCTGTTTAAAATCTTCGAGAAAAACCCGCAGGTTTTGGCTGTAATCAACTGCCTCGGTCAGCGCCTTGATCACTTCCTGTGAAAGGAAAACGGGATGCCCGCCCTCATTCTGATAGGTGGGAGTAATGAAAAATCCGGCATGAGCGGACGCCCCGATATCCCGGGACAGGCTTTGCGCCAGGCTTGTATTTTCTTTGTAAACAGCGGACAGCGCCTGCAACACTTCCTGTTTTAAAAACGGATTGTCGACGTTGTGAAGAAAGACAGCGCCTGCCGGTTCCAGTTCTTTCAGTCCGGTTTGCAGCGAGAAAAACCGTTCTTTTTCAGGCGACGGATTGAGGATGGCCCGGATGTTGTCGTTGTGCCGGAGCGGTGTTTTTTCATAAAATGCCATGCCTTCTTCATTCAGGACTACGGCTACCGGAGCGCATCCAAAAGCCTGGTATTCTGAAACGATCTTTTCCAAAAAAGTGCGCCTTGCATCAAAAGGAAGAAAAGCCTTGGGCATGCCCATGCGTCCGGAATAGCCGGCAGCCAAAATAAGTACCGCACAAGTTTCCGATTTGCGTCGTGACTTTTCCATCTGTGCAGTTTACTTCTGAATGTTGAAATTATCCCAGTCAGGGCCCACGTTGAATTTGGTGCGGAACTTTTGCAGCGCGTCGCAGGAAAGCTTCACGGTAACGGCGGCTTCTTTGTTTTCGGGCGCTTCGGAAATCACATTCCCTTTGGCGTCTACCACTTTGGAGTGGCCGTTATAGTCGTTGCCCTGGCCGTCCTGTCCGATGCGGTTCACGCCGATGATATAAGCCTGGTTTTCGATGGCGCGGGCGATGAGCAGCTGGTCCCACGGGTAAACCCTTACGGCAGGCCAGTTGGCGACATACAGCGCCAGGTCGTATTCGAAAACGTTATTTTCATAATGGTTCTTGCTCCAGACGGGAAACCGCAGGTCGTAGCAGACCATGGGACGGATGTTCCAGCCTTTGAGCTGTACCGACAGGATTTTTTCGCCCGGATGGATCTTTTCGTGTTCTCCGCCCATACGAAATACGTGGCGTTTGTCGTAACGCATGTAGGTGCCGTCGGGGCGCATCCAGATGAGTGAATTGGTGTAAATCCCGTCGTTGTTCAGCAGCAGGCTTCCCGTGATAACGGCGCCGGTCTGAGCGGCCATTTCACGCATCCACAGCATGCTTTCACCATCTTCGGTTTCGGCAAAGGGTACCGGGTCCACCGGGAATCCGGTGGTGAATGTCTCGGGCAGGATGATCAGATCGTGATGATTTGCTTTTTTCTGAATGATCTCCCCGAAATAAGTCCGGTTGAGGGCGGCGTCCTCCCAGGCCAGCCGCGATTGGATGTACAATATTTTCAAATCATTCATGGCCTTACGTTTTAGATCTTCGACAGGATTTCAGCGGCTTCCGAAATGGTTTCATCCTTTTTGGCAAAGCAGAAACGCAGTACTTTGTGGTCGTTTTTTTTGTTATAAAAAGGCGAAACCGGGATGGCGGCGATTTTGTGTTCTTCCACCAGCCACCGGGCAAAATCCATTTCGCTTTTGTCGGAGATGTTGCTGTAATCCAGCAGCTGGAAATAAGTTCCGTAACAAGGCAGGACTTTGAAGCGGGAGGTTTTGAGCGACTGGACGAACATATCCCGTTTCTGTTGATAAAATTTACCCAGATTTTTGTAATTGTTTTCATTGCCGATGAAATCGGCGATGGCATGCTGGATGGGCGTGTTGGAAGCAAAAACTGTGAACTGGTGCACTTTCCGGAACTCAGCCATGAGCCGTTGCGGTGCCAGCACGAAGCCGGTTTTCCAGCCTGTGGCATGGAATGTCTTCCCGAAAGAGCCGATCACCAGCGTTCGTTTGGCTAACTCCGGGAAGCGGCACACGCTCTGATGGGTGATGCCGTCGAAGATGAGGTGTTCGTAAACTTCGTCGCTGATGACAATGATATCGGTACCGGCGGTCATCCTTTCCAGCTTTTGCATGTCTTCTGCTTTCAGCACGCTGCCCGTGGGGTTTTGCGGGGTATTGATGATGATAAGCCGGGTGCGGTTGGTGATCTGCCGTGTAAAATCCTGCCAGTCGATGCTGAAATTAGGGAATTCCAGGTGGGAGTATTTTACCATCCCGCCGTTGATTTTCACGGCCGGGGCGTAAGAATCGTACGCGGGCTCGAAGATGATGGCCTCATCGCCTTCGCGGATGAAAGCAGAGATGGCCGAAAATAGTGCCTGTGTGGCTCCTGCCGTAATGTTGATCTCGGAAACGGGATCGTACGTTATCCCGTAGTTTTTCTGAAACATGGTTGAAATGGCCTGGCGCAGTGCCGGCACGCCCTGCATGGGGGCATACTGGTTGAAGCCTTTCCGCATGTAGAAATACACCAGGTCTATCAATTCTTCCGAAATGGGGAAATCGGGAAAACCCTGGGATAAATTGATGGCTTTGTGGTCGTTTGCCAGCTGAGACATCACCGCAAAGATCGAAGTCTCGGTCTGCGGTAATTTCGACTGGATCGTTCCATTAAAAGATTCCATATAAGTTGTGTTTGAAATACAAAAATACTTTTTTAAGAGTCATTAGGATTCTCGTACGTCGAATCTTTTTAGATTTGCATGTAGTAACACGTTAATCCAATTAAATTAATTTAGCATGAAAACTATTGATAATTATGATTTTAAAGGAAAGAAAGTCATCATGCGCGTTGACTTCAATGTACCTTTAAATGACCAATTTGAGATCACCGATGATACCCGCATTCGGGCTACGATTCCTACCATACAAAAGATACGTCAAAGCGGTGGTGCAGTAATACTTATGTCGCATTTAGGCCGGCCGAAAACCGGTCCCGAAGATAAATTTTCATTACGTCACGTGATAAAAAATCTTTCTGAAAAGCTTCAGACGGAGGTGCAGTTCGCTAACGATTGCATTGGGGAAGAGGCCAAAGTGAAGGCTGCAGCGTTAAAAGACGGCGAAGTGCTTTTGTTGGAGAATCTGCGTTTTTACAAAGAAGAGACCGCCGGAGATGAAGCTTTTGCCAAAAAGCTTGCCGATCTGGCCGACACCTATGTCAACGACGCATTTGGAACGGCACACCGGGCGCATGCTTCCACTACTATCATTGCCAAGTTCTTCCCGAACGACAAGATGTTCGGCTATCTGATGGAAAATGAAGTAAAGAGTCTGAACAAGGTGTTGCACGAAGCAGAAAGGCCTTTTACGGCTATTCTGGGTGGTGCCAAGGTCTCGGGAAAGATCGAGATCATCAACCACCTGTTGGAAAAAGTGGACAACCTGCTCATCGGAGGCGGCATGATGTTTACCTTTATCAAGGCCGACGGCGGACAGGTGGGATCCTCGCTGGTGGAAGAAGACCTGCTGGATACGGCCCATGCCGCCCGTGCCAAAGCCGATCAACTGGGAGTGAGTCTTTACATTCCGCAGGATGCCGTGACGGCAGATAAATTTGCCAACGATGCCAACCAGAAATGCAGGCCTTCCAACGAAATTCCGGACGGCTGGATGGGACTGGATATCGGCGTGGAAACCAGTGAAACGTTTCGTCAGGTAATCGAGAATTCCGCTACGATCTTATGGAACGGCCCCATGGGTGTTTTCGAGATGGACAGCTTTGCCGAAGGGACGGTGGATGTGGCACAGGCCATTGTCCGGGCTACCGAAAAAGGGGCTTACTCGCTGGTCGGCGGCGGGGATTCCGTGGCTGCCATCAACAAGTACAACCTGCAGGATAAGGTCAGCTATGTTTCTACCGGTGGCGGTGCCATGCTGGAATACATCGAAGGCAAAACGCTGCCGGGGGTGGCTGCTATTTTGGAATAAAGGTTCTTTTAAAGAATATATCAAGGTCATTCCGAATTTTGGGATGACCTTTTTTGTTTACAGTAGTGAGACAGTGGTCAAACGGTTGTCAAACAATCGTCATCCGAAGCCGGATTTAAATGGAATCGACGCTGTGGGTGATGGTTTTCACCACCTGTTCCTTGTCGGGGAGGTGAAATTTGAAATTCTTGAAATGCAGCCAGGAATACAGGGCCGGGGCAATGGATTCGATGGGTTCGTAAAGCACGGAGTTGTCTTTGGCTTTTTGGTTGATGAAGCTGTGGTTGGGGTCGAAATAGTTAAAAACAAAGATGATGATGCTCAGGAACAGGGCGCCTTTCAACATGCCGAAAACGCCTCCTGCCAGCTTGTTCACAAATCCCAGTAAAAGAATATCGATGAATTTCTCCAGGATCTTCCCCACGGCCAGCACAATGAACAGCACGGCGACAAAGGTCACGATGAACGCGATGGCAGCCATATATTTCTCCTGGATGGTGAAATACTGCTTGAGAATGCCGGCAGTAAAATCGGAGAAGTAAAAGGCGAAAAACAATCCCAGGATGAAAGCAGCCAGGGAAGTAACCTCGATGATGAGCCCTTTCCGGTATCCGTGGTAGCCGAAAAACGCCAGGATGATAATCAGGATGATGTCCAATAAATTAACGCTCATGAGGCTGGATTTTGAGTGAAAATTTCATTTCAAAGATACAAATTTTGCGTGCCGTTGGTTTTCAGATGTATTTATTCCAGCAGCTGGAGTTTGTTTTTCGGGATCTGGAGGATGATGGCGCTTCCCACTACTTCGATTTCCACCTTGACATGCGATTTTCCGTTCGCTTCCATCAGCACACCTTTCAGGCCTATGAGGTTTCCGGAAATGACTTCCACTTTCTTTCCGGCT
This sequence comes from uncultured Lentimicrobiaceae bacterium, assembly GCA_964456625.1. Taxonomy (GTDB): domain Bacteria; phylum Bacteroidota; class Bacteroidia; order Bacteroidales; family F082; genus Sulfidibacterium. The sequence continues at coordinate 24,835 of CAYWBO010000031.1, read as the reverse complement.
TCCCAGTCTTCGTCTTCAGGGTGCAGTGGTGCACTCTCATCCAGATACATTTTGATGGCTTCGATCTGTTGCGGCGGCACGGGCACGGCCTTTCCCCCGAAGGTGATGTATTTTACCGTGTTGCGTACCAGCGCCCGATAGTAGTCTTTGGTTTCGATGTGCACAAAAATATAAGAACGGAACAGAGGTTCTTCCACCCATTTTTTACGATCGCTCCATTGTTTTAAACGTTTTTCCAGCGGCAAATAGTATTCGATACCTTCTGCGTTCAGCTCCGCTGCGACTTTTTTCTCCGCGCGTGACTTAACGTAAATGGCATACCAGGTTTTCTCTTCGGTTTTCGATTTATTCATAAGTGTTGAATTTTACCACCTTGTCGATGGATTTGCGAATCTTTTTACGGTGTTTGTAATCTTCCGGAGTATACCCCAAGGTGATGAGCAACGGGATGCTTTTTTCCCCGGGCACGTGTAACAGTTCTTTTACTTTCTTTTCGTCGAACCATCCCAGCATGCAGCTTCCCATGCCTTCTTCTGCAGCCTGCAGACAGAAATGCTCTGCCGTGATGCCGGCATCGATGAGCGGATATTCCTTTTTCTTGATGCGGCCCCCCAATTCCGTTATTGTTTTAGGTTTTTCCATGACAATGGCCACGACCACAGGTGCCTGTGTGGCAAATTTGTTGAAGCTGTACAACGGACCTATGGCAGCCATTTCGACTTTGCGACACAATTCCGGTTCGTCCACCACCACAAAGGTCCAGGGTTGTGAGTTGCTGGCCGACGGTGCCAGGCGGGCGGCTTCGAGACAACGCATCAGCTTTTCCTTTTCGACCGGTTTGTCGAGATACTTCCGGTCGCTCTGCCGCTGATTTACCAAATCCAGGAATTTCGTCATCTTCTTTTGTTTAGAGTTCTGAGTTGCGCATTTTTGAGCTTAAAGCTTTAATTTTTGCTTTCGCAGGATGCCCTGAACAATGGATGCCAGCAGGATCAAAAGGCTGAAGAAACCGGCCAGGCGTGCCAGATAATCGCCTTTTTTCACATAATAGGTCAGTGTGTCGTTGAGGTTCATCGTTTGGCTCAACACGGCAGGTACGCCGTATTTTGTCCGTTGCAAGACATCCCCGCGCTGGTTGACAAATCCCGAATATCCCGTGGTAGACGACTGGACCACATCACGACGCGTTTCAATGGACCGAAGAACGGCAAAGGAAAAATGCTGCCTGTATCCCGGTGTATTGCCCCACCAGCCGTCGTTGGTGATGACAAAAATCAGCTCGGCACCCTGACGGACGTAATGGCTGACGAAATCCCCGTAAACGGATTCGTAACAAATCATCGGGGCGATCTTGTCGCCGGTGGAATCGTTGGTAAAGAGTGAGATATGATCGTCTTTTTTCAGTGTTCCCACGGTACCACCCAGGTTGATGGCAAATTTTTCAAGCGGTTGCAGGATCGGCCAGGAGGGCATTTCTTCCACGCCTGGTACCAGTTTCGATTTGTGGTGCACTTGGATGAACGGCGATTGGTCGATGTAAAAGGCGGTATTGTAGGCATAATAATAAAGATTCTTTCTGTAAAGCCTTGCCGCGTTGGTCCTGGGCGCGCCGGGTTTCAGCCAGCGGAAGGTAGAAGCACCGATCACCATGGAAAGATTGGGGTGTTCCTGTACATAGTTCCGGAGTGTTTTGAGGCTGGGAGAGCGATCCAAGCTTCCTTCCCAGATATCTTCCTGGATAGTCGATTCGGGGAAGACCACGTAATCAGTGCTGTCATTTACCTTTTCGTCGGCCAGCTTCAGATTGCGTTGTATCAATACGGAAGGCGGCAGATTGAATTCTTCTGTATAGGGATCAGTGTTGGGTTGCACCGCTACGACGTTGACCGGATTCTTTGTCTCTTTGTAATGATGGTAGATGTTCAACGATAAAATGATCGGCGTACCGATCAGGAGCACCATCAGCGCGCTGTTGAGAACTATTTTGCGTTTTTGTTCTGACAGGACATTCCTGACGATATTATAAGCCAGAATATTGGCGACCAGGATCCATAAGGTGCCGCCCAGCACGCCGGTGTACTCGTACCATTGGATCCAAAGATGTTTGCTGGCGAAGACATTTCCCAATGTCAGCCAGGTCCAGGAGAGTTGCCAGTGCATGTTGAAATATTCCCAGCTGATCCAGTAAAAAATCAGGATGCCGAAGCCTTGTGCATTTCCGAAAAGCCATTTTTTTGATAGATGGAATACCTGGAAAACGAACGCCATGAAAAGCGAGATCAGTATGATGGCCATGACTGCACCGGTGGGTGTGGCATTCCAGATCCACCAGGTTGTCAGCCCGTTCCAGATCAGAAATGTCAGCCATGCGTAGCCGAACATTCCCTTTTTTCCGGTATCGCCCAAATGTTGCTGAATGAAAAACAAAGGCACGAATGCAACAAATATCAAGGGTGTGAACCCGCGTAGGGGCCAGGCGGCTGCCAGCAGCAATCCGCTGAGCAACGAAAGCAGCAACAAGTGGACTTTTTTCATAGTTAATGATTTGCGGCTAAATTAATGTTTTTGATTTTTTGTTTCAGGGGTGTCGAAGAATTCCATGAGCTTCTCCCAGAAGCCGTCTTCCAGATGGCAGTCAGAGTGACCTCTTCCGGGCATGATCCATAGCTCCGCTTTATCGCCTGCTGCCATTTTCAGGCGTTTTCCCTGCTCTACGGAAACGGTTTCGTCATCTTCTCCGTGCACCAGCAGAAAACGAGCCTGCGTTCTGGCAATGTGTTTTTCAGGGGCCATCGCATCCACATCAAGTTTCTTGATGTATTTCATATATCGGTAGAGAAACCAGATCATGGGAAAATAGGGAATGTGGTGGTCTCTGATCTGTTTGGTGATGACGGCTGCCGGATGTGCAAAAGCCCCGACTGTCAGCACTTTTTTGATTCTGTCGTCGTGTGCTGCTGCATAAATGGAAGCGGCTCCCCCGATGGAAAGCCCGATGAGGTAAAAGGTTCCGTTTCCGGTTTTCTGAGTTGTATCCACGTAGTTCATGGAAGCGATAATATCTTCTGAAAATTGCAGCATATTGGAATATCCGTCCGCCTCGCTGTTCCCATGACCACGGGCATCGAACGCCAGCAGGTTAAACTTTCCGCAGCAGAATTTCCTGAGGTAGGGCATCATGCGTTGGGCATTTCTCCCCCAACCATGAACAAAGATCACGGTAGTGGTTTGTTTGTCGGAAGGGATCCACCAACCGTAAATATTTTTGCCTTTCCGGGTGGGATATTTGACTTCCTGTACGTCAAAAGGCATGTCATCGGGAATGGCGTGAGCCGCCACCGGATTGCGAAAGCCTTTTTGTATCAGGATAAATAGGACAAAGAAAGAAACCAGCATTACTGCCAGCACGAGAAGGATGATCCAGTCCATGATATTCAATTAAACGGACAAAGCTATGAAATACAGCGCAGCCCAATAGGTGAGAATGATGAAAAACTCAGAAGTTTTGAAATTTTTAACAAACTTGTTGTAGGCGAGGATGGAATCCGATATCACGAAAAGGAAGGCGCCCCAGAAAGCATTCGCGCTGCTGTTGCTGGCCAGATATACGGCCCTCCCTGTGGCCTGCCAGAAAAACAACATCAGGACGACGGCATACACGACCACCGGAACTGCCATTTTCCCCGATTTGGGTAACACAATCCAAAGAAAGATGATCATGTACAGGACAACGGGGATCAGATATTGCCAGCCGAGGAAAGGTCCGAAATTACTTGTTATGGCAAGGATAAAAGCCACATGCGCCAGCAGGAAAGCCACCAGTCCGGCTACAAATCTCTTTTCCGGCCAGAGCAGAAAAACATCCCCGAAAAGGGAAAGAAACAATCCGATGAGAATAAAAACCTTGTAATACACCGATACTTCCGGTAGTTGCATAAAAGCAAAAAACAGGATCAGGATGGTGGTAATAGGTTTGAAGGTGTACTTTAACACCGGTTTCTGAAGGTAATGGCCTGCCAGGTAAAGGCCTCCCGAAAAGACCAGGATGAGCAAAAAGAGTAGATTCATAAAGCCAGAGAATTTATGATATGCTAAGTTACAAAAACTTATGGTTTTACAAAAGCAGAAAGACCCCTGCCGACAGAAACTTAAATGGATCTTCTTTTCAGGCTAAGACAGAATTTCCGGATCCTGGGCAATGACTCCGCTGGCGATGCAGGTTTTTTCTTCCGCATCGTAGATCACGGCAAACTGTCCGGGTGCGATTCCGGAAATCTGGTTTTCCGCTACAATCCGCAGCCCTTTTTCATCGCGGATCAGTTTTCCGGTATTGAATTCCGGCTGGTGCCTGATCTTGAATTTGATATCGCTGAGGCCGCTGTAATCATGAACTGTATTCAGGAAATGAAGGTTTTCCAGCCAGATCTTATCGTCGTATTGGGCAATGGGATCGTAGCCGTTGGAGACATACACGATATTTTTTTCGATGTCTTTCTGCACCACAAACCAGGGGCCACCACCGAGTCGCAGTCCGCGCCGCTGGCCGATGGTATGGAACCAGAAACCCTGATGTTCGCCCAGCACTTTTCCGGTTTCGAGTTCCACAATGTCGCCGGGCTTTTCGCCGGCGTATTTTTTGATAAAGTCGCTGTAGTTGATCTTCCCAAGGAAGCAGATCCCCTGGCTGTCGGGCCGGTGGGCACTGGGCAGCTTCATGTCGGAGGCGATTTTTCGCACCTCTTTTTTCTGCAGATGGCCGATGGGGAACATGGTTTTGGCCAGTTGTTCCGGGGTGATCTGTCCCAGAAAATAGGTCTGGTCTTTCACCCGGTCGGCGGCGGTGGAAAGAAAAGCGCCTTCTTCGGTATCGTAACGCGTGGCATAATGACCCGTGGAGATCCGGTCGAAGTCTTTCCCGAAGCGGTCGTTGAAGGCCCCGAATTTGATCAGCAGGTTGCACATGATGTCGGGATTGGGCGTAAGGCCGGCTTTTACGCTTTCGATGGTATACTTCACCACGGTGTCCCAGTATTCTTTCTGGAGGTCCACCACGTCGAATTGGCAACCGTATTTTTTAGCAATCCACGTTGTGATTTCAATGTCCTCTTCCGAGGGGCAGTCCATAAACGACGGCTCGTCTTCCATCCCGATTTTTATGTAGAAGATATGCGGGTCGTAACCCTGTTCCTTCAAAAGCGGAACGGTTACCGAACTATCCACACCACCCGACACCAATGCAGCAATTTTCATCCTGATAAAATTTCGCTGCAAAGGTCGCAAAAATGTTTACAGGTTTTAAGATCGATTTAGCTGCTTTTACCCTGGCTTTATTTAGAAACCTTCCTGCATCAACGTCGGATAAAAATCTGTATTTTTGGTGGATGGAATAAACAGTTTATTTTAAAATTTACCATTATGTACGGAGAATATAAAAATCATCTGATTAAGGAAATTAAAGACATCAGGGAGAGTGGTCTGTATAAAGAAGAAAGAATTATTGTCAGTCCGCAACAGGCAGAAATCGAGCTGGCATCAGGGCAGAAAGTATTGAACTTTTGTGCCAACAATTACCTGGGATTGTCCAACCATCCCGAGTTGATCAAAGCGGCAAAAGAGGGCTTGGATACTCACGGTTACGGCATGTCATCGGTTCGTTTTATTTGCGGCACCACCGACCTTCATAAGAAACTGGAGACGAAAATTGCTGAGTTCTTTGGTACGGAAGATACCATTCTCTATGCCGCAGCTTTTGATGCCAATGGCGGGGTTTTCGAACCGTTATTAACCGAAGAAGATGCCATCATTTCAGACAGCTTGAATCACGCTTCCATCATCGACGGCGTGCGGTTGTGCAAAGCCGAACGATACCGTTATCCCAATGCGGATATGGCAGCTTTGGAAGAAGAGCTGAAGAAGGCTCAGAAGAACCGTTTCCGGATCATTGTCACCGACGGTGTTTTCAGTATGGATGGAAATGTTGCTCCTGTGGACAAGATCGTAGCGCTGGCTGAAAAATATAATGCCCTGGTGATGGTAGACGAAAGTCACTCAGCAGGCGTTGTAGGAGCTACCGGCCGTGGTGTGAGTGAATATTTCAATATTACAGGCAGGATTGATTTGATTACCGGAACGCTGGGAAAATCTTTCGGCGGTGCTATTGGTGGTTTCACAACCGGAAGAAAAGAGATTATCGAAATGTTGCGTCAGCGCTCCAGGCCCTATTTGTTCTCCAATTCTCTGCCTCCGATGGTTGTCAATGCAGGGATCCGCATGATGGAAATGATGAGCGCGACCAACGAGCTTCAGGATAAGCTGCATGAGAATACGGATTATTTTATGGCAAAGATGGGCGGTGCCGGATTTGACATCAAGCCTACCAAATCGGCTATCTGTGCTGTGATGCTTTACGATGCCAAACTTTCGCAGGATTTTGCCGCCAAGCTATTGGATGAAGGTATTTATGTCATTGGATTCTATTACCCTGTTGTTCCCAAGGGGGAAGCCCGGATTCGCGTGCAACTTTCTGCAGGTCACGAAAAGAAGGATCTTGATAAGGCACTAGAGGCGTTTATCAAGGTGGGGAAAGAACTGGGTGTTATTAAGTAAGAAATTTTTCATCAGGATTTATATCGACAGACGTGATTTTTGGAATTGGCACTGACATCATAGAAATTAACCGGATTGAAGAGGCGATCAACCGTTCTCTGACGTTTCGTGATAAGATTTTCACCAAACGGGAACAGGAGTACTGCGATGCAAGGAATCATGCCCGGTTTGAGAGTTATGCTGCAAGGTACGCCGCCAAGGAGGCGCTGTTCAAAGCACTGGGTACCGGATATCGGTACGGTTTTGCTTTCAGTGAGGTAGAGGTGATGAATGACGCGTTGGGCAAGCCTGAAATCGAGGCTCATGGAAAAGTGTTGAAATATCTTCAGGAAAACAACATCTTGCAAATACACTTGTCGTTGTCACATGCCAAAGAAAATGCTGTGGCTTATGTAATCCTTGAAAAATAAATCAAATTCCAGCCTTTACGTCTTCGAGGAAGTATCGTGCGGTTTCTTCTATTGTTTCTTTAATCGGTTTGAACCGGTAGCCGGTTTGCTCAATGATTTTTTCATTACTGTATTTGTATAGGCTGTTGGCGGTTTGAGCCGTTTCTCTTGTGATTAATGGCGGTTTACCGGTGAAAAAACTTCTTGCTTTTAGCAACCTCCAAGCTATCGCGCTGAGGTAAGGCCCTGCGAGATGTTTCGGAGGATTAACCTGAAGGGCCTCTGCAATCCAGCTAAAGAGTTGTTTATAGGATACGTTTTCTGAACTGACGATGTATCGTTGTGATTCTGCGCCGCTGTTCATCAACTGTATCATGATTTTGGCCAAATCGTCTGCTGCAATATAGCCATTGCTGCCTTGAGTATAGTATCTGAGTCCTTTGTAAACCTGGTGAAACAAGCGGGCACTGCTGTCCTGCCAGTTGCCGGGACCCAGGATGATCGTCGGATTGACGATTACAGCACTGAGTCCTTCAGCGATGCCCCTCCATACCTCTCTCTCACCTTCATATTTACTGATCCCATAAGCAGATATTTTCGTGAGGTTTCCCATGGGGATTTCTTCATGGGTCAGGACATCATTGCTGGCTCTTCCTATGGCTGCGATGGAACTCACGTGGCAGAGTTTCCCCACTTTCTTTTTCAGTGCAGCGTTCACTACGTTGGCGGTGCCTTTTATGTTGACCTCCATGAGTTCCTCTTTGTCTAGTTTGTTAAATGACACTTTCCCAGCTACGTGATAGAGATGGCTGTCCTTTGTAAAGATGTCCAGCAACGAGTCTATATCGGTCAGGTTCCCGTTCACCCATCTGATCTTTTCAAATTCTGAGTTGCTGCCCTGAAAATACCATTTAAAGATCTTTTCCGTTGTCTTCAGCGACGATTGCGGTCGTTTTATGACGATGATCTCTTTATTCGTTTTGGAGAGTTCCAGAAGGAGCTGCGTCCCAAGCAGACCAGTACCACCTGTGACTATAATTTGTTTTCGTGTTTCTTTTGACATTTTGTATTTTAGATAAATCCTGCCGCTTGGCAATTACAAAAATAAATCAAACTGCATCTTGTTAGGATAATATGTCGTTACTTTGCAAAAAATTTTTAGGAAAGAAAAGGGCTCAATTTTTGAATAACTATTTTCCATTTCCGTGTGCGAACTGTTTTAAGAGAATCAAGTTATTTCCTTCGGTATGTTCCGGATCTGGTAATCTTAACTTAAAATTCTTCTAATAATCCTGTACAATGCACCGATGATTGATGAAAATGCCCTGCATTTTGACTTAAATATCTGATAGAATACTTGGTTGATTTATTTAAATGATTGAATATCAATATAATATATCTAATTTTCAACTTCCAGAGCAAAAAATTTCAGAATGGCTTGGAAATGTTATTTTAGCTGAGAATGGGGTTTTAGGCGAGATCGGATATGTCTTTTTGGATGATTCGTCTCTTTTGGATATCAATCTTCAATTTTTAAATCACGACACCTATACGGACATTATTACTTTTCCATCCTCGGATGATGAAGGTATTATTTCAGGAGAGATTTACATCAGTGTTGACCGAGTGATGGAAAATGCTGTTTTATCAGAATATGATGTTAATAAAGAATTACAACGGGTGATTGTTCATGGTATTCTACATTTACTCGGTTACCAGGATAAATCCCCGGCGGAGAAAAAGCTTATGAGACAAAAGGAGGATTATTACCTGTCTCTGCTTTCTTAAATAGATACTTGTTTCACGTGAAACACATAACTATGTTTGATGAATATGATGTAATTGTTGTAGGTGCCGGACATTCCGGTTCGGAAGCGGCAGCAGCTGCTTCCAACATGGGGTCGAAGGTCCTGCTCATCACTATGAATATGACTACCATTGCTCAAATGTCTTGTAATCCAGCTATGGGTGGTATTGCCAAGGGACAAATATTGAGGGAGATTGACGCGTTGGGCGGTTATTCTGCTTTGGTTACGGATCGAACCATGATCCAGTTTAGGATGCTAAACAAGTCAAAAGGCCCTGCTATGTGGAGTCCAAGAGCCCAAAGCGACCGGATGCTGTTTTCACAGGAGTGGAGGCGGATGCTGGAGCAAACTCCCAACCTCGATTTCTGGCAGGATACCGTGATAAATTTGATTATAGAGAATGATCAGGTGCGTGGTGTAAAAACAGCTATGGGTCATAAGATTTATTCTAAATCTGTCATCCTTACTAACGGTACCTTTTTAAACGGTAAAATTCATATCGGTAAAACCAATTTTATGGGTGGCCGTATGGGGGATCCGGCAAGCTTTAATCTGAGTGACCAGTTGGCATCATTGGGTTTCGAATGCGCTCGCCTGAAAACAGGTACTCCGGTACGGGTGGATGGACGGACTATTGATTTTTCCAAGATGGAAGAACAGAAAGGCGATGAAGAGCCAGGACAATTTTCATTTTTAGAGAAAGCGAATCTTAATGCACAGCGTAGTTGCTGGATTACTTATACTTCTCCTGTAGTGCATGAAGAGTTAAAGCTCGGATTTGCTGATTCGCCTATGTTTAGTGGCAGGATCCAGGGCGTAGGACCCAGATATTGTCCTTCCATTGAAGATAAGATTGAACGCTTTTCTGATAAGGACAAACATCAGCTGTTTGTGGAACCCGAAGGTTGGAATACTGTGGAGTATTATGTTAATGGTTTTTCTTCTTCTTTGCCTGATCACATACAATTCGAAGCGTTACGCATGATTCCCGGATTCGAAAAAGCAAAAATTTTTAGACCTGGCTATGCCATAGAGTATGATTATTTCCCCCCAACCCAGCTCAATAAGAATCTGGAAACAAAAAAAGTCAAGAATCTTTTCTTCGCAGGCCAAATTAATGGGACCACGGGGTATGAGGAAGCGGCTGCGCAGGGTATCATGGCAGGAATTAACGCCCATTTAACTGTTGAAAACAAAAAACCTTTTGTTTTAAGCAGATCTGAGGCTTATATTGGTGTTTTGATTGACGATCTTGTTACCAAAGGAGTTGACGAGCCTTACAGGATGTTTACTTCCAGGGCAGAGCACCGGATTTTATTGCGTCAGGACAACGCCGATATGCGCTTAACGGAGAAATCATTTAAACTGGGCCTTGCCACGGAACGGCGTTATCGGGTTATGCTTGAAAAGAAAACCAAAATTGGAAAATTATTAGATTTTCTTGCCAGTACCAGTATTACCCCTGACGAAATCAATGAAAAACTGAGTACGGTTGACACCAGTCCGTTAAAACAAAAAGTTAAGATAACGACGCTTTTGCTGAGGCCGCAAGTGGAATTGAAATTGATAGCAGAGAGCCACACAGGACTCAATGCCTTCCTTTCTGATCATGAGTTGGATCAGGAAGTGATGGAAGCCGTCGAAATTCAGGTTAAGTACGAAGGTTACATCGATAAGGAGCGTGAAATGGCGGTCAAATTGGGGAAATTTGAAGACATCATGCTGAAGCCGGACTTTGACTATGATAGACTTCAGTCGCTTTCTTATGAAGCGCGTGAAAAGTTGAGTAAAGTACGGCCGACTTCCATCGGTCAGGCGTCCAGGATCAGTGGTGTTTCCCCGTCCGATATTAATGTTTTGCTTGTCTTTCTAGGAAGATAGTCAAGTGTTTCACGTGAAACAAGATTTATGGTCACGATAAAAAATTGCCCGGTTTGCGGCACGCAACAATTTTCTGATTTCCTGGATGTGGACGATTTTTTTCTCACACAGGAACCTTTTAAGCTACAACAATGCACGTCCTGCGGGTTTGTTTTTACCAACCCGCGTCCGGATGATCAATCTCTTCTTGCTTATTACGATTCTCCAGATTATCTTTCGCATCATTCGCAGGACTTCAGCATAGTCAATCTGGTTTATCAGGGCCTGAGAAGGATTAATATCAGGCATAAATTCTCTCATATAAAGCGATATGTTTCGCGTGGCGTTTTACTGGACATAGGGTGTGGTACCGGAGAACTCCTGAATTATTTCCAAAGCAAAAAATGGACGGTAAAAGGTATTGAGCCGTATGCTCCGGCACGGGAGTTTGCCATAAAAAAGTATGGACTGGATATTCAGGATGAAAACGGTCTCCTGAAACTCCCGGATGAATCATTCGATGTGATTTCCATGTGGCATGTCTTGGAGCATGTCGCGGATATTAATGACCGGATCAAAGTTATTTCCCGATTACTCAAGCCTTCTGGATATTTGATCATTGCATTACCCAACCTGAATTCCTGGGACGCACAACATTATGGTAAATACTGGGCGGCGTACGATGTCCCCAGACATTTGCATCATTTTTCAAAAAGTACGATTGCTGCATTGGTGGAAAAACATCAATTTCTTTTTGTGGAATCTTATCCGATGAAAATGGATGCCTATTTTGTTTCTATGTTAAGTGAGAAATACCAAAATAAACATAACCGTTACTTATCTGCTGCGATCAGCGGTTTCCTGTCCAATGCCCGTGCAAAAAGGACAGGGGAATATTCCAGTCTGATCTATGTATTCCGGAAATAACCGTTGTTTCATTTCTGGCCTGGTATTTGTATTTCTTACGTGATTTCCTTTCAATAAGGTTTCCCTAATAATGATCTTTCGGGCCTTCGAATATGAGAAATTAATTAGTAATTTTACCTGTTCCATAAATTAGGATTCATGCCCAGGACTGAAAAATACAATGCTCGGTTTTCTATTCTTTTTTACCTCGGAGGGCTCATTGTCGTCGGACTAATCCTGGCGATCACAATCCATTACACCAATCTTAATAAAAAGAGTAATTATGTTACAGAACAGGTTGATAAACAGCTTATTAGTATTCGAAAGTCTGTTGTAAATACTGATTCTTTGGTCAGCCGTTTCCTGAAGGATAACCAGGAGTTGAACTGGAAAAATCTGGATCAGTATTTCGGAGATATGGACCGGATCCTTGTGATCAGGAAAGCAGATTCTATGATTTATTGGAACCGGTCCGACTGGCCCGTCCATTCCTTAAATCAGCTCAAAATCGGCAAACCTCAGCTGATTTCAGCAAAGGAGGGATGGTTTATGGGACTGAAACAGCTTCACGCGCCGTTCAATATCCTTATCTTCTATAAGATACAAAACAACTTTCCAATACATAATTCATTATTAATAAGCCACTTAAATGGCGGGTTTTCATTACCTTCTGGTGTGAAATTGGTACCCTTAGATACTCAGAATCCTTCCATAATTCAATTGAAATCATTTCCTGTGGGTGTGAGGATCATCAGCCACTTTGTTTCCCACAAAAGACTTTATTTTCTCTTTAGCTTGTGTGCACTGGGATATCTTTTGTTATTTCTTTTCATTGAAGCTGTTTTAGAGAGGCTCCGGTTTTTCTCAGTATCTGGAAAAAAATGGATTCCTGTTTTCATCACGATCCTTCTGGTTGTTTTTGTTCGTTATCTTAATTTCATTACCGGATTCCCGGGTATTCTGCGGCAATCCTTTTTATTCACGGAGGCGGTTGGAGTTATTCCCGGTTTTATGACCCTGGGAGATGTTTTGCTCAACATGGTTATTTTGTTTTTGGCGGGCTGGAAACTGCGCAGATTATTTTACAAAAATGCCCGGTCAGGAACCCCGGTTGCACGATGGAAAGCTTTTGTTTTTCTCGGGTTAGTTTTTCTGGTCAATTTCGCACTGTTTTATATAACAGACAATATATTAACAAGTTACGACAGTCAGTTTCTTCTCAAAAGCTCCTTTTTCAGCAATTATGGTGTTAACGATCTGATCTTCTATGCTTTTCTAAGTTTGATCATTTTCCTGTTTTCGGATGGTGCCGCCCAATTGATCAAGTTGAGCAAGATAAAACCTGCATCCGTGATTTTGGTGATGGTTCTGGAAGGAATCGCCTGTGGTTTTCTGTTCCCTTTTGCGATGAATATTTTGTTAGTGGCCTGGTTATCTTTGTCGTTGCTTGTCACCATTTCGTTCTTCTTTTCTTTCCGAAAGAATCCATACATCTATGCTATTTTCCTTTTGTTAGTTTTGGCTATTTCCGACGCCTTCCTTTTCAATTTTGCCAAAGCGCAAGTGAGAGACGAACATCAGGAAGTAACGGCGAGCCTTTTGTCGCAGCGTAATGATCCGTATTTTGAATTCCTGTTTCGGTCGATATCTCATCAGATGCTCCAGGATACCACCCTTCAAAAACTGCTGGAGATCGGCACCGAGGGAAAAGAAGTCGCTATTTCTCAGTACATCGAAAAGAAGTATTTCAACGGACGCTTTGATTCGTACACAAAACAATTTACGCTTTGCCGCCCTGGCCAGCAATTGCAGATACAACCCGGCAATCAAATCGTCCCCTGTGATGAATATTTCGGTTCGCTTCCCGGAAAGGTCGTCCAGAAAACTCCGGACTACAGCCTTTCGCTCATCACAAACAACCAGGAAAACATTTATTATCTGGCCACGTTCCGCTTTCATCATGTCGGACATGCACAGGAAAATCTGAATTTATACATTGAATTTTTTGCCGATTTTATGCCGCGAGGCGTCGGCTATCCGGAGCTCTTGACCGATGTACACCAGAAGGTCCTCCAACTTTCGGGTTATTCTTTTTCACGATATTTTAACGGTAATCTGCAATACAAATTCGGCGATTTTCCTTATCCCGTCGACTTCAATTATTTCAAAGGGAAACCGCTGGATAAGTTCTTTTACCTCGAGAACTTCAAACATATCATCATCAAGATCGGTACAGAGGGGTATCTGGTGGTCAGCCGGCCCCGGACTTCTTTGTCCATAGTGCTTTTGCCTTTTTCAGCGTTGTTCCTGTTCTTCAGTTTTCTGGTGCTGCTTTTTATCGTCATAAAATACGGTCGCCGGGTAGCCAAACTTTTCAGCTATTCTTTCCGTGCCCGTTTGCAGCTGGTCTTTTTTGCCTCGGTTCTGTCGGTCTTTCTGGTGCTTTCATTTATCTCGTTTTACTACTTCAAGGAAAACGGAAAAAGCCAGGTGAACGACTACCTTCGTGAGAAATCACATTCGGTCTTGATCGCCATGCAGCAGAAGCTTGAAGACTTCCCTTCCATCACACAAAACGACCAGCCCGAAATTCAGGGTTATCTGCAGAAACTTTCACTGCTTTTCTTTTCGGATATCAATTTGTACAACCGTTCCGGGATGCTGATCGCCTCGTCCAGGCCTGAGATCTTTAAAAACGGCTTGCAGTCGCCACTGATCAATCCGGGCGCGTATAACCACATCCGCATCCGAAACCGACTGTTTTATCTCTCGAAAGAGCACATTGGAAACCTGGAGTTTTATTCGTCATATATACCGCTTACGCTGATGAATGGAAAAGATGCCGGAATTCTGAACCTACCGTATTTTGAGGGTCAGGGCCAGATTCAGAATTCAGGCTACCAGATGCTGGCCAACCTGCTTAGTCTGTTTGTGATTACCGGGATTCTGGGACTGATCATCATCCTGTACCTGTCGAAGATCATGACCAGACCTTTGGTACTGCTTCAGGAAAAGATCAATCTGGTGAGCATCGAGAAGAAAAACGAAAAGATCATCTGGGAAGAACGTGATGAGATCGGCCAACTCATCGAGGCTTACAACCAGATGGTGGAGAAACTGGAACAAAGTGCCGAGCTCTTGAAGTACTCCGAACGTGAACGTGCCTGGGGCGAGATGGCTCGGCAGATCACGCATGAGATCCGCAACCCGCTGACACCGATGAAGCTGAATGTGCAATATTTGCTTAAAGCCTACGAACAGAAGGATAAAAACTTCGACGAAAAGCTGAAGAACATCAGCCGGACGCTGATCAACCAGATTGAAGCACTGAACGAGGTCGCCGGCATGTTTTCCGACTTTTCGAAATCGTCCATGCCGAAAAATGAAAAAGCCGACCTGCTCGTCGCGATCCGAAATTCTATTACGCTGTTCAGGAAATCTTATCAGGTGACGTTCAAGCTGATCACACCCGATGACGGAGACATTTGGGTATGGGCTTCCGCCAAGAGCCTCATGCGTATTTTCAACAATCTTACAAAAAATGCCGTGCAGGCCATGGAAGGCAAAAGCGACAAACGCATCGAGGTAGAAATAATACCTGAGGAAAATTTCATCACCGTCAGGTTCTCCGATTTCGGAAAAGGAATTGCCCCCGAAAACAAGCACAGCATCTTCCAGCCGTATTTTACCACAAAATCCACGGGTACTGGGCTGGGCCTTGCCATCGTGAAAAACATGATGAAAGAAATGGAAGGCACTGTGGACTTTGAATCACAGGCCGGAAAAGGAACGACATTCTATTTGAAATTCAGACGGGTGTAGCCGCCTGGGAAAATTTTAGCGGTAAACATCGATTTTGATGCGTTTCATCATTTATTGCGTACTTTTGGCGGCAGCATATGGCAAGTAATCCATTAAAAAAACTGGCAGGAGATACCCTGGTTTATGGCATGGGAACCATCGTTCCCCGGCTGCTGAATTACCTTCTTGTTCCGGTTTATACCTACCTGGTCTTTTCACCCCAGCAATATGGGAAAGTTACCGAGTTGTATGCTTTTGTAGCCATTTTGCTGGTGCTGCTGACCTACGGCATGGAAATCTCTTTTTTCCGCTATGCCAATGAGTATAAAAAGGACGTGAAGTCGGTTTTCAGTACGGCGACCACCAGTTTACTGATCACCTCAATCCTTTTTATTGCAGTTGTTTTTTTCAACCGATTCAGCATTGCCCGAGGAATACGGTATTCCGCGCATCCCGAGTTTATCGTCATGATCGCGATGATCGTCGGCCTGGATGCGATTTCAACCATCCCGTTTGCCTATTTGAGATACCGGAATAAAGCCCGGCGTTTTTCAACCATCAAGATCGTTAACGTGATCATTAACATGGGTTTCAATATCCTGTTGCTGATCGTGATTCCCAGAATGTACCCGCATACTTATCAGCATTTCTGGCTGTACCGGATCACGCCGCTGGTGGGAATGGTCCTGGTTTCTAACGTCCTGGCCTCTTTTTCCACCATTTTGTTGCTGCTGCCGGAAATGCGCAATTTCAGGCTCACTATCGACAAGGCACTGCTGAAGAAATTGTTGGCTTACGGACTTCCTATTTTGGTGATCGGGTTGGCCGGGAGTATCAACGAAGTGTCGGATAAGATTCTGCTTCGTTACTTTTTGCCGCACAGTGTGAATGCCGAGGCCATCATCGGGATTTACGGCGCCAATTACAAACTGGCCATTTTGATGATGTTGTTCATCCAGATGTTCCGGTACGCGGCGGAACCTTTCTTTTTTGCGGAATACGAAAAAAGTGATGCCAAAACCACGTACAGCCATGTGATGACGGCTTTTGTCGGATTTACCTGGTTTATTTTCCTTTTGGTGATGCTGTTCATCGACGGGTTCAAGCGTTTTATCGGCCCTCCGTTCTGGGTCGGATTGTCGATCGTCCCCATCGTTTTGATGGCCAAATTATTTCTGGGTGTGTTTTATAACCTGTCCGTATGGTATAAACTTACCGATAAAACGCTTTACGGAGGCCTTGTAGCCGTTTTCGGCGCTACAGTGACCATTGTCCTCAATATTATTTTAATTCCAAAATACGGCTACATGGGATCGGCCTGGGCCAACTTTGCCTGTTACTTCAGTATGATGGTGATTTCTTATTTCTGGGGAAGAAAAATATTCCCGGTGCATTACGAGATGAAAAAAATCGGCCTTTTCACGGTACTGGCGCTCTTGTTTTACTTTGTCAGCACACGGCTTCAGGGGCTGTCAACCAAAGAGCACCTGCTTAGCGGTGCCGGGATGTTGCTGATCTATTCCATCGTTGTGTGGATCGCCGTTAGAAAACACATTATTACCCGCAACATTTCCGGAACCCCTTCATTATAAACATTCTTTAACAATTGTGTTGGTATTCTGCGTTTCCCCAAGCAGGTTTTTTAATTATTTTTGATCCCTGATATATTTTCCAAAAGGAAAAGGGATTTAAAACAGTAAATTATAATCAGATAAGGGAAAATAACATGAAAGTTAGGATAGTCAACCGGTCGAAGCACGAGCTTCCCAGATATGAAACAAAAGCCTCTGCCGGCATGGATTTAAGAGCAAATCTGGAGGAACCGGTTGTTTTGGAACCGTTGCAGCGGGTACTGATTCCGACGGGTCTGTTCATTGAAGTTCCGGTGGGTTTCGAAGCACAGGTGAGACCCCGCAGCGGTTTGGCACTGAAACACGGCATTTCGGTACTCAACAGCCCCGGCACCATTGACGCCGATTACCGCGGCGAAATCCGTGTGATCCTGGTAAACTTATCGCAGGAGACTTTTCAGATCAACGATGGCGACCGGATTGCCCAGATGGTCATTGCTGCCCATGTTCAGGCCCTGTTGGAGGAAGTGGAAGTGCTTTCAGACACCTCCCGGGGCGCCGGCGGCTTCGGACATACCGGAAGCCATTAATTAATTGTTACATGCCGCCGTCCTGAGCGGCATGGTGAGGATACATTAACTTGACAAACAGAAATCAATGAAAATAAAGATAATCAACGTTTTGGTTCTTGTCAGTGCTTTGGGCCTGTTTTCATGCTCGGGCATTCAGAAAGTCAGCAAGGAAAATCAGCTTTCACAGGAACAAAAATACCGCGAATCTGACCTTTATGCGAAGGCTGTTACCCAGAAAGCGCTGGGAAATCTGCAAGCGGCAGACAGTTTGGTGAAACTGGCACTTGCCATCAATCCCAAGGATCCGGCTGCCAATTTCCAGGAAGCCAGTTTGTCGGCCTCTTTGGGAAATACGGATACGGCCGAGTATTTCGCAGGAAAGGCTATGGAGCTGGACACCCTCAACCAGTGGTACAAGGTTTTGTACGCCAATTTGGCCAAGGCCAACGGCAATTACAAAGCGTATGTAAATACTTATAAAAAACTGGTGGAGCAGCATCCCGAAAATGAAGATTTTGTTCAGGAACTGGGATTGGCGTATTTCTTTACCGGAGATTATAAAAATGCCGTCCAGGCTTATCTCGACCTGGAAAGTCTTGTAGGAATTCAACCCGACCTTTCACAAAAAATCGTCAGTCTGTACATGCGGCTCGGCGAGAAACAAAAGGCTTTAGAGACTTATGAAAAGCTGATCCAGTCCAATCCTGATGATCAGCGGAGTTATGCGCTGATGGCTGAATTTGCTGCCCGCAACGGCTTCCCGGAAAAAGCGGAATGGGCTTATCATAAAATTCTGGAAGTAAGCCCTCAGAATCCGTATGTACACATTTCTCTGGCTGAATTTTACCGGAAAAACGGAAATCCCGAAAAAGCATACGAAGAATTGAAGATCGGTTTTGCCAATCCGCATCTGGATGTCCGGACCGAGATTAATCTTTTGTCTGCCTATTACTCGGGAAATCTCACAGATGAGCAAATTGCTCAGGCACTGCAACTGGCTATCGTCATCAAGAAAACACATCCTGAAAGCAAACTTGCCGATGCGTTGTACGCCAGCCTGCTGTATCAGAATAAAAAATACAAAGAAGCGCTGCCTCTCTTGACAAAGGCCGCCAAAAACGATCCGGATAACTACGCGTTGCAGGAACAGATCCTTTTCAGCCATTTCTATATGCAGAAGTATAAATTGCTTGAATATGCCGCCGACACGGTGGTTCATAATTTTCCGGATCAGCCGCTTCCCTACCTGCTGGGAGGTATTGCAGCAGCGCAGGACAGCAATTACGTTCATGCCCTGAAATTACTGGAAAAGGGGAAAAATGTGGCCGTGGGCAACAAAGGGCTACTGGAGCAGTTCTATGCCAGCCTGGGCGATACCTACAGTTCCCTTAAAATGAACAAGAAGTCTTTTGCTGCTTACGACAGTGCCCTGCAGATCAATCCAAAAAATTCCGGAGTGCTGAACAACTATGCTTACAACCTGGCCGTTGCCGGAGAACAACTTGAAAAAGCAGCCCAGATGGCAGATGAGGCCGTGAACCTGGATCCTTACAATCAGAACGACCTCGATACTTATGCCTGGGTGCTGTACATGCAAAAGAAGTACGATGAAGCCTTGCAGTGGGAAGAAAAAGCCATCAACAACGGCGGGAAAACCAGCGGTGTGGTTGTGGAACATTACGGCGATATTCTCTACAAGCTCGGAAAGCACAAAGAAGCCATTGAGCAGTGGAAAAAGGCCATAAAGCTGAAAGACCACAGCAAGTTGCTGGAAAAGAAACTGAAAACAGGAAAGTTATATGAATAGATTTAAGAAAGTCGTTGGAGCGCTGCTTTTCATCGGCGGCCTGGTTGCTTTCCTGCCTTCCTGTAAAACCGTGAAACCGGTTGTTTTCCACAACCTCAAGCCCATGAGCTTCGATTCGTTGTTCCATGAAATGCAGGCACATCGGGCCAACTTCAGCTCGCTGAATGCAAAAATTGCCATTTCTTACAAACGCAAAGGAAGCGACGGAGCCACGTTCCGGGCACAGGTGCGCATTCAGAAAGACAGCTTGATCTGGGCCAGCATCATCCCGGCCATGGGCATCGAAGCGGCCCGTGCCGAACTGACACCCGATTCGCTGAAACTGCTGAACCGCATGAAGAAAAATTATATTCTGGGAGATTATCATGTGCTCGACAGCCTGCTACATACGGCCGTAAATTATTCCGTGCTGCAGTCGCTGTTGGTAGGGAACGACCTTTCAGGATATCGTACGATAAGTTCCAACGCCGAAACGGACCGTGAAGGTTATCTGATCACGCTGCGCCGCGAAAGCCCCGCTTCGGCCAGCGCCATGACAAACGCCACCATCCCGACGGAGTTGACGCAGAAGATCTGGCTCGACCCGAATGATTTCAAAATCCGGAAGCAATATCTCGAACAGCAGACTTCCGATCACGGCACCAAAGCGATTTGGGTTTATTATGATAACTACCAGGAAGTTCAGGGTCAGTGGCTGCCGGCAAAAATGAGAATTGTATTGAACTCACGACCGAAAACAGAAATTTTTCTTACTTTTAAAAAAATTGATTTAGACAAAACTTACGGGTTTCCTTTTTACATTCCCGCTGATTATAAGAAACTGTTTTAAAAACCATTATGGTAATCAAAAACAAGTACAGGCTCTTGTTTCTTCTCCTGATGATTTTCGCCTTTGTCTCCAAGACATCCGCTCAGGATACCCTTACTGCGTTGAAGAAAAAAAGGGTACAGCTTGAAAAGGAAATCGAGTATACGAACAAACTGATATCCAAAATCGGCGAAAGTAAAAGCAATACGCTGTATTCTCTCAACCTGATCAACAATAAGATCACACGTCGTCAGGAGTTGGCGGCTACGCTGAAACGGGAAGTATATCTGTTAACCGACAGCATCTCTTCGCTGAACGTGAATCTGAAGAAACTGGATTCCCGCCTGGACTACCTAAAGAGTGAATATGCCCGCATTGCCTATTATGCCTCGAAAAACGACAATGCTTATTCGCATCTCATCTTTTTATTTTCCTCCAGCGACATCAATCAGGCTTATCAGCGGATGCGGTATCTGTCGGAAATCTCATCTTACATTCGTAACGAAGCCGGCCGGATCCAGGATATGGAAACGGTAAAAGAGCAAAAAAAGGAAGATCTGGAAAGCCGGATCCAGGAAAAGAAGAAAACACTGGATATGGAAATCTCGCAGCTGTCATTATTACAACTTGAACAGCATAAGAAAAACCGGCTGAAACGGCAGCTTTCCACCCAGGAAAGGACGCTCAGGAGACAGTTGAATGCCAAAGAGAAAGAGTCCGCACTGCTGAACCGGAGAATTGAAGAAGCCATCGCGAAAGCAACCGAAAGTTTTAAGAGGAAGAATACCGCAGCGGCCAGAAAGTTAAATGCCAGCGACTCAAAACTGTCATCCCTGTTTTATTCCGACAGGGGCAAGCTTCCCTGGCCTGTGAAAAATGGCATCGTTTCACAAACCTTCGGTATTCATAACCATCCCATTCTGAAGCATGTGAAGATCCGGAACAATGGCATAAACATTGCTACCGATAAGGGGGAGTTGGCCAGGGCTGTGTTTGAAGGTACCGTGGTGAGTGTGATGGCCATTACCAGTACCAACATTGCAATCATCGTGAAACACGGTGATTATTTTACCGTGTTTTCCGGATTAGACAGATCCTTTGTTTCACAGGGCGATGTCGTACAACCCGGAAAAGCACTGGGAACGGTTCATACCAACCTGCAGGGAAAAACCGAACTGCATTTCGAACTATGGAAAGGGAAACAGTATCAAAACCCTGCCGGCTGGCTTGCTAAGAAGTCATAAAACTACAAGTCTGCTATCATGAAATCTGTAGAAACACAAAAACTCTTCATAAAAAATATGGTCTGTCACCGCTGTATCATGGCGGTGAGTTCAGAACTGAAAAAACTGGATCTGAAACCGGTTTCCGTTGTCCTCGGTGAAGCGGTGGTGGAAGGAAATATCGATCCGGCAACGCTTGAAAAACTGGATAGAAACCTGAATGTCATTGGCTTTGAGCTGATCGATGATAAAAAGAGCCAACTGATAGAAAAAATCAAAACGGAAATCATCAACATGGTTCATTATGATCATGATGCCGAAGGACATATCAATTTTTCCGATCATCTTACCAGGATCCTGGGGCATGAATATTCCTACCTCAGTAACCTGTTTTCTTCAGTTGTCGGAACTACCATCGAGAAATATGTCATCCTTCAGCGCATCGAGCGCGTCAAGGAACTGCTCATCTATGATGAGCTGACGCTGAGCGAGATCGCCTGGAAGACCGGGTACAGCAGCGTGCAGCATCTTTCCAACCAGTTTAAAAAGGTAATTGGTATGAATCCGACTTTCTATAAGAGGATGCAGGTACGAAACCGGAAGGCACTGGATGAAATCTGAGGAGGTGTGATGTAAGGATTTGGATTTTTGGTTCGCTTAATCCAACAGCACAAATCTCACATCCAGCATCTTACGTCTCTACATCCAAAAACCCTGTAACTCTTTTCCAGAATTGTATAATGCCCACCCGGGCAGCACTTTCTATTTTTGTTCCCGTAATTGGTTTAAAAACGCGTGACCAAAAAACGGCACGACAAAAAGTTTTTCAATGAAAAGAAACAAACTCTTGGGGCTGATGCTGATCCTTGCCATCAGCCTGCCGGTGTCGGCCCAGAA
>CAYWBO010000031.1:0-2487 GCA_964456625.1 uncultured Lentimicrobiaceae bacterium | reverse complement strand
ATCCGGCAGCAAATTCAGGATCTGACAAACCAGATCGATGAACAGGTTTCGGAGCTTTATTACAGCCTGCAGGAAAAAAGAAAGGACATTCAGCTAAACAAGGAGAGCCTGAATTTGCTGAAACAGATCTCGCTGGTTGCCAAGCGTAAATTTGAGGTGGGAACCGCCAGCCTGCAGAATGTGATCGAAGTGGAAGTGCAGAAAACGCGCCTGCAGGACAAGATCGAGGCGCTAAACGGAGAGGAAATGGCATTGCAGGCGCAGTTGAACGGATATCTGCTACGGAATGATTCTGTTTACATCCCTACAGGAGAAATCCTTCCCGTCACGAATCAGGATTTAAAGACCGAAACACTGTTGGGACTGGCAGAAAAAAATCGTCCGGTGCTGAAAGAGATCAAACTGAACGAGTCTAAGGCCGGCTTGATGGAAAAGGCGGCCAGATATGCGTTCTATCCCAACTTTAAAGTGGGAGTTCAGTACACACAGCGGAGCTATAACGCCGTCACGGACATGAATTACCCGGATCTGCTGGGTGTGATGGTCGGTGTGACCATTCCCATCAATTACGGTGGGAACAAAACGGCGCAGGTCAACCGCGCCCGGTATCAGCAGGATGCCTACAAACAACAATATCAGTTTTCTCTTCAGGTGTTGCAACAACATTTCGGCGCCATCAATGCACAGTTAAGATCGCTGAAAAAGAGAGAATCGCTGTTGACAACCACCCTGCTTCCACAGGCCCAACAGTCTTACCAGGCTGCCCTGGCCGATTATCAGGTGAACAAGATCGACTTTGTTAACGTGATGAAAGCGGAGGACCAGATCCTGAAGATCAAAACCGAACTGGCCAACATCAGAACATCTTACAGTAAAAACCTTTCGAAACTGGAGTTCTTATCGGGGACTTCATTGAAATAACGAATCATAAAACAAAAGAAATGAATAAGAAAATCTTTGTTTATATCCTGTTTATTTTGCTGGGAGCCGCCTTGGGGGCCACAGGATATTATTTGTTGTCCGGGAAAAAGGCCGCTGTCATGGCTGAAGGTACGCAGAGCTCAAACAAAGCGGAAACCGGAAAAAAAGGCAAGATCTTATACTGGCGTGCGCCCATGAACCCGAACGAGATTTACAATCATCCCGGCAAATCCGCTATGGGTATGGATCTGGTTCCGGTATATGCCGACCAGGCGGGTCAGAACGGGGTGGTAACCATTGACCCTGCCGTGGTGCAGGACATGAATGTGAAAACGGCTGTTGTCAGGGCGGGGCACATGCATGCCGACGTGATGACCAACGGCATCGTGCAGCCTGACGAACAGAAAGAATATACGGTCACGACCAAAGCCGGCGGCTGGATCGACAAACTGTATGTGAATTATACCGGACAAAAAGTTACCAAGGGTCAGAAACTGCTGCGGATCTATTCACCGGAGCTGGTGGCAGCCGAACAGGAATACCTGACGGCACTGGCCTATGACAAGGCCATGATCGGGAGTGATGCCCCGTCGGATCTGCTCCAAAACGCCACCCGGAAACTGGAATTGCTCGATGTTTCGAAAGCCGATATTCAGGAGCTGAAAAAGACACAAAAGATCAGGAAATATATCACGCTTACCGCGCCTTTCGACGGAACGGTTTTGCACAAAGGCGTTGACGAAGGCGCCAGGATCATGCGGGGCATGCCGCTCATGAAGATCGCCAACCTGAATTCGGTGTGGGTCGTGGCGGACGTGTATGAGTACGAACTCGACCGGATCGCCCTGGGACAGCCGGTGACCATCACCATGGATTATCTGCCTGGTGTGACCTACAAAGGAAAGATCTCTTTTATCTATCCTACGCTGGATACCAAAACCCGGACCATCAAAGTCAGGATTGATCTGGCCAACAACAATCAGCTGTTGAAGCCCGGCATGTTTGCCAATGTGGACATTCAGGGCAAAGACCTGGGCGTTTATCCGCTGGTTCCCGAGCAGGCCATTCTTCAGAGTGGTCGCGAAAATACGGTGATCGTAGCGCTCGGGGGCGGCAAATTCAAACCGGTTCATGTAAAGCTGGGGAACTACGCCAACGGCTACTATCAGATCTTAAGCGGCCTCGCTGCCAACACGACCATCGTGACTTCCGCTGAGTTTATGATCGACTCCGAATCCAATCTCAATGCAGCGATGAGTATGTTTTCCGATGCCAAAAGCGACAGTACCGCTACACCTAAAAAAACCGATATGAAGGGGATGAAGATGGACAGGAAATCCGCGAAAGCACCCGCTGAAGTGAAGGATACTTCCATTGTCCGTAAAGGGGTGATTGATTTGGCAGCCATCGACAAAAATCATGATGGGAAGCTCTACGAAGATGTGATGGACTGGAATGTGATTTCCGATAAACCGGGCACCTGCCCGATTTGCGGAATGAAATTGCGGGAGATGACGATCCAGCAGGTGAAAGACAACCTGAAAGCGCATGGTTTTAAATATAAAT
>CAYWBO010000030.1:0-30588 GCA_964456625.1 uncultured Lentimicrobiaceae bacterium | reverse complement strand
CCTTTATTGCACTCCGTCTTTTATCTGGATGAACCAATTGATAGCATCTATTTCCGAAGGGACAATGCCTCCCGAATGGTCGACGCCGGGGAAGGTGACCAAGTGCACCATGTTGGAACTAACTCCCAGGTTGAGAAAATCGTTGTATAGGTTTTTAGTATCCTGAACCGGCACAAAGGTATCGGCTTCACCATGTAGCAGCATCAGGGGGGTTGATATATTCCAGGCGCCGATGCTATTATCTGATAAAGCTTGTCTTACGGAGGAAAATTCTGTAGCGGTCTGATATCCGTTTCGGTAAGCAGCCGTAAATAAACTGTCAATCGAAGTTGTTAACTGACTGTTAATCTGATCACCTGAATGGTTACCATCATACAGGCTGGGTATTTCCGATGCATAAGGTTCATTAATAATATCGGAAAGATTGTTGGTAATTTCTCCAAGTTGTGTATATGAATTTAACATATAGCCCAAAAAATAAGGCATGGGATAGTGTGTTTGTCCCATCACGGAGTTGTTTATATAAGTCAGGTCGTATGGGCCTGCTCCACACGCACTTGCCTTCAGGTTAAATTCATTTGAATAATCTGTTTCAATGGTTTTTTGGAGCTGAAGTGTAGCCCAGCCCCCCATTGAATAACCGGTGATATACAGGTCGTTGCTTAACTGGACATTTAAATTATTTGAAGCCATTAATTCTTTGGTGGCCCGTATCATGTCAACAACACAGGGAATTGTAGATGCTTTGTCAAGGTAGGGATGAAACGTGTTTTCTGTGGAGCCGAATCCGATATAATCAGGAATTGCAATCACAAAACCGGTGGACGAAACGGTTTCCAGAAATGTATATAACCTACCCATTTCGGTAGTATCACTAGCAACGGTAGGGGCATCGGTATGAAGTGTAATCGTCCCGTTCTGATAACTGATCATGGGATATTTTTGGAGGCCGGTTGGAACACAAACCAAACCGGAAGCAATAATAGGCTGGCTTTGAAAGGTGGTGTTATAAGTTATTTTGAAAACTTTTACGCCACTTACTGCCTTATTTTCAATTGTCTGAGCATTAGGATATAAACCTGATAGATAAGATAGTGTCGCGTTGACTTCGAGATTCGAAATGGTTTTTACAAGCTTGTAAGATACGAGGTATTTATCACTTGGAGTAGGTCCTACAGAATTTTTTTTACAGGATGTAAATAATACTGATACCAACAATGTGACGGTGATCAGGATTTTACTATGTTTATTCATAATTAATTGACTAGTTGATTTATATTTATACAAATATATACAATAATTACTTCTGGAATTTTCACTTGGTTTTCGTGGTTAAGAGCGGTTTAATTTTTCTCTTTCATGCAGCTTTAGTTGGCTGAGGGTATTTAAATCTTGTGTTTCAGAAACTGTCCGGTATAAGATTCCTTGCAATTTACCAGGTCATCCGGAGTGCCCTCGAAGACAATTTTTCCGCCCTTGTCGCCACCTTCAGGGCCCAGATCGATCACCCAGTCGGCCGATTTGATGACTTCCACATTATGCTCGATGACCACCACGCTGTGGCCGTTTTCTATCAGGGCGTTCAACGAATTCAGCAAATGGCTGATGTCGTGAATGTGCAGGCCGGTGGTAGGTTCGTCAAAGATGAAAAGCGTGGGTGAGGTATTCTCGCCTTTGGAAAGGAAAGACGCCAGCTTGATGCGTTGGGCCTCGCCGCCACTAAGGGTGTTAGAACTCTGTCCGAGTTTCAGGTAACCCAGTCCGGTATCCTGAAGCGGCTGGATTTTGGACACGATCCTTTTTTCGATGGTATTGTTTTTGTTTTCCAGGCTAAAAAATTCAATAGCCTGATCTACCGTCAGATCCAGAATGTTGGATATGGTTTTGTCTTTGTATTTGATTTCCAGCACTTCATCCTTAAAACGTTGACCGTGGCAGGACTCACATTTTAAAAATATGTCGGCCATGAACTGCATTTCCACTTTGATCACACCTTCGCCCTCGCATTGCTCACAACGGCCTCCCGGAACATTGAACGAGAAATATCCCGGCTTATAGGCCCGAAGTTTTGCCAGTGACTGGTTTGCAAAGAGTTGACGGATATCGTCGAAAGCTTTCAGGTAGGTGGCCGGATTGGAGCGTGATGAACGGCCAATGGGATTCTGGTCGATGTATTCCACCGCTTTGATGCGGTTTAGCTCGCCTTCCAGCGTGCTGATGTGGCTTTCGGAGTTGACTTCCGCACCCAGCTGCCGTTTTATCGAAGTGTATAGAATGTCGCGAACCAGGGTGGATTTCCCTGATCCGCTGACGCCGGTGACGACAGTCAATGTATTCAGCGGGAATTGCACGCTGACGTTCTTTAGGTTATGGTGGAAAGCATCTCTGATCGTGATGAAGTTCTTCCATTTCCTTCTATGAGCAGGAATATCGATGTTTTTTCTTCCGGTCAGATAAAGGGCCGTGTAACTTACGTCGTTGTCTTTTAGCTCGTCAAAACTGCCCTGAAAAACCAATTCACCTCCGTGGTCACCGGAATCCGGACCAATATCAATGATCTGATCTGCGATTCTGATGATCTCTTCATCGTGTTCCACCACGATGACGGTGTTTCCCAGGTCGCGTAAAGCCTTTAAAACCCGGATCAAACGGTGCGTATCACGTGGGTGAAGCCCGATGCTGGGCTCATCCAGGATGTACATGGAGCCCACCAATGAACTTCCCAGCGAAGTAGCCAGGTTGATGCGCTGTGATTCTCCGCCTGATAAGCTGTCGGATTGACGGTTCAGTGTAAGATATCCCAGCCCCACATCGTTTAAAAACTGGAGCCGGTTGGTAATTTCGATGAGCAGCCTTTTGGCTACTTTGCTGTCATGTTCGTTGAGTTCCAGATTCTTAAAGAAATCCAGCACTTCATTGAGCTGCATATCCACAATTTTGGAAATAGTCTTTCCTCCGATAAGGACGTAGTTGGCGTCTTGCCTCAGCCTTGTGCCTTTGCATTCCGGGCAGGTTGTCTTTCCGCGGTAACGCGAAAGCATGACACGATACTGGATCTTATAGGCTTGTTCCTCAACGGATTCAAAGAACCGGTCAATGCCGCCGAAATATTCATTGCCTGACCATAGCAGATCTTTCTGCCCCGGTGTCAGTTCGAAATAGGGCTTGTGAATCGGAAAGTCGAATTTGTATGCATTGCGGATCAGCTCTTCTTTCCATTCACCCATCTTTTCGCCTTTCCAGCAGGCCACGGCTCCTTCGAAAACGGAAAGTTTCGGATTGGGGATCACCAGTTTTTCATCAATCCCGATAATCGAACCAAATCCTTCGCATTTTTTGCAAGCCCCATAAGGATTATTGAAGGTGAAAAGGTTGACGGAAGGTTCCTCGAACTGAATACCATCCAGTTCGAACTTATTGGAAAAATCGACCAGCTTTTCTTTCCCATGCTGTGAATAGGAGACTTTCAGGTACCCATGTCCCTCATAAAAGGCCGTTTGTACCGAATCATCTATGCGTGCTTTTAAGTCAGGGTCTTCTTCCTCGATGTTGATTCTGTCGATAATGAGATAGCAATTGTCCGGTTTGGCTTTTTCTCCAATTTGGTCTATAACAGACTCAATTTTATGGATCTCCCCGTGACTCATGATCCGGCTGAAGCCTTGTTGAAGCAATACCTGTAGTTGTTGTTTCAGACTTCTTCCATTTATTTTTTCCAGCGGCGAAAAAATCATCACATCGGTACCTTGCGGTAATGAAAGAATAAAATCGGTGACATCCGAAACAAAATGCCTTTTGACTTCCATCCCAGAAAGAGGAGAAATTGTCGTGCCGACACGGGCAAACAACAATTTGAGGTACTCATAAATTTCTGTGGATGTGCCGACGGTGGACCTTGGGTTCCGGGTTTTTACCTTCTGTTCGATGGCAATGGCCGGCGCCACACCTAAAATAGCGTCCACGTCGGGTTTATCCATTCTGCCCAGGAACTGCCGGGCATAAGAGCTCATGCTTTCCACATATCGTCGCTGTCCATCGGCATAAAGTGTATCAAATGCCAGAGAAGATTTTCCTGAACCCGATAAGCCTGTGATCACGACAAGTTTTTTCCTTGGAATGGCAACACTCAGATTCTTAAGGTTATTGACCCGCGACTTGACGACAATTATATAATCTTTGGGGTTTACCCCCGAAATATCTATCATTTATGAAAAAATTAGCCACAAAATTATAAATAAATTTGCCTATTTCCTTTTAAACCCTATATTTGCAATAACAAATCAATTTTTGAACCTTAAAAACAGGAGGAATTGCCTATTGAGTAGACGCTTACTTTTTTCTTAACAAAATGTATTTTCCTTATGAAAAAAGAAGCTAGTAGCGAACAGCAGCTCATTAGGAATTTTCTTGCAGGCGACCCTTCCGGTTTACAGGAGCTGATAGAGCGACATCAGAACCGCCTATATTCCTATATCTTTGTAATGGTCAAGGATAAACATCTGGCTGATGATGTTTTTCAGGATACCTTTGTTAAAGTGATTCACACTTTAAAATCAGGAGCTTATTCTGATGAAGGAAAATTCATCCAGTGGGTGATGCGTATTGCCCATAACCTTGTCATTGATCATTTCCGAAAAGCAAAAAAAGTGAGTTTTGCAGAACCCAAACTTGCCTATCAGGATGTTGTTGCTAATCTGAAAGTTACAGATCCCAGTTTTGAAGATGAACTGATAACACAACAAATCCATGAAGATCTCCGTGGCCTGATCGATTATCTTCCCGACGAACAGAAGGAGGTGTTGATCCTCAGATGCTATAATGGCATGAGTTTTAAAGAAATTGCCGAACATACCGACGTCAGTATCAATACGGCGTTGGGGAGAATGCGCTATGCGTTGATTAACTTGAGAAAGATGATCCGAAAAAATAACATCGTGCTTACCAATTAAGCAGATACGTGTTTATCTTCCTTTAAAAGACCTTC
Source organism: uncultured Lentimicrobiaceae bacterium (assembly GCA_964456625.1). GTDB lineage: Bacteria > Bacteroidota > Bacteroidia > Bacteroidales > F082 > Sulfidibacterium. The sequence continues at coordinate 25,604 of CAYWBO010000030.1, read as the reverse complement.
TGACTGACCAAATACCGGACCCATGAAAGAATCAAATTCTTTCATGGGTTGCTTATTGGTAGCAATCCGTATTGATATTTTTGAATCCTTCCTGAAGGATAATTTTATTTTTAATAAAAGGCAGTCGTTTAGCATTTTATGTGCTGAGATATTTTTATTTTAAAATATTTCTATCTACAGGATAATAATTCGGATTTTTTTGCGTTTTGACATCGTATATTAAAGCAATTGACGTTTCACTTAATCTTGATGCCTGTGCAAAATTATTACCTCTCTCACAAATCCCAACACAATTCTAAAGCTACCGCTTCCGACAAAACAGAAGTTTTTGGAATGAAGCCGTCGCAGGAAGTTGTTAGGAACCTGATGGCTTATGCTGCTGCACTTGTGATCATGAAAACCCGTTCGTTGGGTAATTTGCCCCTAATTTTGAACTGATTGCGGGCAGCAGAAGGCCACCTGTGCCAAAACATTTTTGACAGAGGAACTCTAAAAGTATATTTTAGGCGGATGTGAATCATTCGCCTGGAATATATTTAGTTTGTACTCCAAAGCTTTTATTTTTGTAGAAAAACGCCCATGACCAGGAAAGAGCGATTCGAAGGGATCATCGAGTATTTTAAAAAGAACAAACCTTTTGCCCAGACAGAACTGGTTTACAAAACGCCGTACGAGTTGATCGTGGCTGTTGTGCTTTCGGCGCAATGTACCGATAAAAGAGTGAACATCATCACGCAGGAGTTTTTTAAATTTTTCCCTGATGTGCAACATCTGGCGGAAGCCGAAATTCCTGAGATCTTTGAGCTTATAAAGAGCTGCTCTTATCCGAATAACAAAGCAAAACATCTGTCGGGCCTGGCTAAAATGCTGGTAAGCGATTTTGACGGTAAAGTGCCTTCGGATATTGAAGAACTTCAGAAGCTGCCGGGGGTAGGCAGAAAAACCGCTAATGTCATCGCCTCAGTGGTGTTCAACAAACCGGCCATGGCCGTGGATACCCATGTTTTCAGGGTCAGCGAAAGGTTGGGACTGACTACGAATTCCAAAACTCCGTTGGAAACAGAAAGACAACTGATAAAATGTATTCCGGAAGAGCTGATCCCCTTGGCTCATCATTGGTTGATTCTTCACGGACGGTATGTTTGCATTGCCCGGAAGCCGAAATGTGAAGACTGTGGGTTGACTTCCTGGTGCAGATATTATGAAAAATTAAAAAGCGCTGAACGGTAACTTCAGAAAGGATTCCTGAAAAATTTAACCTGAAAAAGTCATTTTTATCATTTTGCTTTTGATTGGCCGGCTTTGATGCCAGCCAAATAATTGTATATTTGTATGTAAAAATTTTATCATGGAAAAATTGAAAGTTGGAGATCAAGCTCCTGATTTTAAGTTGCTTGACCAAAATAATAAGGAAGTCACCCTGGCCGGACTGAAAGGGAAGAAGGTCATCATTTATTTTTATCCTAAAGACGATACACCGGGGTGCACTAGCGAAGCCTGCAACTTCCGCGACAACCACCAGTATTGGATCGACAAAGGCTATACGGTCGTCGGTATCAGTCCTGACAGTGTGAAATCACATCAGAATTTTATCAGCAAATATGAACTTCCGTTTACCTTGCTGGCCGATCAGGAGAAAAATGTGATCAAGGCCTACGGAGCCTGGGGCCCTAAGAAACTATATGGAAAAGAGTACGAAGGTCTGATCCGTTCAACCTTTGTCCTGAACGAAAAAGGCGTGGTGGAAGAGATCTTTTCCAAAGTAAATACGAAAGAACACACAGAGCAAATCATCAAAAAATTAAAACTGTAATAAAATGACAACCGAAAAAGCTGACCAAAACCTGGAAAAAGAAAAGCAAAATAAACTAAAAGCCCTGGAAGCCACTTTAGGAAAACTTGAAAAGGCCTATGGCAAGGGGGCGATCATGAAAATGGGTGGCGACCCCATTGAAAAGGTGGCTGTGATCTCAACCGGTTCCATTGGTTTGGATCATGCGCTGGGCGTTGGTGGACTGCCCAAAGGACGTGTTATTGAGATTTACGGACCTGAATCTTCAGGGAAAACAACACTGGCCTTGCATGCCATCGCTGAAGCTCAGAAGAGCGGTGGTATTGCCGCATTTATTGATGCAGAGCACGCTTTCGACCGCTTTTATGCTGGTAAATTGGGTGTGGACATTGAAAATCTGCTGATCTCACAACCTGACAACGGAGAGCAGGCGCTGGAAATTACCGATAACCTGATCCGCTCCGGCGCAATTGATGTGATCGTGATTGACTCCGTAGCAGCACTGACACCCAAGAGTGAAATAGAAGGGGAGATGGGTGATTCGAAAATGGGACTGCAGGCAAGACTGATGTCCCAGGCGCTGCGTAAGCTTACAGGAAATATCAGTAAAACCAATACGGTTTGCATCTTTATCAATCAGCTGCGTGACAAGATCGGTGTGATGTTCGGAAGCCCGGAAACCACTACTGGCGGAAATGCCCTGAAATTCTATTCTTCCGTTCGTCTGGACATCCGGCGTATAAGCCAGATCAAGGACACCGAATCCGTCAGCGGGAACAGGGTGCGGGTGAAAGTAGTGAAGAATAAGGTGGCACCGCCTTTCAGAAAAGCTGAATTCGACATCATCTACGGTGAAGGGATCTCGAAAATCGGAGAGATCATTGATCTGGGTGTTGAAAATGAAATTATTAAGAAAAGCGGCTCCTGGTTCAGTTACGGAGAAACCAAGCTGGGGCAAGGACGTGACGCTGTAAAGAGTATTCTGCTTGACAACCCGGAGATTATGGAGGAGCTCGAACAGAAAATTACCACTATGCTGGACGAAAAAGAAGGATAAAGAAAAACACGTACATCATTAAAAAAGCCATCCCGGATTTCGGGATGGCTTTTTGCTGGCTATATATTTTGCACTGACCTACAAGTAGTTGTTCCTGAGTTCGGTTAACTCTTCTACCATAACATCGGCTTTTTCTTTCAGTTCCGAATACAAAGCATCAATATCGTTCAAATCTTTATTCGACCCTTTCATTTCCATGGCTCTTGCTGCGTTCTGAACCTCAGGAGCTATAAAATTTGCTACCACGCCTTTTAAACTGTGCGCATTAAACCTCAATTGGTCGAAATCCTTTTGATCGATGTTGGTCCGGATGGCGTTTATCCTGTCATGATATTCATCCAGAAAGATGTTGATTATATCCAGAACAACTTCTTTATCAAAATATTGGAAATTTTCGCGAAACCGGTCTTTTTCAATAATAGGCATATTGTTATTTTTTTATGATTTGTGATAAATCACATCAAAATTAAAAAAAAAGAGAATGGAACGTGGGGAATCGCAGAAAACCTGATTTATTCCTGTTTAGAAGCCCAACAGTCTTCCGCCCTGAAAGACGATGAAGGCGACAATCCATGCCAGAGAAGTTGTATACAAGGCCATGAAAGCAGACCATTTCCACTGGCCGGATTCGTTTTTAATGGCTGCTACCACCGCGATGCAGGGGAAATAGATGAGTACAAACACCAAAAAAGCAAATGCGATCAGCGGATTATAAATCCGTTGTCCTTTATGAGGACCTTTGGTATAAGTCAAATGGGCAATCCTGTGGGCAAGGCCTTCGCTATGCTTTTCTCCTGCGGATGGCGGATAAAGAACGCCCATAGTCGAAACGACGACTTCTTTGGCAGCACTGCCGGCCATCAGGCTCACCCCCATTTTCCAGTCGAACCCCAAGGGTTTAATAATAGGCTCGATAAAATGACCAATCCGCCCAAGCATGGAATTCTCCTGCTTCTTTGCTGCCAGTTGAGCTTTTAATACGTTGATTTGTTCTTTTTCCTGATCTTTAAATTTATTTATCTCCACCTTGGAGAAGCCCGCCTGATTTATTTTTTGTTGGAAAGAGGCTTCAACAAGATTTACTTTTTGCTGAAAAGGCTTTTCGTATTTTTTTCCTGCCGGGAAATACCCCAATGCCCAGATAATGATTGATGCCAGCAGAATCACGGTGCCCATCTTTCTGAGATACTGTTCTCCTTTAAACCAAGTTTGTTTCAGCACAGCCGTAGGTCTAGGAACACGGTAGGGAGGGAGTTCCATCACAAACGGAAGCGTATTCACCTTGAATAGTGTTTTCTTGAAAACCCAAGCGACAATCCCCGCCAAAATAATCCCGAACAAATAAATCCCGAATAGAATAGTTCCCTGATAATAAGGGAAGAAGGCACTGATAATTAAAACATAAACCGTATACCGGGCGCTGCACGACATGAAAGGAATGATCAACATGGTGACAAGCCGGTCATTTTTGTTTTCAATGGTACGGGTTGCCATGATGGCTGGGACATTACACCCGAATCCCATCAGCATGGGGATAAATGATTTCCCATGAAGCCCGATTTTATGCATGAGTTTGTCCACGATAAAGGCTACCCGAGCCATATAGCCTGTAGATTCCATCAGGGTGATAAAGAAAAACAGGATTAATATTTGAGGGAGAAATACGATGACGCCTCCGACACCGCCTAAAATACCATTGACCAGTAAATCGCGGAAAATACTGGCCGGCATCACCTGAATTAGCAGGTTGCTTAACCCGTTGACGATATCGGTAATCCAGTTCATGGGATATTGGCCCAGCGCAAAGGTAGCTTCAAAAGTCACCCACATAGCCAAAAGAAATACAGGGTAACTCAGTATTTTACCGGTCACAACTTTGTCGATGATCCGGCTGCGCGAAATTTTGTCCTCTTCTTTTTTAGGTAGGGTCAGCGTCTCTTTTAAAGCCCCTTCAATAAAACCGTATTTGGAATCCGTGATGATGGTTTCCATGGTTTCATTCCGGTTTTTTTCGATGGTTTCCGCTTCCTGTGCAGCAGCTTTTAGGATTTCATCCGCATTCTTGCAATATTTTTGTACACGGTCGGTTTCCTCCTGGTCGGTTTCCAGTAATTTTAATGAAATATATCGCGGTGCAACCCGGTTTGTAAGCGCTTCGTTGCCTGTTGAATTGATCAGGGGTTGTAGGTTTTTAATAGCTTTTTCAATGCTGTGGCCGTAATTGATATGAATGTGTCTTACAATGGGGTCCTGATCCTCGTAGACGTCAATAATTTTGTTGAACAGCTTTCCGATCCCGTTTCCTTTGGAACCTACTGTATGTACCATAGGGATTCCCAGCATCGTGGAAAGCATGTTGATATCCAGCTTATTTCCTGATTCGAGGAACTCATCCCACATATTCAGCGCAACCACCACTTTCATGTCCATGTCTATCAACTGTGTGGTCAGGTACAGGTTTCTTTCCAGGTTGCTGGAGTCAATAACATTCAGAATGACGTCGGGTAATTCGTTAACAAGATGGCTGCGGACAAAAAGTTCTTCTGGGCTGTAACTGGTAATGGAATAAGTCCCGGGTAAATCTACCAGTTTAAACGTATAACCGGCATGTTTAAAAATAGCCTGTTTGGCATCAATAGTGACACCTCCGTAATTTCCGACTTTCTCACGGGAGTGGGAAGCATAGTTGAAAACAGTGGTCTTTCCGCTGTTGGGATTCCCCACAAGGGCAACATTGATGGTTTTACCATGGGGCTGATTGACAATTTTTAAGGCGGATTCCAGTTCGAAGGTGCCCTTAAATTCTGGGCTGGAAAAGCCGTTCAGATCTGTCTTTACTTCTATGAGCGCGGCTTCGCTGTGTCGCAATGAGACCTCATAGCCCATGATGTTGTATTGCACCGGATCTTTCATCGGCGCCTCTTTGACAACAATGACCTGTTTCCCGGCAACGAAGCCCATTTCGATGATCCTTTTACGAAATGCACCCCTTCCTTTTACCTTGGTTATATATGCCTTATCCCCACTTTTAAGCTCTGCGAGTGTCATGCTACAATTTTGATACAAAGGACATCATTTCTCCACTTCCCGGGAATACCCTGAAGTGGGTATTCTCACGACTTTCATTACATATTGTCCAGCGTTTGAACATAAGTGGGTGGTTCCTGCTCCGATTCGTGTAACAGGTGATGGATTTTAGCCATCATGGTGGTAATGCGATAGCCCCAGTGCATTGCAAACAAATTCCGGCATTCGTTCACGGCATTCTCCCTGGCTGCCAGCGTATTTCTTTGGTACAGCATGATGAAATCTTCCATATCCTGATAAATGTCGGTAATGTTTTCAGACAAGCTTGCTTTCAGGGGTTCGTTTTCATTGATGTATTGTGGGTCGATCATCCAGAATTCATCTTTAGGTCCCAGTTTCTCGCGCAGGACATAAAAGGTGTTTTCCCATTCTTCTACGGACACAAAACGTTCGTTGGCATCCGGATTTTGAACGGTAACTTCCGGTATCAGGCTGCCTTTCAGGTAAAGTAGGGGCCCGATTCTGTAAATGAACTCCAGAAGGTCATCTGTGGTTTTTTTTTCTATGTTCTGAATAAAATAACAGTATTCGTTGGCTACTGTCAACATTTCCAGAACCGGTTTGCTGACGGTGATATCATCATGGTAACTGCTCATCAAAAAAGTTTTTGCAAAAATAATGGATTTCTTGAAAGGCAAGGTGTGAAAAGAGGTCCTCAGGACATATTATGAGTAACCGACGACCTATAAAAAACCGACTCCCAAAAGGGACAAAACCCCTTGTGGAGCCGGTTTTCGTTCAAACTAAAACTTACAGATTTAACTCTTTGATAATGTTGTCGATGTGTATTTCGAGCTCGTCATTTACCTTGTCAAAATCTTCTTTCTGCTCCAGCTTTTTCTTCATCCCGAAATAAAATTTGATTTTCGGCTCGGTGCCGGAAGGCCGCACACTTACTTTGGATCCGTCTTCGGTAAAAAACTGAAGTACATTGGATTTGGGAAGATCAATAGAACTTTTTGTACCTGTTTTTACGTCTCTACTGATCGAAGAAAGATAGTCTTTGATGGTAACGACCGGAGAACCGCCTAGGCTTTTGGGAGGTGCGGAGCGGAAATCATCCATGATCTTTTTGATTTCTTCTGCCCCGGCTTTGCCCTTTCTGACAACAGATACCAGGTTTTCTTTATAAAAACCGAATTTCAGATAAAGCTCCTTCAGCATTTCCATCATAGATTTCCCCTGACTGGCTGCCCAGGCTGCCGTTTCTGCTATCATCGAACAGGAAATCACGGCGTCTTTGTCACGGACAAAATCCCCGACCAGGTAACCGTAACTTTCTTCTCCGCCACCGATAAAAGTCTGAACCCCTTCATATTTCTTGATGATGTCTGCAATAAATTTAAATCCGGTCAGCACATCATAATGTTTAACATGGTATTCATCTGCAATGTTCGAAAGCAGCTCGGAGGTTACGATGGTTTTTACGATGTATTCTTTTCCTGTAAGCTTTTGATTTTCTTTCCACTGATGGAGCAGATACAGGATCAGCAGGGAGGCGGTCTGGTTACCGTTCAGCAAGACAAAATCATTGCCGTCTTTCACAGCCACTCCCACACGGTCTGCATCCGGATCCGTTGCCAGCACAATGTCTGCGCCGATTTCCCGGGCCTCATGGATGGCCATTTCCATGGCAGCATGTTCTTCCGGATTAGGAGATTTTAATGTTGGAAAATTACCATCGGCAACAGCCTGTTTTGCAACGATATGAACATTTTTAAAACCAAATTTTTTCAGGGATTTTGGTACCAGCTTGATTCCCGTTCCGTGCAGCGGAGTGTAAACGATCTTCAGATCTTTCTGTTTTTGAATGATTTCGGGTGAGAGGCTCAGCGCTTTCACTTTTTCAAGGTAAATGTTATCCACCTCTTCCCCGATGATCTCGATCAAATCAGGATTGCCGTCGAATTTCACGTCTGAGATGCTTGCAATTTTGTTTACTTCTTCGATAACGTTCTTGTCGTGTGGGCTGATCAGCTGTCCGCCGTCATCCCAGTAGGCTTTGTAACCGTTGTATTCCTTGGGATTATGCGAAGCCGTGATCATGATGCCGCCCTGGCATCCCAAGTGCCGGATGGCAAAAGAGAGCTCCGGTGTGGGGCGGAGGTCATCAAACAGAAAGACCTTGATGCCGTTGGCGGAAAAAATATCCGCGGAAATCTTTGCAAATTCAGGGCTATTATTTCTAGAATCATACGACACGGCAACCTTGATGGATGTCCCTCTAAAGTTTTTCTTCAGATAATTACTGAAGCCCTGTGTGGCCGCCCCCACCGTGTATTTGTTCATCCGGTTGGAGCCAACACCCATAATGCCTCTGAGCCCGCCGGTTCCGAATTCCAGGTCACGGTAAAAAGCATCTGTGAATTCCTGCGGATCACCTTCCATCATCTTCCGGACGGTGTTCTTTGTATCTTCATCATAAGGCCCGTCAAGCCAGACTTTGGCTTTTTGCAGAACAACGGGATCTATCTTGGTGTTCATGGTTATTTATTTTCTAATTGTTTGAGAACCAGTTTTAGGCTGTCAAGCCAGTAAGGTACTTCCACCTGAAAATCGTTCTTGATTTTTGATTTGTTGAGTACGCTGTAGAAAGGCCGGGTGGCTTTCACCGGGAAATCCTTTGATTCAATGGCTTTTACATGACAGGAGATGCCGCTTTCACGGAAGATGGCCTGTGCAAAGTCATACCAGCTGATAACGCCTTCGTTGCTGTAATGATAAACGGTGACTCCTTCCTGGATTTTATCCGACGACACAATATCCAGAATAGCTTTGGCCAAATCCCCGGCGTGGGTCGGTGTACCGACCTGGTCGAAAACCACGGAAAGTTCTTTTCTTTCCCGGCCCAGTCGCAGCATGGTTTTTAAGAAATTATTTCCGTAAGAAGAATAAAGCCAGGATGTTCTGATAATCAAGGCGGTATCCGAAAATCCAAATACGGCTTTCTCTCCGGCCAGTTTGCTTCTTCCATACTCAGAACCGGGATTCGCCGCATCAAATTCCGAATAAGGTTTGTGATTCTTCCCGTCAAAAACATAATCTGTGGAAATGTGGATGAAAGGGATCCCTTTTTTTGAGCAGGCTTTCGCCAGATATACCACCGAAGTGGCGTTGATCAACATGGCAAGTTCGGGTTCGTCTTCGGCTTTATCAACGGCAGTGTAGGCAGCACAATTGATACAAAAATGAAAATCTTCCTTTTCGAAGAAAGTATTGATGGCTTGCTCATCTGTGAGGTTCAGCTCATCAATATCTGTATAAATAAATTGAAAATCAGGATACTGCGAGTCAAGTGCTTTGATCTCTGATCCCAATTGCCCGTTGCTACCGGTGATTAATACGCTCTTCATAAAAATTACAAGCTTGCGTCTGATTTTAACAATTGGTCGAAGTATTCTATGGTTTTTATCAGTCCCTGTTCCAGCGGAATTTTAGGCTCCCAGTTGAGTTTTTCTTTTGCCAGGCTGATGTCGGGTTTCCGTTGCATCGGATCGTCCGAAGGCAAAGGCTGATAAACAATTTTCGACTTGGAACCGGTCATGTCAATTACCTTTTGCGCCAGCTCCAGGATCGTGAATTCTCCCGGATTTCCCGTATTTACGGGGCCGATAAAATCATCACCGGTCGCCATCATTCGGATCATGGCCTCCACCAGATCATCCACATACTGGAAGCTTCGGGTTTGTTGCCCGTCACCGTAAACCGTAATGTCCTTGCCTTTAAGCGCCTGAACGATAAAATTGGAAACCACACGCCCGTCATGCGGATGCATGTTGGGACCATAGGTGTTGAAAATCCTGATGATCTTGATCCGAACATGGTTCTGGTAATGGTAATTCATGAACAGCGTTTCAGCCACTCTTTTCCCCTCATCATAACACGAACGTTTTCCGATAGGGTTGACATGTCCCCAGTAACTTTCCGTTTGAGGGTGTACCTGAGGATCGCCATAGACTTCGCTGGTGGATGCCTGAAGGACTTTAGCACGAACTCTTTTGGCCAGTCCCAGCATATTGATGGCTCCCATCACTGAGGTTTTAACTGTTTTAATGGGATTGTATTGATAATGAATGGGGGAGGCAGGGCAGGCCAGGTTATAGATTTCATCCACTTCCACATAGAAAGGCGCTGTAACGTCGTGCCTGACAACCTCAAAATAGGGATTCCCTATCAGTGAAACGATATTTTTCTTTTGACCTGTAAAATAGTTATCAAGAGAAATGACTTCGTTTCCTTCATTCAACAGGCGCTCACAGAGATGCGAACCTATAAAACCGGCGCCACCGGTAACGAGAATGCGCTTCATACCTGGTATTTTAGTGATACATAGTAAAAATGACAGCCTTACGTGAGGCTGTTAAAATATTTATTTCGCCAGTTTTTGTCTTCCGATTCCGTGATAATTGAACCCCTGGGAAGACAATTCTTCAGGATCGTAAATATTACGTCCGTCAAAAATTACTTTTCCCTTCAGCAATTTTTCGATAACTTTGAAATTGGGAAATTTAAATTCCGGCCATTCTGTGATAACCATCAGCCCATCAGCATCTATCAGTGATTCGTATTGATCGTCTACAAACGTGATGACGTCGCCTAAAATCCTTTTGGCTTCTGTCATGGCTACCGGGTCGTAGGCTTTTACATGTGAGCCGGCTTCCAGCAATTTTCTGATAATAACCAATGATGGTGCTTCGCGCATGTCATCGGTGTGTGGTTTGAATGAAAGTCCCCAGATAGCGAATGTTTTTCCTTTCAGATCTCCTTTGAAATAGTTATATGCTTTGGAAAACAGTAATGATTTTTGTCTTTCATTTACATTTTCAACAGCTTTCAATACGTCCATTTCATATCCGACAGAACTGGCGGTTTTGATAAGTGCTTTCACATCTTTCGGGAAGCATGATCCTCCGTAACCGGCGCCCGGATAGATAAAATAGGGACCTATCCTGCGGTCGGAACCAATTCCTTTTCTTACCGAATTCACGTCTGCGCCTACAATTTCACAGAGATTGGCGATGTCGTTGATAAAACTGATTTTTGTGGCCAGCATAGAGTTGGCTGCATATTTAGTCATTTCCGCTGAGACAATGTCCATGAAAATCACTGGATGGCCGTTCATAGTGAAAGGCTTGTAAAGTTTTTCCATCACCTTTTGTGCTTTATCCGAGTCCACGCCCACCACGATACGGTCGGGTTTCAGAAAATCTTCCACAGCAGCCCCTTCTTTCAGGAATTCCGGATTGGAAGCTACATCAAACGGGATTTTGACTCCTCTTTTATCAAGCTCTCCCTGTATGGCATTTCTGACCTTTTCTGCAGTTCCCACAGGAACAGTACTTTTGGTAACCATAAGAAGATAATCCTGCATGTGCTGTCCTACTTCACGTGCAACCTGCAAGACATATTTCAGATCGGCACTTCCGTCTTCATCAGGAGGTGTTCCTACAGCGCCAAAAATCACATTGACGCCCTCCAGACATTCTGATAGATTTGTGCTGAAATGCAATCTTTCTTTCTCTACATTTCTTTTTACCAACTCTTCCAACCCCGGTTCGTAGATAGGAATGATGCCGTTGTTCAGGTTTTCGATCTTCTTTTGGTCAATGTCAACACAACTCACATCAATGCCAACCTCAGCAAAACAGGCTCCCGTAACCAATCCGACGTAACCTGTACCAACCATTGTAATCTTCATATTAAATTGTTTTTATGCTTTTAAAATGTCTTCAAATTTAGAAAATTCACGATACATCCTGATGGGAAAAATCACTCGATCTTATAGGTCAGGCCAATTCCTAAAGATTCTTTAAACTGGAGTGCCGTATGCTCAGCAGTCAGCGTGTTTAAACCGTCAATTATTTGATATTCTGGGAATAATACTTTTGGATCATATTTGAACTGTACAAAAAAGACTGTCGCCATATACTCATTGATCTTAAACGTAAGATTATTTTCCCAGTCCACGTCCATCTGCCAGCGTATATCTGTCTGGGGTTCCAGATAGTTGTTGTAAAGGTTTAAATTCGTTTTGTAATTCACATTCTTCATCAGCTTTGTTTTGTAAGTACAAAGGATATTGATGCCCAAAAGACCCAGATAGTTTCTCCCCGGTGTAATTATGTTTCCCAGGCTATCGTAAACGGCTTTTTTAACACCGTAAGCGCCCTGGTTTGCCAGATTTTGATTTAAAACAAAAGTCACTTTCCCGGCCAGCGGACTCAGAAACATTTGAAAGTTTTTGTTAGGTTTATAATTAAGGCCTGCTGAAACGGTGACATAAGCAGGTGACATAAATGCGGAAACCAAATCCGAATCGTTGGGATAGTTGTATCCGTTTGTAAACTGGGATTTAAAAATAGTCATCCCGGTAAAGGCCCATTTCTTTGAAATCTTTCGCCCTGCTGAGAATGAAACGTCCAGTTTGTCATCTGTTTTTTCAATGTCTTTGTTGATATAACCAGCCACACCGTAGGCCAGATGCGCCTGATGTTCAAACGTAAATTTGTTTTTATGATACTTTACACGATAATTCGCGGTGGCCCTGCCGGCAATAGAACTTTCGCCTCCGGTGGCCCAATGGGAAAAAGCCAACTGGTTCATTAGCAGGCTGTATTGTCCTTTGTAACTCCACGGTTTTTTATTAGTAGAATCTGGGGATTCATTATTTCCTGCCAGGGCATAAATCCATGGAAATGATGCCAATAGCGCTAACAAAAGCAACTTTTTCATGTTACGGTTTATCTAAAGTTCAACAAAATCAGTTCCCTCTCGGGATATTTACAACAAGTATGAGCTTATTAATAGGCTCATACTTGTAGATCGTATTTTTAATATCAGTTTTATTTTTTCAGCCAGCGATCCAGCCAGTTGAAGAATACTCTTTGCCACAAAATACCATTTTGAGGTTTAAGCACCCAGTGGCTTTCATCCGGGAAGTACAGGAATTCTGCCGGAACTTTTCTCAAAATGGCAGCGTCGAAAGCTTCCATCCCTTGAGTTACAGGGATTCTGTAATCTTTCTGGCTATGAATGATGAGAATCGGAGTATTCCATTTTGTGACAAAGTTAGAAGGTGAATTGGCATAACTCCTCTGGGCAAGTTTGTTATTTTTGTCCCAGAACGGACCACCCAGATCCCAATTTACAAACCACATTTCATCTGTTTCCAGATACATCGCTTTCATATCAAAAAAGCCATCATGAGCGATTAACGCTTTGAACCGGTTGTCAGCATGTCCGGCAATCCAGTAAATAGAGAACCCGCCGTAGGAAGCCCCCACAGCACCGAGTCTGTTGGCATCAACGTAGGGTTCCTTCTTCAGGGAGTCGATGGCACTGAAGTAATCTTTCATATTTTGTCCACCGTAATCCTTGCTGATTTCTTCATTCCATTTGGTTCCGAAACCGGGCAGCCCTCGGCGGTTTGGAGCCACAATAATATAACCATTGGCGGCCATCATCTGGAAGTTCCAACGGTACGACCAGAATTGGCTTACCGTCGACTGCGGGCCTCCTTCGCAGTAAAGCAAAGCAGGATATTTTTTGTTCGGATCGAAATGGGGTGGGTAAATTACCCAGACAAGTTCTTTTTTATTATCTGTGGTTTTAACCCAGAATTTTCTAACATCTCCCATCTTCAGTTGACCCAGAATGTCTTTATTCGTATTGGTGATCTGGCGGGCATCTCCGTTTTCAGCATTCACGGCATAAGCTTCAACGGGCATCGACATGCTCATCCGCGTTGCATAAATCGTATTTCCGGCAGGAATGATAGAAGTATAATCGTGAATACCTTCAGTAATCTTGGAAATTTTCCCATCACTCACAACCAGCTTGTAGATGTCATCAGAAGCATGCCAGTCGCTGATGAAATATACGGATTTGCCATCGCCGCTCCATGCAATTTCGTTAGTATTCTGATCAAAGCCTTTGGAATAGTTAGTCTTCTGACCAGTGGCAAGATTCATCACAAAAAGGCGGTTTTTGTCCGATTCGTAACCGTCATGTTCCATGCTTTCCCAGGCTAAGTACTTGCCGTCAGGTGAAAAGTTAGGATTGATGTCATAACCCATCATGCCTTTGGTCATGTCGGTGGTGGTTTTGGTATCTACGTTATAGAAATAGATATCCGAGTTGGTGGAAAGAGTATAAGCCAGACCCACTAACTTTTTGCAGGTATAAGCAATAATCTTTGAATTGGGAGACCAGTTGATCTGTTCCATGCCGCCAAAGGGCTTCAGCGGGCTGCTGTATGGTTCACCTTTCATGATATCGGTAACATTATTGATGGCCCCATTCGTGTAATCGGCGACGAAAATATGGCTGTAGGAGTCCACCCAGGTATCCCAGTGACGGTACATCATATCATTCATAACCCTTCCGGTGGTTTTTGGAAGACCGCGAAACAATGAACTGTCGACTTTTGGCTTTTCTACTTCAGCAGTAAATAGAATTTTCTTTTGATCGGGAGCAAATTTAAAACCGGTAATGCCATCTTTAACATGAGAAATCTGAACGGGGTCGGTACCGTCGGGATTCATTTCCCAGATTTGCATGGTCCCACTTTGAGACGAGAGATAATCGATTTTTTTTCCATCCGGTCTCCAAAGGGCATTGTATTCACTGCCCGAAGTGAAAGTGAGCTGTTTCAGGTTTTTGCCGTCCACATCAATCCGGTACAATTCGCGGTTGCCTTTGTTTTGTGCTATGCTGTAATACGTTACGCCAAAAAGCAGGGTCTTGTGGTCCGGAGATAGCTGTATGTCACTTAAACGTCCCATTGACCACAACGCTTCAGGGGTCATCAGGTCGCTTTTTAGGGTGAGATTAGGTTTCTCAATAAGGTTGGCTGTGGTTTTCTTTTCCTGCTTCTGAGGTGTGCACTGCCACATGCTTACCGCGATTAAAACGGAAAGGAAAATTGTAAAATAATTTTTTTTCATGTTTTGATGTTTTTGTTTTTAAGCCAATGAAAAAGATGTTTGCTGAAAAACACTGCCGAAAGGCATATTTTTCAACAACACTTACGATCCTTCACTCTAAAACACTAAATTTATGAGCACACAAAAATAAGGAAACGAGTGGAAATAAATGAATTTTTAAGGCCTTAATTTAATCAAAGTTGGAATTCCGCTCAGTTTAACTTTTAACAATCCTTTTTTCTGTTGAAACGGGACCGAAGATCCGTTAATGATTTGGTTAACAGCGCCTATTTTTCCTGCGAATTGGATGCTTTCCCATTCTTCTTTCTGATGATTTTTGGATGTGGGTCGCCAGGCGATGATCATTTCATGTCCCAAAAGGGGATTTTTCAGTAAATAGGCATAAACCTGTGCATTTTCTTCCAGCACTTTTTCGAAATGATAAGGCCCGATTTTTTGCAACAGATTTTGGAAAACGGTAAAGGAAAGCTTAGGTTTAAAACCGGAGTTATAAGAACCCGTCAGGCCGGAACGGTTGTGGAGGAAAGATTTATACGGAACATTGGAAAAAAAGTACCAGTCAAACTGATGGGCGCCCAACCGCCAGAGGATCATGGCCATGCGGACGCCATAAATCGCTTGTTCCAGCTCGGAAACGCATTCCGAATGGGTGCAGTCTTCCCCACCGCCTTTGCTGTCGTAGCCAAATTCTGTGACATAGATGGGTTTTCCTGGCATGTTGGCATTACGGAAACGGGTCAGATTGGCCATAGACCACACTTGCGAACGCGGGTCCTCAGGATTTACAGCAACACGAATGCCGTTTTCTTTGAAAACATACGAGTAAAGATGCGTATTCAAACCATCCAGAAAGGGCGCCTGTCGTGCTCCGATGTAATCCGAAATATAGTTCCTGTCGTCATCTGCAGGGTCGTAAGCCTGAACGGCGCATGGCAACACTGTGACTTTGGACACCGATTTGATGCCTTTGCTCATACCTAATAAAAGGTCCCGATAGACTTTTGGCGGATAATTCCAAGGCTCGTTGCCAATCTCAATGGTGTTTACAAGCTGAGCTTGATCATAGAAATGATCGGCAAATCTTTTTCCAAAAGCAAAAGCTTCCTGAAGCGGATCCTGCCAGAGAGAGTCCGGGAAATTATCTTCCTTGAAGGTCAGGGTCACGTCAAGATGAAAACCAAATTTCTTCCAGTCCCGATATTCCCGATCCCAGTTCAACCAGGGTTTTGCGGGCGTTCCTCCTCCGTTGGCCATTTTTGCGAAATCCGGGAGGCTCTGTGCATTTTTCATGTCCCAATCCAGCGGGTGATACGTTCTTAGCTGTGTGCACACCTCCCGAAACATCGACGGCCCCTGGCCATTTTTCAGGAGATCGGAATAAACGCTGTAGCCAAAGCCCCAAATGGTGTTCAGTCCAAAAGCATCGGCATAGGAAAGTGCAGAAGGGTGAGCAGCAGGCGGTTTCCCGTAAGGACCGTAAGGGCCATAAACATCAAACTCCCATAGTTTTGCTTTGTTGTAATCTTTCACAGGGAGTGTGAACAGCACTTTCACATATCTTGCCTCGTGAGTATTGTATAGTGGGATTTCAAGAAACGGGATGGCCTGTGGATTCAGACCCAGGATCTTCTGCCAGTGGATCAGGTCTTTGCTTATGAAAACATCGATATTCTTAACGGCATCTGAGTTCAGATGCCGGCTGCTGATCCAGCCGATTTTCCGCATTTGCCCGAAATCGAGAGTGACAGATTCGGTCGGAAATCCGTTCAAAGCTCCCAATTCAAAAAGTCCGAATCCCTTATCACTGATCAGTTGTATCCTTTCAATCTTCCCCGGAAGGGTGATGTTGAAATTTTTTAACTGAAAATTGTTGCCAGGATCGTAGGAAAATTTTTCTGTCTGGTTCCGAGAATTGGTTATCAATATTTGTAAACTATCCGATACAGAAGCTTTTATGGTGATGATTTTAAGGCCCGCAGCCTGGTTTAACATCAGCGAAAGCCTGCCTGTACTGATATCTGTTTTTGTGTTAGGATTTCCGTCGAAAGCGTCCTGAATGGCTCCCTTAGAAAGAGAGGATGAAAAATTTACCTCGTTCAAAAAATAGTTTGACCCTGCCGTTTCAAGATAATGGAAAGGCAGTGGATTTCCGGATTCCCAATAGTTATGCGGATCTCCGTCGGTGATATTTTGGGGGTTGGTGCCGGAACTTACCTTTACGCTGGCCCGATAGGGCTTGATGAGTCCCGCATCAGGATTCCAGGTCTGTGAATACAACCATGCCGTTGAAAATATAAGGAAACTGAAAATCAAAAGCCGCTTTTTCATGCTGTAATCCAGGATGTAAATAATTCTTTTTCAATGCAAGACTTTTCCCTTAGTTGGTGAAGTAAAGCCAGGTAAAAGTAAAAAATGCAGCGTTCCAAAAGGAGGACAGATTGAAAAAAGTGCATTATTTTAGTGGAAAATGCGACAATTAAATTTTTAAACGCTTTGGGGTAATTTGTATTTTTGGATAATTTTAAACGATGTCCATGAAAGAGCTATTTACTAATCTTCCGTTTGTATTCGGTTTGGTTGCTGCCTGTATTCATGTGTTGACAGGACCGGATCACCTGGCTGCCATCGGCCCGTTGGCACTCAATCGTCGTTCGCGTCCATGGTTATTGGGAATCTTCTGGGGGTCCGGCCATACACTGGGCATGATGATTATCGGTGTGTTATTCTTCTTTTTCCGGGATTTGATCCCTGTGGATAAGATTTCTGCGCACAGCGAAGAAGTTGTCGGAATTATGTTGATAGTGATTGGATTATGGGCTTTTGCCAGATTGTTTAAAGTATTCAAGGGAAAACACAAGCATTTGCATCGGCATGAAAATGAGGCCGGTGAATCCTATATACACATTCATGAACACCAGCATGAGCACCAGCATGGGATGCCTTTTGCAATACATCCGGCGCACACGCACAGTAAATTTCATAGTCAAAGTCTCTGGGCCGCGCTTGGGATCGGGGTAATTCATGGTCTGGCAGGCATCTCTCACCTGTTGGCATTGATGCCAACATTGGCCTTTGGTACCCGGCTTGATGCCGTTTTTTATTTGGTGGGATTTGCTGCAGGTACCTTGCTGGCCATGAGCGTCTTCTCTATGGTTATCGGCCTGATTGGGAAATATTCATCCGAACAGAGAAAGGATACTGTCTATAAAACAATCAATATTTTAGCGGGATCCGTTGCGGTGCTGGTAGGGGCTTTCTGGATCTGGCAGTCGCTGCAGCCGATTGTGGGAGGCTGAAAGCATTAAAGATCATTAGATTAAGTAAATAGAATTAAAAAATAGAAGTCATGATTAAAAATTTGCCGGCCAATACCGTGGAACGACTTAGTTTGTATAGGAGAATATTGTTGAATTTACCGGCTGAAGAAAAACCCTTTATCTATTCCCACCGATTGGCTCATTTGTTAAAGATCAATGCGGCACACGTACGGCGCGATTTGATGCTGATTGATTTTTCGGGTGACATTCATAAAGGATATGATATCAAGAAGCTGATAGACAGTATCGGAGAGGCGATCGATTGTGTTTATGTTCAGAAGGTTGCATTCGTGGGAATCGGTGATCTGGGGCGCGCAGTTGCGGAATATTTTAATCATACCGAAACGCGGCTTCAGGTGACGGCTACCTTCCGGCTGGAAGGTGAAGCTCCTAATTTTGTGGATGTGCGTTGTTACCATATCTCGCAGATGAAAGAGGTTCTGAAAAAGGAAAAGATAGAGCTTTGCGTTTTGGCGGTACCGTCGGATCTGGCACATGAAGTTTCTAAAGAGCTGATAGACGCAGGAATCCGCGGGATTTTAAATTTCACTTCAGCTCACCTGAAAGTCCCGTCCAACGTTTATGTAGAGCAATACGACATGATCAGCAAGCTGGAGAAGCTGGCTTATTTTACCAACAAGGACCATTGTGGCGGCAGTCAGGAAAAATAATCATATTGGCAATTTGAAAAGGAAAGAGATAGACTAAAATTTTTTGAAGATGGAATCTACTACTCAGGCAATGTTTTTAGAACAGCAAAAAGCGGAGATTACGGAACATCATGTTTATCAGCGGTTAAGCAATTTTTGCAAGGATGAGAAGAACAAAAAAATACTGAAAAACATTTCTGACGATGAGTTAAGGCATTATCATATTTGGACAAAGATCACAGGTAAGGATATGAATCCCAGTCGTTTTAAAATTTGGTGGTATGTCTGGCTTGCGAAGATTTTAGGCCTGAGCTTTGCGCTGAAGCTGATGGAAGGCGGAGAAGCAGATGCTCAGGTTTTCTATGAAAAAGCAGCAGGCGTACATCCGCAAATTGGCAAGATTCAGCATGATGAAGAAGTTCATGAAAAAGAACTCATCGGGATTCTGAACGACAAGAGGCTGTTGTATGTAGGGGCCATCGTGCTGGGCCTCAATGATGCACTGGTGGAACTGACCGGAACGTTGGTGGGGTTAAGCTTTGCCTTTAATGACAATCTTGTGATTGGTGTTACGGGTTTGATCATGGGTATTGCCGCCGCCTTGTCCATGGCTTCCTCGGGTTATCTGGCCTCACAGGAAGAGGAAGAAAAAGAAGATGTAAACCCAGTGACAGCTGCTATCTATACCGGTGTGGCATATCTTATTACCGTTGTTTTGCTGGTTTTCCCGTATTTTGTATTTGCTTCCGCGAAGATCGCCATGGTCATTATGCTCGTCATAACGCTTTTAATTATAGGTGCTTACAATTATTATATTTCCGTTGCGAAGGAGGTTTCCTTCAAACAGCGTTTTGCTTCTATGGCCCTGATCTCGTTGGGCGTGGGTGCAATTTCGTTTGGGATTGGACTTTTGGCCAAGCATTGGCTGGGGGTGGCCATTTAAGAAAGCCAACGGATTTATCTGGCTAGGCGGCTCTGGGGTCTGGGTGGAAGGGCATCTTGGCCATTTTCTGAACTTCTATAGACGCATAGCCGAAATCATCCACTACTTTCCCCAGGATCAGATAGACGCCGTCTCCGCGGAAAGGATAGGAGTGGAGTGAGTCCGGGAAATGTGTCGTGTCGAATATTTCCCCTTCATCATCCAGGAACGTGCCAAAATGCATGGTTTCTTTTCTTACGGTCCGCACATATTTGATGTGTACCAGCAGTCCCAGCATGCGGACAGTTTCCCCGATGTGCTCAATCATATTCCGTGCTTTGACCTGACTTCTGTAAGAAGTCTGAAGCATATCGAAATAGCTTACGCTGACAGGAAATCCCAGCAATTCGATTTCGTCATAGCAATCTTCCAGTAACTTACTTTCCAGCACCGGCATTTTATATGTTTTTGCTTCTTCGTGAAACAACCATTGCCCTTTGGGGCGTTTGGCTTCTGTCTTTTGCAACGAGTAGGCCTCCCAGAGCAATGCCGGTTTCGTTTTTCCGGTAAACCGGAAAGCCCCTGCCCGGATGAGAAGCACCAGCTGTTCGATGCCCGGGGAAACCCTTCTTACAAAGTCTTCCATATTTTGAAAACGACCGTTCTTTTCGCGTTCTTCCAACAATTTTCCAGCAGTTTTTCCTTCCAGATTGGCAAGATGGATGAAGCCGGTAAAGATATCTTTGCCTTTGATGTTGGTTTTGTAATCGCTGCGGTTGACGCAGGGCAGATGAATGTGTCCGCCTTGCCGGCGGGCTTCGTTGAAATAAACCCAGGTCCGGTAAAATCCTCCGAAATTATTGATCACAGCCACCTGGAATTCCAGCGGGAAATACGATTTCAGGTACAGACTTTGAAAACTTTCCACCGCGTAACTGGCTGAATGTGCTTTGGAAAAACTGTATCCGGCAAAGCTCTCGATCTGGCGCCACACTTCTTTGGTAATGCTTTCCGGATAGCCGCGCTCCTTACAATTACTGAAAAATTTATCGACAATGCGCTGAAACTCGATTTTACTGCGGTATTTGCCGCTCATAGCACGCCGCAACACATCGGCATCAGCCAGATCAAGGCCTGCGAAATGATGACATATTTTTAGCACATCTTCCTGATAGATCATCACGCCGTAGGTTTCCTCCAGTTGTTCTTTCATCACGGGGTGGATGTACTCGAATTTGCCAGGATTGTGGAAGCGCTGGATATACTCGCGCATCATGCCCGAACTGGCCACGCCGGGGCGTATGATGGAGCTGGCCGCCACCAGGGTCAGGTAATCATTGCATTTCAGCTTTTTCAGCAACCCTCGCATGGCAGGGCTCTCGATGTAAAAGCAGCCGTTGGTTTCCGCTCTTTGAAGCTGTGCTTTGATTTTTTCATCATTTTTAAATTGATCTATTCGGTGCACATCGATTTCTTTTCCCCGGTTTTTGCGCACCAGTTCGGCCGCTTCCCGGATGTGCCCGATCCCGCGCTGGCTTAAAATGTCCAGTTTTTCGAGATGAATCACCTCGGCGACATACATGTCCCACTGGGCTGTCGGGAAACCTTTGGGCGGCAAATCCAGTGCGGTATAATAAGTAATCGGTTTTTCAGAGATCAGAATGCCTCCGGCATGAATGCTGCGCTGGTTGGGAAAATCTGCCATCATCATAGCGATGGTGTGAATGCGCCGGTTGATGCTGTTCTTAGGCACTTCCTGTTCCGGATATCGCGAAAGCAGGTCGATTTCCTCTTTGGGAAGCCCGTACACTTTTCCCAGTTCGCGGTAAAGCGATTTCCCGCGAAACGTTACCGATGTTCCCAGAAGAGCTGTATGACGGGCTCCGTAGCGTTTGAAGATGTATTCCTGTACTTTCTCCCGGTCGGTCCATGAGAAATCAATGTCGAAATCGGGTGGGGAAGAGCGTTTGGGGTTCAGAAACCGTTCGAAATGAAGATCCAGCTCAATGGGATCCACATCGGTGATCTTCAGACAGTAAGCTACGATACTGTTGGCGCCGCTGCCGCGCCCCACATGATAAAAGCCCTGTGTCATGGAATAGCGGATGATGTCCCAGGTAATCAGAAAATAAGCGGAGAATTCCAGCTTATGAATGATGTCCAGTTCCGCACGGACGCGGACTTCCGCTTTTTTATTTTGTTTCCCGTAACGATAATGGAATCCGTCCATGGTCAGCTTTTCCAGCAGCGCTTTGTCGTCGTTGATATTTCCTGTGAAAGTCTTCCTGTTTTTTGTGCTGTTGAAGTCGAAGTTGATGCGACACTCGTCTGTGATGTGCCGGGTGTTTTCCACGATTTGCGGATATGCCTCAAAGGCTTTCAGTATCTCATCCTGAGGCATGAAATATTCATCTTCCCCCGCCATCATACCCGGTTTTAGATGGCTCAGAAGCAAGTTGTGGTCGATGGCACGCAGATTTTTGTGCAGGTAAAAAGTTTTGGAATCTGAAAAAGTCACGGGTTGCCGGATGACCAGTTTATTCAACTGGTGGTTCTGCCGGAGCAATTTACCGGTTTCAGAAGGTTTTACGCCGATAAATTCATAGTCTTTCAATGGCCTGTTGATCTCTTTCCCGAAAGGATAGACCACATAAATATGTTGAAAATCAGGAGCCAGATCCTGCAATGCCTGTTCTCCCAGGTTGATGGCGCTCCGGTATTCGTTCAGCTCCCGGAACCCTTCATTGTTGCGTGCAATCCCGATGAAAATCAGCATGTCTTCCACACGGAATTCCATGCCGCCGATGGCTTTTAAACCCTGTTCGCTACAGGCTTTCACGAAATCGATCATCCCGGAGGAATTGTTGATGTCTGTCAGCGCCAGCGTTTCCAATCCCATCTGTTTGGCCCGGTTTACCAGCTCTTCCACAGGAAAAGTGCCGTATCGCAGGCTGTAATATGAATGGCAGTTCAGATACATATTTTTACTTTAGCTGTTGGCTTTGGCTGAGTCACCTCGTCACTTTATCCCGTTGTCACTTTTTTCTTCAAACTTTGAACTTTTTAGCCTTTATACTTTAAACCTGCATCCCTATCGCACGTTGCACTGCTTTTTTTCCGAATCGCGCCCTGATGTGGTCCATGGCCTGGTAAAGATTGGCCAGCTGGGGTTTTTCGTCGAAAAGATCCAGTTGCTGACTGCCACCCACCAGATGGCTGAAACGTACACCAATGAGCCGGATTAGCATTCTTCTTTTGTACAGGTTTTCGAAAAGTTCCAGCGTTTCTTTGATCAGGATATGATCAAAAGCAGTATAAGAAAGCCGTTTTTGCAGGTTGTGGGTATCGAAATTGGAATACCGGATTTTCACGGTGATGCAACCTGTGAGTTTCTGTTGTTTCCGCATTTCAAAAGCGATCTTTTCCACCATCCCGATGAGAATATTGCGAAGCTGGTTGACGTCGGTGGTATCCTGATCGAAAGTACGTTCGGTACCGATGGATTTCCGCTCCGAATACTGGATCACCGGTGTGAGGTCGATGCCGTTGGCTTTCTTCCAGATGATCACGCCGTTTTTTCCCAGGACCTGTTCCAGCAATTCCGGCGGCATCATGCTGAGCGTGTTGATGTTGGCAATGCCCATGGAACGAAGCAACTGATAGTTTTTGGGTCCGATCATGGGGATCTTTTTGATGGAAAGGGGCGAAAGAAAGTTCTTGACACGTTCCTGGGGAATGTATAATTCTCCATTGGGTTTGGCTTCGCCGGTGGCGATTTTTGAGACTGTTTTGTTGGTGGATAAACCGAAAGAAATGGGCAGCCCTGTTTCTTTCATGATCTTCTGACGAAGCTCGTGCGACCATTTCATACTCCCGAAAAAACGATCCATGCCTGTGATGTCAAGGTAATGCTCATCCACGGAAGTTTTTTCATACACCGGCGCTTTCTCAGCAATAATTTCCGTGACGGTTCTGGAATACCGGGTATAGAGATCCATATCGCCACGAAGAAAAATCGCATCGTGGCACAGATGTTTTGCCATCCGTGCCGGCATGGCTGAATGAATCCCGAATTTACGCGCTTCGTAACTGCAACTGGCCACCACCCCGCGATCTGAGAGCCCGCCCACAATGACTGGTTTCCCGATCAGCGACGGATTTATCAGCCGTTCTACCGATACGAAAAACGTATCCAGGTCCAGATGCAATACCGTCCTCTCATCCATTTTGTTAAATTTTTTAATTAAATACTTGACATTTCGAAATGTTTATGTACTTTTGATTAAAAAATAATCATAATTTTGACGGTAATATAATCATTTTAAGAATAGGAAATCAAGTAAAATGAAAAATATTAAAGGTGGAGAAGATTGTATGAGTTTGTTTTTAAGGATATTAGTAATTGAAGACTCCCTGGATTTTAATCCGGGGATATCTAGGTCATGACCACGGGTTAAAACCCGTGGAAACTGAGTGGATTTATGAGTTTCCCGGGGTTTAAACCCCGGGAAATACAAAATATATCAAGTTATGCCTTTTGTAAAAATTTGGATACATGCGGTTTGGACTACCAAAAATAAGGCTCCATGGCTTACTCATGATGTGAGGGTTTTACTTTTTGAACATATGAGGAATCATGCGACTGACGCGGGATACAATGTGGATTTTATCAATGGGGTTTGCGATCATGTTCATTGCCTGATTTCTTTAAATGCAAACCAATCTTTATCTGCTGCTTTGAAGGTCATTAAAGGTGAATCTTCCTACTGGATTAATGAAAATCATTTAATCGAAGAAAGGTTTTGTTGGCAAAATGAATTTTATGCTGCTTCAGTTGGCTCAGTTCAATTAAAAAATGTAAGAGATTACATCAAAAATCAGGAAGCCCACCATAAAGCAATGAATTTTGACACTGAAATCAATGAATTTAGAATGAATCATAACTTTAAAAATCAATCCTATGTATTTTAAAGAAAACATCAAACTGTTGAGGAAACGTAAGGGCCGCACTCAGGATGAGGCTGCCTTTTCCCTTGAAATGAAACGCTCTACTTTGAGCGGATACGAAAACGGCGTGGCACAACCCAATATGAATGCGCTGATGCAATTCTCTGAATATTACGGCGTTGCCATCGACACGTTGGTAAAGGTGGACTTGTCATCCCTTTCAGAAAGCCAGTTGTCGCAATTGGAACGGGGTTATGATATTTATATCAAAGGAAGCAACCTCCGGGTGCTGGCCACCACCGTCGATCAGGACAACGAGGAAAATATCGAGTTGGTGAATGAAAAAGCCAAAGCCGGTTACGCTGCCGGTTATGCCGATCCCGATTATATCAAGGTTTTGCCGACCTTTAAACTGCCGTTTTTATCCAAGCAGAAGAAGTACCGTACTTTCCAGATCAGCGGCGACTCCATGCTGCCCATCCAGGACGGATCCTATGTTACGGGTGAATTTGTGCAGGACTGGAATTTTGTTCGGAGCCACCATGCTTACATCGTGATCACAAAAGAAGACGGTGTGGTATTTAAGGTGCTGGAAAACAAAATCAAAGAGTCCGGAAAATTCATAATGCACTCTCTGAACCCGTTGTACCTGCCGTATGAAATGCCGGTATCAGAGATTGTCGAAATCTGGAAGTTTGTTAATTACATCAGCTCGGAAATGCCTGAAGCCAACAAGGAAAAAGATCAGCTGATGCAGGAAGTGAAGCAGCTGAAAGAACAGGTGAAAGCCATCCAGATGAAGTTGAATTTGTAATCTCTGTTCCGAATTTGTTTTGAATGAAATATGCCATCATCGATATCGAGACGACCGGGCTGAGTCCGAAGAA